>JAGPEG010000112.1 GCA_018057165.1 Tabrizicola sp.
GCGCTGGACGATCTGGACCGGAAAATCCTGTCCGAACTGCAACAGGATGCCGAGCAGTCCTTGGACGAAATCGCGCGGAAAGTGGGGTCGTCGAAGACGCCGGTGTGGAACCGGATCCGCCGGATGCGCGAGCAGGGGGTGATCACCCGGACGACGGCGATCCTCGATGCCGAAGCGTTGGGACTGGAGGCCTGTTTCTTCGTGCTGATCCGCACCTCCGAGCATGAGGCGGAGTGGCAGCGGAAATTCCTGAAGGCGCTGCGCGAGCGACCCGAGGTGCTGGAGGCGCATCGGCTGGCGGGGGACATCGACTATATCCTGAAGGTGCGGGTGAAGAACGCGCGGGCCTATGACACGTTCTACCAGGCGCTGATTTCCGAGGTGCGGATCTACAATGTGACGGCCCTTCTGAGCATGGAAGAGATCAAGTCGACGACCGTCTTGCCACTGTGAGGGACGGTTTCTGAAAGGAGCGCTGACGCGCAAGCCTCTTGTCTCGTCGTCGGGCTTGCGCCCTTCTCCTCGGCGATGGGGGTTTCACCCCCAAACCCCCGAGAGTATTTGGAAAAGAGCAAATCAGTGGCTTAGGCGAAGGTCGCGGAGGCCGTGGAAATGGTAGACGTCGGCGTATTCGGGCTTTGCGGCCAAGGCGAGCTTCGGGTGGTGCCGAAAGAGGATCGGCAGCGCGATCTGCAGTTCCAGCCGGGCCAGCGGCGCCCCGACGCAGAAGTGGAGACCCGCGCCGAAGGTGGCGAGCGGTTTCGGCGGGCGTGACGGGTTGAACCGGGCGGGATCGTCCCAGACGCCGGGGTCGCGGTTCGCGGCGGCGAGGAGGAGGCCGACCTGATCGCCGCGATGGAAGGTGTGGCCCATGACCTCGACATCCTCATAGGCATGCCGGGTGAACATGTGCAGCGCCGGATCGAAGCGGAGGATTTCCTCGACGGTTCCTTCCACGTTCTCGGGCGCGAGGGCGGTCAGCGGGGTGCGGGTTTCGAGGAGCGTCTTCACCCCGTTGCCGATGGTGTGGACGGTGGCCTCATGGCCTGCGTTCAGAAGCAGGATGCAGGTGGTGATCAGCTCGTCGGTGGACAGCTTCTCGCCCTCGCTCTCGGCGGCGATGAGTTGGGTGATCAGGTCATCGGCGGGACGGGCGCGGCGGTTCTCGACGTAGGCGCGCAGGAAGGCGACGAAGGCCTCGGTGGCGGCAACAGCCTTGTCCTCCATCGCGCGGGTCCGGCCGGCCATGTACATGCCGACCATTGCGTTCGACCAGTGCAAAAGGTCTGGGGCCATCTCCTCGGGCACGCCGAGGAGGCGGGCGATGATGCGGACGGGCAGGGGCTGGGCGAAAGCCTGCAGGAGGTCGAAATCGCCCGTCGGGAAGGCGGCGACCAGTTCTTCGGTCAGTGCGGTGATGTCGGGGGCCAGGCCCGCGATCCGGCGCGAGGTGAAGGCGCGCAGGACGAGGTTGCGAAGACGGGTGTGGCGGGGCGGCTCCAGCTCGAGCATGGAATGCGCCTCGACCGCGTAGAAGGGGGCGAGATGCGGCGGGATCACCGGCGACTCCACCGGCTCTCGCCCGAAGCGGCGGTCGCGGAAGATCGCGTTCACCGCGGCGGCATTGCCGGTGCAGGTCAGGGTGTAGTCTGCCCAGTGGAAGAAGGGGCCGCCTGCGCGGGCGTGTTCGTAGAACGGGTAGGGGTCCTGGACGAAATCCGGGTCCTTGGGCGATTGCGAAAGGGTGATCATCGTCTGGCTCCCCCCAGCAGGCCCTGGGCGATGGCGGCCCCGGTCACGACGATGGCCGCCCCCAGGCTCTGCCACCAGTTCCAGGGACCGCCCGCCATGAAGACCATGAGCATCACATAGAACGGCACCGCGTTCATGTGCATTGAGGCGGCGCCGATGCCGATGCGGCCGACCGAGACGATCCAGAGGAGCTGGGCGATGGCCATCGAGCCGATCCCGAAAGCGGCAAGGCCCCCGAATTCCGGCCAGCCGATCGCGGCCCAGTCCGGCCATTGATCTCGCAGCATGCCATCGGCCAGCGCCGCAACGGTGGCGACGACGGCCCCGCCGGCGATGGTGATCGCGCTGCGGCCAAGGGGCGTGAGGTCGGGGAAGGCCTTCACCGTCTCGCGCGAGCCCCAGGCGTAGAGCGCGACCGAGACAAGTGCGGCAAGGACGCCGATTCCGAAGCTGACCTCGCCCTCGGCCCCGTTGACGGCGATGAGACCGCCCGCCACCGACAGGACCAACCCGATGGCCAGCGCGCGGGTGAAGGGTCGGTGGTCGGCGACGCATTCCAGGAGGATGCCGATCACCGGCATCACCGCGCTGACGATGGCGACCGTCACGGGATCGTTGTAATGCAGCGCAAGGATGAGGAAGAACGAGGCGATGCCAAGGGTCACGAAACCGACCCAGGCCCCCCGCAGCCAGTTCGCCCCCAGAACGGCGGACCTGCCCTCGACGATCCACCAGACCGGCAGCAGAACCGCCGTTGCCATGAGCGCGCGGGCGGCGGTCAGGGCCACGGGTGGCATGTGCGGGATGATCAGACTGGCCGCCGGCAGGCCAGCCGCCCAGATCGCCATCGAGGCCAGGCAGATCAGGTTTGACGCGATCAGGGTGCTGCGCGTCGTCATGTCGAAACTGGTCATCGCGTCAGCCTAGGTGGGGTCCGCGGGCCGGGCTGGCCCGTCCGCGACAGGGCAAGGTCGTCAGGCGGCGGAAAGCGCCGTGACTATGGCGCCGAAATCGGCGGCCTTCAGGCTGGCCCCGCCGACGAGCGCGCCGTCGACATGCGGCACGGCAAAGATATCGGTCGCGTTCGACGGTTTCACCGACCCACCGTAGAGGATGCGAACGCCCTCGGCCTCTTGCCCGATCAAGCCGCGCAACCGGCCACGCAGGAAGCTGTGGACCTCGGCGATCTCGGCCAGCGTGGGCGTGCGGCCGGTGCCGATGGCCCAGACGGGTTCGTAAGCCACCACCAGGTTCGCGGCGGTCGCCCCCATCGGGATCGACCCATCGATCTGGCTGCCGATCACCGCCAGCGTCTTGCCCGAGTCGCGGTCCGACTCGGTCTCGCCGATGCAGACGATGGCGATCAGGCCTGCTTCCACCACGGCCTCGGCCTTGGCGCGGACCTGGGCATCGGTTTCACCGTGGTCGGTCCGGCGTTCGGAATGGCCGAGGATGACATGGGTGGCGCCTGCGTCCTTCAGCATCGCGACCGAGATGTCGCCGGTATGCGCGCCCTGCGGTTTGGCGTGGCAATCCTGCGCGCCGACCCTGAGTGCCGAGCCTTTCGCGGCCCCGGTCATCTGGGCGATCAACGTCGCGGGCGGGCAGAGAAGCATCTCGCAGGCCGGGGCAGGATGGGCGGCAAGCAGCGCCGCAACCTCGGCCAGCGAGGCCCTGGTGCCATTCATTTTCCAGTTGCCGGCGGCGAGTTTCTTCATGCTGCAATTCCTTCTGCGCGTGGCACACGCCTAGCGTGTTGGGGCAAGAAGGGAAAGACGGCAGATCGCGAACAATCCGTCGCCGCGCGCAGTCAGGCGGCGGGCGTGTCGCGGAACTTGATCGATTCGCCGCAGCCACAGGCGTCGACCACGTTGGGGTTGCGGAACTTGAAGCCGCTTTCCACCAAGCCCGTCTCATAGTCGATCTCGGTGCCGATGAGGAACATCTGCGCCATCGGCGCGATCATCACCCTTGCACCGTCCTGTTCCACCACTTCGTCCAGCGGATTGACCGAACTGACATAATCCATGGTGTATTCCATGCCCGCGCAACCGCCCTTCTTGACGCCGATGCGCAGGCCCTGGCTGTCCTCACGCGCCATCAGCCGCGCGATCTGGCGGATGGCGGCGGGAGTCAGGGTGACGGCGGCCTTGCCGGGAATTCCGAACATGAGGAAGCTCCTTTCGCCATAACTTAGGGCGTCGCGGGCTGGATTCCAAGCGGCGGCAGCAGGGCGAGGCCGGCAAGCGTGGCATAGGCCACGATCAGCGCCCAGCCGAACGAGGCCAGCGTGCCGATGATCACATATTCCGACAGCCGCCGGTCGTCCTTGACCGCGCCGAAACGCAGGATGGATTTCGCGGCGATGAGCAGGCCCACGCCCTGCGCCTGCCCGAAAAGGACGAGCGCGTAGATCAGGCCGCGCTCGAGGTGGCCGATCACCCGGCCCGCGCCGGGCAGGCTTTTCCCGGCATCGCCCTTGCCCAGATGCGGGGCGAAGGGCTCCATCAAGAGGCCGACCGCGAAGCCCCCGGCGCGGGTGGCAAGGATCAGCCCGGTGAGAAGGACCATCAGCGCGGGCAGGTGGCTGACGGGCAACGCGGTTTCGCTGGACCAGAGGCCGGTGCCGAGAAGACCGCCATCCTCGCCGGTGACGAGGACGCCAGGAGCCCAGACCCCTTGCGCCCAGAGGTCGGGCAGCCAGAGGGTCAGGGCAATGAGGCTGATCAGGTGCAGGGCCTGGTCGATCAGGAAGCGGGAGAGGCCGCCCGAGGTCTTCCAGGCTGCGGCAAGGATCAGCTTGCCGACGTCGATGCCGATGTGGATCAGGGCCAGTGCCAGAAGTGCGGGGTGGACCGAGCCGGTGGCGGCGACGGCTGTGGCGTAGACGATGACCATGTGCAGCCCCAGCGCCAGCGGGTTGCGTTTGTTCACGGCCATCCAGTTGGACTGGAACAGGAAATCTGCAAGCGTATGGGCGAAGAGGAGGGCGATGAAGGTTTCCGTCATCGAATGCTCCCTTCCGGCATGTAGTCTGCAATGAAGGCCAACATCATCTCGTCCAGGATGCGATAGTCGGCCGATCTTAGCCGCGCGTCCACCGCCTGACGAGTGATGCCCAGTTGCCGAGCGATCATCTCGTTCGAGAGCCGGTCGTCGGCAGGGCTTTCGGGACCGAGTTTCAGCGCCATTGCTTCGGCCTGGCCGGTGGTCCAGCGCCCAGCCAGTTCGGCGGCAACGGTGAAAGCCAGTTTGCGGAATGTGTCTATTTTTACATATTTTACAGCGGCTTCGCTGTCTTCTTGCCGATTGTCGCGGTTTGGAGACATTCCATCCAGCGCCAGCAGCTCCCCCTGTTTCATCCGGTCCAGTGCGCGACCGGAAGCCGTGAACGCGGGACCCATTGCCGTTGACAGGTCACTTGCGTCGGTCGTGTATCCGTCGCCGATCCCGACGGCGATCCGGCAGCCCAGCGCAGCTGCATCGGCGTGGAGCCGGGCGAGGATGAGAAGGCAGACCCAGAGGCAATCCCCCGGCTGCTCAAGACGGATTTGCCAGCCATCGCCGCGAAAACGGGTGAAATCGGTGCGTGGACCGATGCTTCGGGCACAGTCGCGGATGATCGCCATCGTCGCGTCCACGACTTCGGGGGAAGCCTGGGTGGATTCGATCAGGTCGCCGGTGAGGATGGCTACGATGCGTGACATGAGCAAATAATTTGCTTTGCCTGCGCAAAAGGCAAGAGAATTCTTTTGCCTTCACATGATGCAAATTAAAAGGTTTGCCAGGGTGGCTGGCAAAGTCATCGCTTTGCCTTACATGAACCCCAGTTCCAGCCGGGCTTCGTCGGACATCATGTCCATGCCCCAGGGCGGGTCGAAGGTCATCTGGACGTCGACCTGCTTCACTCCGGGCAGGGGTTCCACCGCATTGGCGACCCAGCCCGGCATTTCCCCCGCCACCGGGCAGCCGGGGGCGGTCAGGGTCATGGTGATCTCGACTTCGTTCTCCTGCCCGATCTCGATCGTGTAGACGAGGCCGAGATCGTAGATGTTCACCGGAATCTCCGGGTCATAGACGGTGCGGCAGGCCTCGACGATCTGCGGATAGAGCGGATGGTCGGTGGTCGAGGGTTTGATGAGAGGCTGACCCTCTGTCTGGTCCTGCATGGCTTCGTCTCGATCCTGGGATGTTGACCGATTATATAGGGAATGGGCCGGTCAAGGTCCAGTGCTGCCGGGCAGGGTTATGGGCCGTGCGACGATCCGACCGTTCAGAACGGAATCTCGTCGTCCATGTCGGACCGGCCACCGCCGCCGCCGCCAGACGAGCCGCCGCCGAAGCCGCCCCGGCTGCCGCCCGAGGAACCACCGCCATAGCCGCCACCCTGACCGCCTTCGTCGCGGTCGCCGTAGTCACCGCCACCACCGCCGGAACTGCCATCGCCGCGACCGCCAAGCAGGGTAAGGTTGCCATTGAAGGGCCGAAGCACGACTTCGGTGGAATACTTGTCCTGGCCCGATTGGTCCTGCCACTTGCGGGTCTCAAGCGAGCCCTCGATGTAGACCGTCGAGCCCTTCTTCAGATACTGCTCTGCAATCTTTCCAAGGGCTTCGTTGAAGATTGCGACCGAATGCCACTCGGTCCGCTCCTTGCGCTCACCCGACTGTTTGTCGCGCCAGGTTTCCGAAGTGGCGATGCGCAGGTTCACCACCTTGCCGCCATTCTGGAAACTGCGCACCTCGGGGTCGCGGCCGAGGTTGCCGATGAGGATGACCTTGTTGACTGACCCCGCCATGCGATTCTCCCTGATGGTCTCCGGGGCAGCTTCGCCGCGGATGGTTAACAAACCTATACCGTCCCATTGCCCGGCTGCAACCAAGCTTCGGCAGGGTCCGGAATACCGGCCACGACCCATCTGGAAAATCCGGGTGGAACGGCTATAGTCACGCCGGGTCGCACCTCAAGGGTGCGCAAGGGACAGTGTGGACACGGATATGCGGATCGTTGGCCAGATTGCGGTTGCGGTGCTGTTGGCGAGTGCGCCGAACGGTGTCGTGGCCGAGGGGCTGAACCTGACCGGCTCGACCAAATCGCGCACGGCGATCTTCAAGTCGCAGGCCGATCTGATCGACAAGAAGCTGAAGAAGCAATATTCCGGCTCGGTCAAGTTCACGCCCAAGTACAAGAAGGGCGAAGCGACGGCGGCGGCCGGGGGCATTCCCGCCTATCGTGGCAGCTACAAGGGCGAATACCTAGAGGTTGCGAAGGCGGCGGCCCGCAAGCATGGCGTGCCGGAGGATCTTTTCCTGCGGCTGGTGCAGCGCGAAAGCGGCTGGAACCCGGTCGCGGTCTCGGTCAAGGGGGCCACCGGGCTGGCGCAGCTGATGCCCGCAACCGCCGAGCATCTGGGGGTCGACATCAACATTGCCGAGGAAAACCTGGAAGGCGGCGCGCGTTATCTGCGGATGATGTATGACAAGTTCGGCACCTGGGAGCTGGCGCTGGCGGCCTATAACGCGGGGCCGGGAGCTGTCGAAGAACACGACGGCGTGCCGCCCTTCGCCGAGACGGAAAGCTATGTGAAGGCGATCCTGGGCTAGGGCGGGCACCGCGCGCGGCCTTAATCCGCGCCGCTGGCGGGCCGAGGATGAAGCAACCGCGCGCTGCGTAAACCCGGCAGCGCAGAGCGACCGAAACCTGCCCCGATGGCATCTGTTTCGCGTCTTCCTTCCGTCCATACTTCCATACATACGCCCGGTGGGCGCAGGATTCGTCAACCAGGGCGGCAGAAAAACCGGGGCAGGTCGGAAAGAATTCGCGGCAGTCGCTATTCTGCCGCGATCTTGATCACCGGCTCCATCTTTGCCAGAATCTCGCGGCTGAGGTGGCATTTGATCTGATGCCCGCCCTCCAGCATCTGCACCGGCGGCACTTCGATTTCGCACAGGCCCCCCGGCACCTGCGACTTCCAGCGGCAGCGGGTCTGGAACGGGCAGCCGGGTGGCGGGTTCATCGCCGAAGGAATGTCGCCTTCCAGCACGATGCGCTTGCGTTCGACACGGGTGTCGGCAATCGGCACGGCGGACAAGAGCGCCTCGGTATAGGGATGATAGGGAGGGGAGAAGACCTGATCGGTCGTGCCCATTTCGACGACATGGCCCAAGTACATCACCATGACTCGGTCGGCGAGGTAGCGCACGATGGAAAGGTCGTGGCTGATGAAGAGAAGCGTCGTCTGGTTCTCGCGCTGGATGTCCATCAGAAGGTCGGTGACGGCGGCCTGGACTGACACGTCCAGCGCCGAGACGGGTTCGTCCGCCACCACCACCTTGGCCCCGCCGGCGAAGGCCCGCGCGATGCCGACACGCTGCTTCTGCCCGCCGGACAACTGGCGCGGCATCCGGTCGGCGAAAGCGCGGGGAAGTTTCACGAGGTCGAGAAGTTCCAGCATCCGCTGATGGCGCTCGGCGTCGGACTTGCCGAACTTGAAGATCTCCAGCGCGCGGATGATCTGGCGACCGACGTTCATCGAGGGGTTCAGTGTGTCGAACGGGTTCTGGAACACCATCTGCACCTGAGAAACGGTGTCGGTGTTGCGCTTCTGGATCGGAGTCGACTGGACGTTTTCGTCAAACAGCATGATCGAGCCGGAGGTCGCGGTTTCCAGCCCCATCAGCACCTTCGCGAAGGTGGACTTGCCGCAGCCGCTTTCGCCGACGATGGCCAGGGTCTCGCCCTCGCGGGCCTCGAAAGAGAGGGTCTCGTTCGCCTTGACCACCTTCGATGCGCCTCCCCCGAAGGCGCCGGTCGAGACATTGTAGTATTTCCGCAGGTCTTCCATCTTCAACACGATGCGGCCGATCTCGGCCTTTTCCTTCACCTCGCGCGCGGCGGGGGCGGCGGTCCAGTCGATCTCTTCCCAGCGGAAGCAGCGGGTTTCATGGCGGTCGCTCATCGGCACCGGAGACATCGGCACCTCGGCGGCGTCGCAGCGACCTTTCTGGAAATAGTCGCAACGCGGCCCGAAGTTGCAGCCCGGCGGGCGTTCGTGCGGCAGGGGGAAGTTGCCGGGGATGGAAATCAGCGGTCGCGCGTTCTTGTCGGCACCGGGCAGCGGGATCGAGCGGAACAGCGCCTGGGTATAGGGGTGGCGCATCTCGTCGAAGACCTGGGTCACGGCGCCGGTTTCGACCGCCTCGCCGGAATACATCACGCAGATCCGGTCGCAGACATCCATCACCAGGCCAAGGTTGTGGCTGATGAACAGCATCGAGGTGCCGTATTTCTGGCCCAGTTCCTTCACCAGATCGACGATCCCGGCCTCGACCGTCACGTCCAGCGCGGTGGTGGGTTCGTCCAGGATCAGAAGCGCGGGCTTGGCCATCAGCGCCATTGCGATGACGATGCGCTGCTGCTGGCCGCCCGAAAGCTGGTGCGGGTAGGAGTTGATGATCCGCTCGGGGTCGGGCAGGCGCACGTCGGCGACGATCTGGCGGGCAAGCTTCCAGGCGTCGGCCTTGGACATGCCGGAATGCAGCATCGGCACTTCGGCCAGTTGCGCGCCCACCTTCATCGCCGGATTCAGGCTGGCCATCGGTTCCTGATAGATCATCGCGATTTCCGAGCCGCGGATGTGGCGCAGCTCTTCGTCGTTCATCCTGGCCAGATCGCGGCCCTTGAATTTCATCGAGCCCGCGACGATTCGGCCATTCTTGCCGAGTTCCCGCATGACCCCCAGCGCCACGGTGGATTTGCCGCAGCCGGATTCACCGACAAGGCCCATCGCCTCGCCCGCCATGACGGTGCAGGAGAAATCCATCACGGCGGGGATTTCGCGCAGGCGGGTGAAGAAGCTGATCGAGAGGTGTTCGATTTCCAGGATGGGCTTGGACGGGTCCCAGTCGCTGGCGGTGTCGCTGGCTGTCATGGCATCAATCCTTCAGGCTTTCTTCGCGCAGGCCGTCGGCAAGCAGGTTCAGGCCGAGGACGAGGCTCATGAGGGCAAGGGCTGGCGCAAGGGCCGGGTGGGGGAAAAGGTTCAGAAGCTTGCGACCGTCGTCGATGGTCGAGCCCCAGTCCGGGCTGTCGGGCGAGACGCCGAGGCCGAAGAAGCCGAGCGTGCCGAGGAGGATGGTGGTGTAGCCGATCCGCAGGCAGAAATCGACGATCAGCGGACCGCGGGCATTGGGCAGGATCTCCCACAGCATGATGTACCAGGGGCCTTCGCCACGGGTCTGGCCGGCCGCCACATAGTCGCGCGCCTTGATGTCCATGACCAGGCCCCGGACGATGCGGAACACGCCGGGCGAGTTCACGAACACCACCGAGACGAAGACGTTGAGCATGTTCGGCTCCATCGACCAGATGCCCAGCGGGTCCATGTTG
>JAGPEG010000113.1 GCA_018057165.1 Tabrizicola sp.
GCGCGCTTGCCTGGCTGATCGGCATCCCGATCCCCATCATCATCATCCTCTACCTGCTCGACGTCTTCTGACGAAGGCAGGGGCCGGGGTCAGCCCCGCTCGATCTCGGCCCCAAGACCCCGCATCAGACCCTCGAAAACCGGGAACGAGGTCTGGATCGGCGAGCCGTCATCCACCGCGACCGGCGCCTTCGAAGCCAGCCCGCAGACGAGGAAGCTCATCGCGATCCGGTGGTCGATATGAGTGGCACAGGTTGCGCCACCCGGCACCCCGCCCGGTCCCATGCCGTGAACGATGAGGGTATCCTCATCCTCCTCGATGCGAACCCCGCAGGCCTCCAGCCCCCGCGCCATCGCGTCGATCCGGTCGCTTTCCTTGACACGCAGCTCCTTCACGCCGCGCATCACCGTCTTGCCCTGGGAAAAGGCGGCGACCACCGACAGCACCGGATATTCGTCGATCATGCTGGGGGCCCGCTCTGGCGGCACCTCGATCCCCTGCATCGCGCCACTGAACCGCACCCGCAGGTCGGCGACCGGCTCGCCGCCCTCCTCGCGCGGGTTCAGGAAGTCGATCTCGGCCCCCATCTCGACCAGCGTCAGGTAAAGCCCGTTCCGGGTAAGGTTCTGGCTGACGCCCGGCACCAGGATATCCGAGCCCTCGACGATCAGCGCCGCGCAGACCGGGAAGGCGGCCGAGGACGGATCGCGCGGCACCGCCACGGTCTGCGGGCGCAGCTCCGGCTGGCCGGTCAGGGTGATGACATGGCCCTCGCCCGTCTTCTCCACCGACAGTTTGGCCCCGAAGCCGAGAAGCATCCGCTCGGAATGGTCCCGCGTCGGTTCCTTCTCGATCACCACCGTCTCGCCGGGAGCATTCAGCCCGGCCAGCAGCACCGCCGATTTCACCTGCGCCGAGGCGACGGGCAGGGCATAGCGCACCGGCACCGGGTTCGCGGCGCCGACGATGGTCATCGGCAACCGGCCACCCTGCCGCCCCCAGGCCCGCGCACCGAACAGCGACAGCGGGTCCGTCACCCGACCCATCGGGCGCTTGCGCAAGGACGCATCGCCGGTGAAGGTCGCGGTGATCGGCGTCGTCGCCATCGTGCCCATGATCAGCCGGACGCCGGTGCCCGAGTTGCCGCAGTCGATCACATCCGCCGGTTCCCGGAACCCGCCGACGCCGACCCCGTTCACCGTCCAGGCACCCTCGCCGTGCCGCGTCACCACCGCGCCGAAGGCCCGCATCGCCGAGGCCGTGTCCAGCACGTCCTGACCTTCGAGCAGGCCGGAGATCCGCGTCTCGCCCACCGCCATCGCGCCGAAAATCAGCGAGCGGTGCGAGATCGACTTGTCGCCCGGCACTTCGGCCACACCCTTCAAAGGCCCGGACTTGCGGGATTTCATCGGTTGCGCGTCGCCATGGCCGGACATATCGGTCTCCCCTTCACTCCGAGGCCTGATAGCGCAAGCTTTGGCGGGGGTCCATCACCTGAACCGCCCGGCTCGCGGCGCGGTCGGACCCTCCGGGGGGAGTATTTGCGAAAAGAGCAAATGCTGAAGTTTGATCTTTTCCCAATTGCCCGCCTGTCTTACCAGCGCCGGAAGGTCAGGTAATGCGGCAGCCGCCCTTCGCGGAGCGCCTTCTGTTCGTAGCGGGTCGAAAGCCAGTCCTCCCAGGCCCCGCCCAGGCCCGCCTCACGCTCCAGCCGGAAGCCTGCCACAGGCACCTCTTCCAGCGTCTGCCGGACATAGTCGGGGATATCGGTCGCCACCCGCAATTCGGCCCCCGGCGCGGTGATGCGGGCGAGAGGCTGCAGGTAGTCCGGTGTCACAAAGCGGCGGCGGTGGTGGCGGGCCTTGGGCCAGGGGTCGGGGTAGTTGAGGAAGACCTTGGACAGGCAGCCATCAGGCAGCACGTCGAACAGGTCGCGGACATCGCCGGGATGCAGCCAGAGATTCGTCACCCCCGCCCCCCGGATCTTGCCCAAGAGCATGGCGATGCCGTTCACGAAGGGCTCGGCCCCGAGGATCGTCACCTCCGGGTTCTGCGCCGCCATGTGGACAAGATGCTCGCCGCCGCCAAAACCCACCTCCAGCCATATGGGTCGCCCCGCCGCGAAGCCAAGGTCCAGCTTGCTGCGTGTGGGGTTCTCCTCCAGCGTCACGCCGCGCAGGGTCAGGGGGCCAAGATCCTCGGCCAGGTAATCCTTCTGGCTGGCGCGCAGGGTCTTGCCGTGGATGCGGCCATAGAAGTTGCGGCGGGCGGGGAGCGGGCTGTCGGTCATGGCGGCGCTTTAGGACCCGCGCGGGGCCGGGTCAAGCTCAGCCGCGCCCGCGATAGGGGGCAACGCCCTGGTCCGGCAGCCAGACGGCTTCGGGCGGCGTGCCGGTCTGCCAGAAAACGTCGATGGGCATGCCACCGCGCGGATACCAGTAGGCCCCGATCCGCAGCCATTCCGGATCAAGCAACGCCACCAGACGCTTGCCGATATCCAGGGTGCAATCCTCATGGAAGGCACCGTGGTTGCGGAAGCTGTGCAGATACAGTTTCAGCGACTTCGATTCCACCAGCCAGTCGCGCGGGACATAGTCGATCACGATATGGGCAAAGTCGGGTTGTCCGGTCATCGGGCAAAGCGAGGTGAACTCGGGCGCGGTGAAGCGCACGACGTAAGCCGTACCGGAATGGCCCGCCGGAACCTTTTCAAGGACGGCCGCGTCCGGCGAGGCGGGAAGCCCGGCCTTCTGGCCCAGTTGCGTAAGCCCCGACACGTCGGTCTCGGTCATCGTCGCTCTCCTTGCGGCCCTGCCTCGGGCGCTTGCCGCTACATCCGCCCTCGCGGCATCAAGGTCAAGCGCGGCGGCGGTCATTGACGCCGGGCGATACCCGGCGCGCGATCCGTGGTAAAGTCCACTCCGGCGCCCGTCCCGTGGGCACTGGGCCGACGGAAGGCGCCAGGGGGACAAAGAATGGCACGCTACATAGTCACCGGACACTACACTGCGGCCGCGATGAAGGGGCTGCTTGCCAAGCCATCCGACCGCGAGGCGGCCACTGCGGCCCTGGTCGCCGCTGCTGGGGGGAAGCTCTTGTCGTATTACATCACGACCGGAGAGTCGGATTTCCTCATGGTCACTGAATCCGACAATCTGCAGAACATGCTTGCGGCGCTGGTCGTGGCTGGCGCGTCGGGTGCCGTCTCCGGCCTGAAGACGGTGCAGGCTTTCTCAGCCGCCGAATTCATGGCCGCGCAGAAACGTGCGGGGGAAATCGCGGCGAAATATGTGTCGCCCGCCTGAATGAGACGCGCCGCCCCGAGGTCCGGGGCGGCGCGCAAGGTTCGACAGACGCGAAAGCTCAGGCTCACACCGCCGTTTTCAGCGCCTCGACCAGATCGGTACGCTCCCACGAGAAGCCGCCGTCGGCTTCCGGCGCGCGTCCGAAATGGCCATAGGCGCTGGTCCGGGCATAGATCGCGCGGTCCAGATCCAGATGGGTGCGAATGCCGCGCGGGGTGAGGTCCATGACCTCGGCCACGGCCTTCTCGATCCGCGCCGCCTCGACCTGGCCGGTGCCGTGGGTGTCGACGTAGATCGACAGCGGCCTGGCCACGCCGATGGCATAGCTGACCTGCAGGGTGCAGCGTTCGGCCAGACCCGCCGCGACCACGTTCTTCGCCAGATAGCGCGCCGCATAGGCCGCCGAGCGGTCGACCTTGGTCGGGTCCTTGCCCGAGAACGCGCCGCCGCCGTGCGGGGCTGCACCGCCATAGGTGTCGACGATGATCTTGCGGCCGGTCAGGCCCGCGTCGCCATCCGGCCCGCCGATCACGAAAGTCCCCGTGGGGTTGACATGCCATTCGGTCTTGCGGGTGATCCAGCCCTCGGGCAGCACCTCGCGGATATAGGGCTCGACCAGCTTGCGGATCACCTTCGAGGTCTGCCGCTTCGAGGTGTGCTGGGTCGACAGCACGATGGACGTCACTTCCACCGGCTTGCCGTTCACATAGCGCAGGGTCAGCTGGCTTTTGGCATCGGGGCCAAGTGTCGGCTCGGCACCGGATTTCCGCGCCTCGGCCAGACGGCGCAGGATCGCATGGGCATACTGGATCGGTGCGGGCATGAACTCGGCGGTTTCCAGCGTGGCATAGCCGAACATGATGCCCTGGTCGCCCGCCCCGTCCCGGTCCACGCCTTGCGCGATATGGGCCGACTGTTCATGCAGGTAGTTGTGGACCTTGATCTTGTCCCAGTGGAACTTCTTCTGTTCGTAGCCGATGTCCCTGACGCAATCGCGCACGATGCCGTCGATCCGACCCATCATCGCCTTGGTCGCCTCTTTCGAGGACAGGCCGACCTCGCCGCCCACAACCACGCGGTTGGTGGTGGCAAAAGTCTCGCAGGCGACGCGAGCATTCGGCTCTTCTTTCAGGAAGGCGTCGAGGACGGCATCCGAGATGCGGTCGCAGACCTTGTCGGGGTGGCCCTCGGAAACGGATTCCGACGTGAAGACATAGTCAAGGCGGCTCATGGGAAGTGCTCCGTTGGATGAATTCCCGCCACGCCAGGAAGCCGTTGTGGCGGTAAAGATGCGCCTGACTAGACGGCGGCGTCAGGCCCGTCAATGGGCAGCTTGCCGCCTCCGGTTGAAGGCAACGGCGGCGAGGCCCGCCAGCAACAGCGCCAGCGGCCCGTCGCCCCAGCGCGCGTAAGGTGTCGGCGGCAAGGCGCCGGGCACCCGGATGTCCAGCGCCGCCATCGTGCCGAAGGGCAGCTCCTCCACCACCCGGCCATGCACATCGACCACCGCCGTGACCCCGGTATTCGCCACCCGGATCAGCGGCAGGCCCTGCTCGATGGCCCGCAGACGGGCTTGCGCGAAATGCTGGAACGGGCCGGTGCGGATGCCGAACCAGGCGTCATTGGTGATCTGCAGCATCCAGTCGGCGCGTTCGGGGGCGGCGTTGACATCGCGCGGGAAGATCGCCTCGTAGCAGATCAGCGGCAGCACCTTGCCGAAGCGGCCAAGGTCCAGCACCTGCGGACCGGGACCGGCGGAATAGGTGTTGCCCGCCTGCGCCGCAAAGGCCGTCAGGCCGAACCATTGATAGGCCAGGTCGCCGAAGGGAATGTATTCGCCGAAGGGCACCAGATGCGCCTTGTCGTAGCGCGCCGTTTCCGCCCCCTCGCCTTCCAGGACGCGCAGGCTGTTGTAGAACCGCGTCCCCTCCTCGCGCTGGATGCCCACCGCCACCGGCCTGCCACCCGAGGCCGCAACCACCATGCCGGCCACCTCCGGCGCATATTCCAGCATGTAGGGCACTGCGGTTTCCGGCCAGATCGTCAGGTCGGCGGGGCCATCCTTCGCGGTCAGCAGCAAAAGCCGGTCGAGGAAGTCCTGCGCCCGCGCGGCCTCCCATTTCAGCGATTGCTCGGCATTGGGCTGCACCAGCCGCACGGTGCCCGGACGCGGGTCGGGCAGGGGCTGGTCCAGACGCCAGAGACCGAAGCCAAGCGCCGCCGCCAGGATCAGCGCAGATCCCGCCGCCCCCTTCCCGCGCCACAGCACCGGCAACGCAGCCGCTCCCAGCGTGATCAGGCTCAGAAGCGACGGCCCCCCCAGCGCGGCCAGCTGGTCAAGGGGCGTGCCGATCCAGACATGGCCCAGCATCGCCCAGGGAAAGCCGGTGAAGATCACCCCCCGCAGCCATTCCAGCGCCACGAAGGCCACGACGAAACCCAGGGCCGGCCGGGCAAAGCTCCGCGCCAGAACCGCCGCCGCGCCCCAGAAAAGGCCAAGACCCGCCGAGAGCAGCACCACCGCGAAAGGGGCCATCCAGCCATGCCGCGCGATGTCGATCAGGAATGGCTCGACGATCCAGCTCAGCGCCAGCGCGAAATACCCTGCCCCGGCCAGAAGCCCGCTCCAGAACGCAGCCCGGCGGTCGGGCACCCGGTCCAGAAGCCAGACCAGCGCCGCCAGCGCCGCCACTGTGGCCCACCAGAACCCCCAGGGGGCCTGCCCCAGCGCAGCCACCGCACCCAGGGCAGCCGCCAGCACCGCACGGCGCCAGCCGGTCAACCAGGCTTCACCCATGCATCACGCGGCGCCCGCAGCAGGCGCCCGCACGCGCAGCCGCTTGATCCGGCGCGGGTCGGCATCGACGATCTCGAACTGGACGCCGCTTTCGTGGCCGATCACCTCGCCCCGCGCCGGCACCCGGCCCGAGCGCAGGAACACAAGACCGCCCAGCGTGTCGATCTCCTCGTCCTCCTCGCCCGCGCGCAACGGAATGCCCAGCGCCGCCTCGATCTCTTCCAGCGGCGCGGTGGATTGCGCCAGGATCACGCCGGGCTTTTCCTCTTTCCAGAGCGCGCCCTCTTCCTCGTCATGCTCGTCCGCGATCTCGCCGATCACCGTCTCGATCAGGTCCTCGATGGTGACAAGGCCGTCGACCCCGCCATATTCGTCGATCACCAGCGCCATATGCGCCCGCTCTTTCTGCATCTTCTGCAGCAGGACGCCCGTGGGCATCGAGGGCGGCGCATAGAGGATCGGACGCAGAAGCCGCTTCAGGCTGAACCGCCCGGTGGCCCCGAAGCCGTGCTGCAAGGCAAGGTCCTTCAACAGCACCAGCCCCTGCGGATGGTCCAGCGTGCCCTTGTAGACCGGCACCCGGCTGAAACCATGGTCGCGGAAGACCTGCACCAGCTCGTCCTTGCCGATATCCAGTGGCACCGCCACGATCTCGGCCTTGGGGACCGCCACATCGTCCACCCGCATCCGGCGCAAGGCATGCAGCCCCTGCGGCGCGGCGGAGGTGCCGGGCGCCACTTCGGGAGTGGCCGCGTCGGAGCCGGGGCTGAAAGCGGAAAGGAGTCTGCCGAAAAAGCCGCGTTGGCCTTCAGAGGCGGGTTCATCGGTCTCAAGCGGCGCGCCTTGCGCTGCGGGAGACCCGTCGGTGCTACTGCCCATCGATCCTTTGTCCGAAAAAACACCCGTCACGCGGGCGCGGCCCCTAATATGGGTCAGAAACCCCAAGGCTGGCAAGTATCCGCACTTCCAGCCCCTCCATCAACGCAGCATCTTCCTCCTCGACATGGTCGTAGCCCAGCAGATGCAGCATGCCATGCACGATCAGATGCGTGACATGGTCGACCATCGGCTTGTCCTGTTCCCCGGCCTCGCGGGCGCAGGTTTCCCAGGCAATCGCGATGTCGCCCAGAGGGTCGGGATCATCGGCCTCCCCCGGCTCCGGAGGCTCCGGTGCCTCGCCCGCAAACTCCGCCCCCCGCTCTTCCGATGGCCAGCTCAACACATTGGTCGGCTGCGGCTTGCCGCGGAAATCGGCATTCAGCACCGCGATCCGCGCATCATCGCAGCCCATCAGGCTGATCGCGAATCCTGCACCTGGCAGATCCAGTCCCGCCAGAACCGCCCGCCCGGCGCGATCTGCCACTGCGGCCAGGCCGAAGGCTTCCCAGCGCGCATCCTCGATCATGGTCTCGACCAGTTCCATGCCCGGCCCTTAGCGCCCGAGGGCGCCCAAAACAAGCGCCTGCCCTTTCATACGGGTGCAAATATCATCAGGGGGTTTGGGGGCAGAATGCCCCCATCGCCCGAGGAGGAGGCGAAGCCCGGCGACGAGACAGAAGCCTTGCGCGTCAGCGCTCCGCCTGAAAGCCGTCCGTCACCCCTGGGCTTCGTCGGCCTCGTAAGCCTCGATGATCCGCCCGACGAGGGGATGCCGCACCACATCCTTCGAGGTGAAATAGTTGAAACTGACGCCCTTCACCCCTTTCAGGATCCGCTCCGCATCCGCCAGCCCCGAAGCGGTGCCGCGCGGCAGGTCGACCTGGGTCCGGTCGCCGGTGATCACCATCCGACTGCCCTCGCCCAGGCGGGTCAGGAACATCTTCATCTGCATGGTCGTGGCATTCTGCGCCTCGTCCAGCACGATGAACGCATTCGCCAGCGTGCGACCGCGCATGAAGGCCAGCGGCGCGATCTCGATCCGCTTCTCCTGCATCAGCTTTTCCACCTGTTTCGACGGCAGGAAATCGTTCAGCGCGTCATAAAGCGGCTGCATGTAGGGATCGACCTTCTCCTTCGCATCCCCCGGCAGGAAGCCCAGCCGTTCCCCCGCCTCGACCGCCGGGCGCGACAGGATGATCTTCTCCACCGCGCCCGAGATGAACATCGTCACGCCGACCGCAACGGCAAGGTAGGTCTTGCCCGTCCCCGCCGGGCCGATGCCGAAGCCCAGCTCGTTCTGGAACAGATTCGCGACATAGGCCTTCTGCGCCTCGGTCCGGGGCTCGATCGGCTTCTTGCGGGTCCGCAGCTCCATGCCCGTGCTGAACAGTTCGATCTGTTCCGCGCTGTCGGCATCCACCGGCTTTCCAGGAACGGGACGACCCATCCGCATCGCGCCGTCGATATCACCCGCCGCCACGTTGCGCCCCGTTTCCAGCCGGGCATATAGCGACCGCAAGACCGCCGCCGCCTGCTCCCGCGCCGCCTTGTCGCCGATCACCGCCAGCCGGTTGCCGCGTCGCAGGATATGCACCCCCATCTGATGCTCGATCTGCGCAAGATTGCGGTCGAATTCGCCGCAAAGATCGATCAGCAATCGGTTGTCGGGAAATTCGAGGACGGTTTCAATGATGTCCTCGGCGGACGGGGGGGTCAGCGCGCTGATGCCCAATGGGGTCTCCTTTGATCAGGGCCACAGGGAAAGTGTGCAGGCAGATACGTCATCTGGCAAGTGAAACCACAGACGCACACAATTTGTTGCGTCGCATCATGGAAATTTGATGACGAAGCGGGCCCGGTCGCAAAAGAAAAGCCCCGGTTGCGCCGGGGCTTTCCAGAACAATGTGCGCAGGGCTACGACTTGGTCGCCGGACCGGACACCCGGTCTGGTCCGGGCGCGCTTTCGGTTTCATAGGGGCCAAGCACGGTGCCCGGCGGGTATTTGCCATCACAGACCGGAAGTCCGGTCTTCGGGTTGAAGCGTGGCGAGGAATAGCCCTCGACACCGTCGTCGATGATCCAGACCTGGCAGCCATCCGGGTCATAGGCGATGGCCGCCTGACCATCGACCAGCCCCGTGTCATCCTCGCCGTAATCCTCGGCGGTCGCGATCACCGAATCCGGGCCGGAATAACGCTGGGTGCCCTCGAACACCTCATAGAACGACCGGCCGCAGCCGGATACGCCCGTTCCGATCAGCAGCGCAAGCCCGAGGCGCGCCAGCCGCTTGCCGGTGCCGATCCGGGTCCTGTCCATGGTGTCTGCAAGCGTCATTGCGGTCAGCCTTTCTTGCAGAGCACTTCGACACGGCGGTTCTTCGCCATGCCTTTGGATGTGGCATTCGATGCGGCGGGCTGGCTTTCGCCATAGCCGGTCACGCCGTCGACCACTGCACCCACCGACCGCGCGACATCGGCAACCGCCGCAGCGCGGGCCTCGGACAGGCCCTGGTTGTAGGCGTCCGAGCCGCGGCTGTCGGTATGGCCCGCGATGGAATAGGAGAAGGCGTTGCTGGTGCGGAAGTAATCTTCCAGTTTCGCGCGGCCCGATGCGGTCAGCGTGGCGCTGGCGGTGGCGAAGAAGGTATCGGTGCTATCCGTCAGGCAGCTGGTCTGCTTCAGGCAGACCGGCTTGCCGGTCTTCGGATCACGACGCGGCACCATGTAGCCTTCGGTCCCGCCATCGGCCCACCAATGCTGGCAGCCATCGCGGTCGATCCACAGGCCCCATTCGATCTTGCCCGAGACTGCGGGGTCGTTGCCCTCAGCCTGAACCATTGACGCCATGACCAGGCAACCGCCGGTCACACAGGCAACCAGGGCGTGCCGAAGCATGCTCCGCAGAATCATCAATGCCCCACTCCTCGATCTTGACCCGGCCGAGTCATCCCCAGTGTTGGCGGCACTAAAGCAGATCAATTCGGCCAGCGAGAAGGAATTCTTCGGGCGGGATGCCTTTTTTGTCCCGATTTTCCGCGCAGAGGCGGCAAACTTGCGCTTGTGCCACAGTCTGCGGCGGTCAAGTGACCGGGCCGACCGGCAGTGCCGCCAGCGAATTTGTCAGGGATGCGGTCA
>JAGPEG010000242.1 GCA_018057165.1 Tabrizicola sp.
TGCAGTGGTCGGAGTGCTTCTCGATCGGCAAGGGCTCGACCAAGGCCGATCTTGCGAAGAAGTGGATCCAGTACATCACCTCGGCCAAGGGTCAGGCGAAATCGGCCCAGATGGCCGCCTATCCGGCGCTGATCCCGAACCAGAAGGGCTGGGAAGTCCTGCAGGCCGAGAACCCCGACGAAGCCAAGCGCCAAGGCATGACCAAGGATGCCGGCAACGCGATGGACATGATCCGCAATGGTCGCATCCAGTATCGCCAGTGGCCCATCCAGCAGGACCTCGAGACCTGGAACGACTTCTGGTCGGAATACAAGGGCGCCTGACGGGGCCCGAACTCGTGACCCAAGACAAACGCGGACCGGCCGTGCCCTCACTGCCGGTCCGCATTACAAGCGCGGAGTGCGGCATTTCATGAGACGTCCGATTTCCATTTACAGTCTGACCTTCTCGCTGCCGCTTCTGGTCTGGCAGGTCCTGTTCTTCGTATTCCCGCTGCTGTTCCTTGTCGCCTTGTCGTTCTGGACGGTGAAGAACTTCGTGATGTCGCCGGACTTCGACACGGTGAACTGGACCACGATGTATGGCCGCGCGGTCTTCTGGCAGGCTTATGGCACGACTCTGGCACTGGCTGCCGCCGCGGCCGCGCTGACCAGTGTGCTGGCTTTCCCGGCGGCTTATGCGATCGCCTTCAAGATGTCGGACACCGCCCGCCGCTGGGCGGTCTTCCTGATGGTGATCCCGTTCTTCACCAGCTATCTGGTGCGGGTCTACTCTTGGCAGATATTCTTGTCGGACAAAGGCATCATCAACGTCATCCTCGGCTGGGTCGGGCTTGGCCCCTTCCAGATGCTGAACACCGTGGGTGCCACGATGATCGGCTACCTGACGCTGGCCTTCCCGCTGGTTGTCCTCCTGCAGCTTTTCAGTCTGGTATTCATCGACCGCACACTGATCGAGGCTGCGCACAACATGCGCTGCGGGCGGCTGCGGACGGTGTTCGAGGTGGTCATTCCTTCGGCTCGCACAGGTCTGGTGATTGCGGCGCTGTTCTGCTTCATCCTGTCCTTTGGTGATTTCGTCAGCCCGGTCTATTTGGGCGGGGGTGAGCCGACGACGCTGTCGATCTTGATCACCGACACTACGAAATCCGGCCAGCAATGGCCCCGCGCGGCGGTCATTGCGCTGACCATGATCGGCACGCTGATGGCCGTCGCGTTCGCCGCAGTGAAATTTGCCTACAAGGGGAAGTCCAAGTGACTGGGGGAAAATCGAAATGAGCGGTGCCACCGACATGAACCGCAACCGGGCGGTGGACTGGGCTTTGGTTTTCTATATCGTGCTGGCCTATGCCTTCGTTTTCGCGCCCATCGCGGCCAGCTTCGTCTTCAGCTTCAACTCCGACCGCTTTCCCTCGATCCCGTTGGGCGAGTTTTCGTTGGATTGGTATCGCGCCGTGGCGACTGACCCGCTGGTTTGGGAAGGCGCCCGGAACACGTTGTTCGTCGGGCTTATCGTCGGCGTCGTCTCTACCCTTCTGGGCTTTGGGGCGGCCTATACCGACTATCGCTACAAATTTGCGGGCAAGCAGGTCTATATGGCGCTTGCCCTTCTGCCGCCAACGATTCCGGTCATCATCCTTGGCCTTGCGATGCTGGCCTACCTCAGCCGCATCAACCTGTCGGGCAATGCACTGTCGGTCATTATCTCTCATGTTGTTGTCTGCGCGCCCTTCGCTATGGCGATCATTCGCCTGCGCCTGTCCCAGATGGACCCGGCGCTTGAACCTGCTGCCTGGAACCTTGGCGCGTCAGAATGGATGGCGATGCGCCATGTCATCGTGCCCTTTTGCGCCCCCGCAATCTTCGGTGCGCTTTTCATCACCATGGCCGTGTCCTTCGACGAATTCGCCGTGGCCTGGTTCGTTTCGGGCCTGAACGAAACCCTTCCCGTGAAGGTGCTGGGCTTCCTCCAAGGACAGGTCAGCCCGCGGATCAACGCGATCGGTACCTTCGTCTTCATCCTTTCCATGACGCTTGTGATCCTGGCGCAGCTTCTGCTGTCCGGTAACGGCGAAAAGCCCGCCGACAAGGAGTAACCCCATGAGCCGCGACACCCTGGTTTCGTTCGAAGGCGTGGTCAAAAGTTTTGGCGCGTTCGTCGCCGTCAAAAAGCTGGATTTCGAGATCAAGAAGGGCGAGTTCCTGGCGATCATGGGCTCGTCCGGCTGTGGCAAGACCACGACGCTTCGGATGCTGGCCGGGCTAGAGGCGCCGACCGAAGGGGTGATCCGCCTGTCGGGCAAGCCGATCAACGACCTGCCGACCTGGAGCCGAGACACCCCGATGGTGTGGCAGAGCCTTGCGCTGTTCCCGTTCCTGAACGTCCGCGAGAACGTTGAATTCGCGCTGAAGATGCGCGGCGTGGGCAAGGCCGAACGCCGCCGCCGGGCGGAACAATGGCTGGACCGGATGCAGATCACCGAATTTGCCGAACGTAACATCAGCCAGCTTTCCGGTGGACAGCGCCAACGCGTGGCGCTCGCCCGGTCGCTGGTGGTGGAACCAGAAATCCTGCTGCTCGACGAACCCCTGTCGGCGCTGGATGCCGCGCTGAAGGTCCGGATGCAGTCGGTGCTCAAGAACCTGCAGCGCGAGACTGGCATCACCTTCGTCTACGTCACGCACAGCCAGTCCGAGGCGTTTTCCATGGCGGACCGCGTTGTGATCATGAGCCGGGGGGTCATCGAACAGATCGGTACACCACAGGAAATCTACCGCACGCCGGGCACAAGGTTTGTGGCCGAATTCCTGGGGTCATCCAACATCTTTCAGGGCAAACTGGTGCAGGGAGACGGGGGCCGTACCGCACTGGACACGCCGCTTGGCCGGTTCGACACCGTCGCCAGCGAA
>JAGPEG010000114.1 GCA_018057165.1 Tabrizicola sp.
AAAAGCCCCGGCGGGGCCAGGTCGTCATCAACTGCAATTGGCTTTGGCGGCTTCATGTGCGCAGGATGCGCGTATTTTGCGCAGGACTCAAGGCACATCGCGGGACAGTAATGACACGCGATAAGTCTGCCTTATCGTGGGTGTTGAAAAGACCTGGCAAACCCGGCATCCTGGCCCCGGAAGGAAGGCTGGAATGTCCTCAGAACGGGTTCTCGATCGCCACGCCGGTCGGACGAAAGTCCTCGACATTGCCTGTGACCACGGTCGCCCCCCGCGCAAGAGCCGTGGCGGCGATCATCAGGTCTGCTCCGCCGTGACCGATGTCTTGCGACAGGCGGCCCCAGATCCGCGCCTCATCAGCGCCGAATGGCAGCAGCCGGTCCGAGAACAACCTGACGGTCCGGTCGACCCAGGCCCGCAGGTCTGCCGCAAACCCGGGGTTCTGCCGGTCCTGGGCGCGGATGCCGCGCTCGATCTCGCCCAGGGTGATCACGCTCAGGAAAAGTTCGCCTTCCGGCTTGCTGCGCAGCCAGGCCGCCACCTGTGGCGCACGTTCGGGACGCCGGATTGCCGAGATGACGTTGGTGTCCAGCAGGTACATCAGAAGGCCACGTCGCGCGGCTTGGCCTGCATCCGGGCGACCGGACTGCCGGGGAAGTGCATCAGGTGGTCGGCAAAGCTTTCGCGGTGTTCGGCGGCCTCGGCCACCAGACGTTTGTATTCCTCGGCCGCAAGCACCACCACCGCCGGGCGTCCCCGCCGCGTCACCTCTTGCGGCCGACCGGCCAACGCGGCGTCGACCACGGCCGAAAACCGGTTCTTGGCATCCTGCAAGGTCCACATGGCGCGCATCCTGTCTAGCTGTCTGGCTAGCAATATGTCGCCGCACCCCCTGAAAAGCAAGGCCACCGCGTGAAAACCCTCGCCCTGCCCTCCTACGCCCAGCTCTCGGACGCCGACGAAGCCGCGCTGACCGAGCTTTACCGGCGCGGCACGCCGCCCAATACCCTGCGCGCCTGGGAGCGCGACCTGGCCTATGTCTCGGCCTGGAAGATGGCGGCCTTCGGCCAGCCGCTGGCCTGGCCCGAGGAGGAAAAGGTCGCCCTGCGCTTCATCCTGGACCATGCGCAGGACCTGACCGACCGTCCCGGCCTGGCGCAGGATGTGGCCCTGGAGCTGATCGCCATCGGCCTGCGTGTCGCGCTGACCTGCCCTGCCCCGGCGACCCTGGATCGCCGGATTGCCTCGTGGCAGGCCTTTCACCGGATGCGGAACCTGGCCTCGCCCTTCTCGGCGCCGCTGGTGCAACAGGCCCGGCAGAAGGCCCGCCGCGCCAATGCCAGGCCCCGCGCCCCGAAATCCCCCAGGCCCGTTACCCGCGACATCCTCGAGGCCCTGCTTGCCACCTGCGACGACAGCCATCGCGGCATCCGCGACCGGGCGATGCTGATGCTGGCCTTTGCCAGTGGCGGGCGGCGGCGGTCCGAAGTCACCGCGCTGAACGTCGAGGACATCGGCCGCGACGACCTTGCCGCAAAGGGGTTGCTCTGGGTGCGGCTCTTGGAGACCAAGACCACGAAAAAGGATCAGGCCCCGAAGCTGCCGCTGAAAGGACGCGCCGCCCGCGCCCAGGTCCACTGGATGGAGGCGATGGCGGACACGAAGGGCCCATTGTTCCGCCCGGTCAGCAAGGCCGACCGCCCCCTGCCCCGCCGCCTGGCCCCCGATGCGCTGCGCACCATCCTGCGCCACCGGCTGCGGCTGGCCGGCCTGCCCGAGGACTTCGCCACCCCCCACGGCCTGCGCGCCGGCTTCCTGACCCAGGCCGCGCTGGACGGCGCACCGCTGGCCGCGGCGATGAAGCTCAGCCTGCACCGATCCGCCGTGCAAGCGCAGAAGTACTACGCCGACGTCGAGATCAGCGAGAACCCGGCGGCGGACCTGCTGGGAGATTGAAGCGTTGTCTCGGATGTTGATCAACCGCCCGACAGGTATGCGGTGAGGTTCTGATGACCGTGCAGGATGCGAAGCTGTTCCTTCACCAACGGGCCATTCTAGCGAGTTGCCCGCTGTCGGGGCCTGCATCGTGACATCCTGCTATGGATGAACAGATCATGAAGTCGACCCTTCGGAGTGCCCAGGCAAGCCTGATCTGGTGGCTGGGTCCTTCTAGTGCGCGTCGGCAGCCTGGACACCAAATCTAGAAAGCCCTTGCACGAATCTCAGTCCTTCGGCAATAGTCACGGAAAAGGGCGACTAAACGCCAAAATCCGTGAACACGACGCGGACGCGAGAGGGCGAATGAGCAGAGCTGATACACAGGAAGACCTGAACGCCGTGATCCGTCAGCACTCCGAGTTGCTGGCGGCACAATTGCATTCTCAGCGCGAGAGCCTGTTTCCGCCCGACGCGTCGAAGTCTATGCGCAAATTCACGTCTGGAGAAGCGGCAGCCCTGTTGGGTGTCAACGACTCCTACCTCAGAAAGCTTCACCTTGATGGCAAGGGGCCCTCGCCCGAGGTCTCTTCGGGTAACCGCCGGCACTATTCAGCCGAAGATGTTCAGAACTTGCGGGTTTTGCTGGAGAAAACCGCTCGGAAGCCCGGCGACTATCTGCCTGGCCGTCGCAGCGGAGATCATCTTCAGATCATCGGTGTCATGAACTTCAAGGGCGGATCCGGCAAGACGACCTCGGCCGCCCATCTTGCGCAGCGGCTGGCCTTGACCGGCTACCGCGTCCTGGCGATCGACCTTGATCCGCAGGCTTCGCTGACGGCCCTGCACGGCGTTCAGCCCGAGTTCGACCTGCCGGATGGCGGGACCCTCTACGATGCAATCCGGTATGAAGACCCGGTTCCGATCTTGGCCGTCATCCGCAAGACCTACATCCCCAACCTCGATCTGATTCCCGGCAATCTGGAACTCATGGAGTTCGAGCATGAAACTCCGCGGGCCCTTGCCCGGGGCAACGCCGGCCTGTTCTTCTTTCGCGTCAAGGAGGCGCTGGCGCAGGTCGATGAGCAATACGATGTCGTCGTGATCGACTGCCCGCCGCAACTCGGGTTTCTGACGATGTCCGCCCTGTCGGCCGCCACCGGCGTTCTGGTGACGATTCATCCCGAGATGCTGGACGTGATGTCGATGAGCCAGTTTCTTCGGATGACCGCGGATCTGATGGATGTCATCGCCGACAGCGGCGCCGACATGTCGCATGACTGGATGCGGTACCTCTTGACCCGTTACGAGCCGACCGACGCACCCCAGAACCGTATCGTCGCGTTCTTGCGCACGATGTACGGCGACAAGGTTCTGAACGCGCCCATGCTGAAGTCGACCGCGATTTCCGACGCTGGTCTGACCAAGCAGACCCTCTACGAGGTCGATCGCAGCGCTTTCACTCGGACGACCTACGACCGGGCCATCGAAAGCCTGAATGCGGTCAACGACGAGATTGCCCAGCTTGTTCAGAAGACGTGGGGTCGCTGATGACCGACAGCAAGAAAAAGCGCATGTCCATGCTCGACAGCCTGGCGACGGCAGGCGCGCCTTCTGTCGTCGGCAGCATGATGTCCAGCAACCGGGCGCTGCGTTCCGCGCGCGATGCCGTGGATGCGCATCACGTTTGGGAGCTTGATCCCGCCGAGATTCAGGACGATCGGTATTCGGACCGGCTTGATCCGCAGGACGTGGATGACCTGCGCGCGTCGATCGAACAGAACGGGCAGACCGTCCCGATCCTGGTCCGGCGCCACCCTGTCGAGGCCAACCGTTATCTTCTTGTCTATGGCCGCCGCCGGCTTGAGGCGATCCGCGCCTCTGACAAGGTGATCAAGGTTCGTGCCCTCATCGCGAACCTGGATGATGCGGCAGCGCTTCGGGCCCAGGTTTCCGAGAACACGGGCAGACGCGACCTGAGTTACATCGAGCGCGCGCTCTTTGCCCAGGAACTGCTGGACAGCGGCTTTGGCTCGCAGGCACAGATTGCCGAAGTGCTGAATGCAACCCGATCGGCAGTGTCGATGTCGATCTCTGTGGCCAGGGCGGTCGGGAAGGCCTTGGCCAATGCCATTGGACCGGCGCACGGCGTCGGCCGTCCCCGTTGGGAGGCCCTGGCACAGGAGCTTTCCGATACCAGCGTGGATCTCGACGCCCTTTGCCGGGCAGCCCTTGACGTTCGCGCCAGGGCAGCGGCAAGCGAACAGGTCGACGGCGAGCCTCTGGCCGATCCCTCGGTGGCGGCTTTTGAGGCCGTTGCGCGGCAAGCAAGAAAGAAGGCCGCCCCGGCATCCGGCAAGAAGCCGGGTGCGAAGGCCAAGGCCCTTGTCATCGATGGCACGCCAGTGGGCGCCGTCAAGCGGTCGAGCCGGGCGGTTCGGCTGGACCTGACCGATGTGGATGATGGTTTCGCCGAGTGGCTAGACGCCCGCGCGCAGGACATCCTGAAAGAGCTTCACGATCGCGGGAGAAACGAGCCGTGAAGAGAGGCAGAGCAGCAGCGACAAGGAGGCACGGCACAGGCTAAAGAAAAGGTCCCGCAAAGCTTGCGCTCCACGAGACCCAGACTTTGATCTTAGCACTTTCAAGGTAGTGGGCCAGCGCACGAACCGCAAGTCATATGTGATTCGCGGAGCAGTTTTTCTTTGCCTTCGTGAATGACATCATGGAGTACACACCGATCTCGCCGTTCAAGCGGCCGATTTCGCACGCCCATCTGCGCGTGTTCGAGCGGCCCGAGGCGCCTGTGCTTGGCAAGCCTGTCAACAAGTGGGAACTCCTGCGTGAGCTGTCAAAGGCGCAGGCCGTCTTTGGGGTCACCGAGCGTGATCTGACTGTCCTGCAGGGGCTTCTCAGCTTTTTTCCGGACGATGCGCTTGGCGGGAATGCCGAAATGGTCGTCTTCCCGTCCAACAAGGCGATCTGCGAGCGGCTGAATGGCATGCCCTGCTCGACGATGCGGCGCCACCTCACTCGGCTGGTCGAGACCGGCTTTCTCTTGCGGCGCGACAGCCCGAACGGGAAGCGCTATGTCCGCAAGCAAGGTGATGACCGTGTGGCCTTCGGTTTCGACCTGTCTGCGCTTCATGCCCGGGCAGAAGAGGTGGCGCGCGCCGCAGAGGCCGTCCGTGAGGCCGAGGAGCGTGTCAGGCGGTTGAGAGAGGTTGTCAGCCTCATGCGACGCGATCTGGCCGCGCTGGCGGAGTTTGGCGAGCAGATCCACCCTGGGCGGGGGCTTTGGGACCAGTTTCGTGACAAGGCCGCGCTTGCGGCCCGCGCGCTGCGCCGCCGGCTTTCTTTCGAGGATCTGACTACTTACCGGGCCGACCTAGAGGCGCTTCTTGACCAGGCGCGTGACGCCATCGACGGCCAGGAAACAGAAGAAATGAACATCAATGATGCCAGATCCGAGCATCACTATCATAATTCAAAACCAAACTCCCATGATCTTGAACCTGCCTTGAAAAAAGGAGGGGAGGCTGCCGATGCGCCGAATGCGGATACGGACGGGCAGGGGGCCGATGTTGGCGAGGTGGATGCCAGAGCGGTGCCGAGGATTCCGCTTCACCTTGTGCTTGCGGCCTGCCCGGCCCTCAAGACCTTTTTCCCAGGCGACATCCGACACTGGCACCAGCTTTTCGATGCTGCCTGCCATGTCCGGCCGGCGATGGGGATCAGTGCCTCTGCCTGGGACGAAGCGCAGCGGTTGATGGGGCCCGAACAGGCGTCGATCGTCATCGTCGCGATGCTGGAACGCTTTGCGGATATCAGATCTCCGGGCGGATACCTGCGCGCGCTGACCGCCAAGGCGGCAGCCGGCGCGTTTTCCTGCGGGCCGATGGTCATGGCGCTGATGTCGCGGCGAAGCGCTGCGTGATGTTCACAGCTGTGAACCGCCCCGATCGAGACCTTCCGCCCGTGACAGTTCACAGATGTGAACTTGCGCAAATGCTCGATGATCAAGGGGAAACGGGGGCGGTGAAGATGCTTCCGCCCAGACTGGGGATGGGGCAGGGGCCGGAGATCTGGCCTCGGTCAGTACCAGCTAGGCAGGCGGAAACGTGCCGTTGTGTAGGGCTCCGGCGCGATGATCTCATGCTCCTGGCCCACTTTCTGAACCTGATAGAACAGGTGCGGCATGCCCAGGGACGGATCATTGGTGTAGTCGGGGTAGGGAATGGCGGCCTGCCATCGCGGATGATAGTTGATCGTGCCGACGACGCTGCGATAGGGGGTTGCGCGCAGTGCGGCAGCGACTTTGCGGTTCTGCTCTGTCGGGTCATAGGGCGCCCCGGTTCCCCCGGCGATGGCCGCGGCAATGGCATAGTGATGCACCGAGCCATAGGTGGCGCAGCCCACTTCGGGCGTAGACGCCGCGCCGAAAGCTGCTGTGTAGCGTTCCGCGAAGGCTCGTCCGATCGGATCGGCCAAGAGGCCGATCACCGTTCCGACGATCACACCCTCGGTCAGTTCGCCGGCAATGTCGATGAAGCTGCGATGCACCCCGCCATACTGCATGTAGACCAGGCAGCGGAACGGGTCTTCGAGGAACTGCTTGTGAAAATATGCCAGGTCGCCTGCATAGAAATGCGTGTTCACCAGTACCGCGGGTCTGGAGGCGCGGGCCTTGTCCAGCACCGCCTTCCAGTCGCGGGTCGGGGTCTCGACGACGGCCGGGCCAAAGGCGACGTCCCAGCCAAAGTCGCGGGCGGCCGACTGCATCGCCTTGGCGATCACGATGCTGTAAGGGCGCGAGCCGGAGATGATGGCCAGCCGGTTGGACTCGGGCCGCCACTGTCCGGTATCGCGCAGCCAGGAGATGAACTTGATGAAGCCCTGGCCATACCAGTAGTCGGCCGGGTTCCCCATGAAGCAGCCAAAGTAGCGCTCGGGATCGCTGGCGACGGTGTCGTGGTGCTGGATCAGCGTGTTGTTGTGGATGTAGATCAGGCCGGCGTCCGCCACCACTTCGTATTCGGCGTTCATCGACCCCATGTTGTAGCCGTTGATGATGGCATGGACGCCATGCTCGTCCACCAGCCTTTGCGCCGCAGCGGTCAGCGCGGCCGAGCTTTGGTCGCCCGAGTCGATGCAGACCAGGCTCAGCGGGCGTCCGTTGATCCCGCCGCGGGCGTTGATCTCCGCAATGGCCAGCTGCGCGCCGTTTCGGAACTCGGTCGCGTCGTTCAGGGTGGCGGCGTGGAAGGGAAGCATGCTGCCGATCTTGATGCTGTTCATGGCCTCCACTCCTTTGGATCAGGCGACACGGTCGGGGTTCTCGTAAAGCAGATGGTGCATGACCGACCGCAGCCGGACCGGGCTGACCGGTTTGATCAGCAACGGCACGCCGCTGGCCCGGATCGCGTTCAGCAGGTCGGGGTCCGTGTCGGCGGTGCAGACGATGCCCGGGGTTTGCGCCTGAAGCTCGGCGCGGGCCTTGCCAAGGATCTCGGTTCCGGTCTGGCCATCGGGAAAGCTGTAGTCGACCAGGATGATGTCAGGCCGGAAGGCATGGCTGCGGATCAGCGACAACGCCCCGTCGCCGTCGCGGGCGGCCAGCACTTTCACCCCCCAACGGGCCAGCATGCCTTCCATCGCGGCGCGGAAGTTGTCGTTGTCCTCGATCACCAGGGCCGAGGCGCCGAAGAATTCTCCGGCAAGCCCCTCGCTGATCTCCGGTTCGCCGACCCGGCTTTGCCAGATGTTGCCGGTCGGCACCTCGACCGAGAACATCGACCCCCGTCCCGGCCGCGAAGTGACGCGCAGATTGTGCGACAACAGCCCGGCAATGCGCTGCGCGATGTTCAGGCCCAGGCCCAACCCGCGCTGACGGCCCGAAGCATTTCCCTCAACCTGATGAAATTCCTCGAAGATCTTCTTGAAGTGCTCTTTCGGAATGCCGCAACCTGTGTCCCAGACCTGAATTTCCTTGTGTGCCCCGCGATTGCGCAGGCCGACCAGGATACCGCCCGTTTCGGTGAAACGGATGGCATTGGCGATGAAGTTGCCCAGGATCCGCTCCAGCAGTGCCCGGTCAGTCTCCAGCGTGGCGGCACTGTCCAGGACGCGCAGGGTAAGCCCCTTCTTCTCGGCAATCGGAGTGAACTCGCGCCGCAGCCGGTCCAGCATCTGCGAGGCCTGGAAATGGTGGCGCTGCACGGTGATGCGGTTGGCGTCCAACTGGCCGACCTGCAGCAGCAGGCCCAGGATTTCGTCCATCACCGAAACGGCCACGTCCATCGACCGCAGCAGGTCGCGCAACTCTTCTTCGCTGCGCGATTCGATGCCGCTGTAGACCAGGATCTTCAGCGTCGCCAGCGGTTGGCGCAGGTCGTGGCTGGCCGCGCGCAGGAACCGGCTTTTCTTGTCGTTGGCCTCTTCGGCCAGCCGCTTGGCATCCCGAAGGGCGCGTTCGGCGTTGCGCGACCGGGTCACGTCCTGCACGGTGGTCATGCTTGCCCCGTCAAGGTCGCGCCAGCCCACGTCGACCGAGCGCCCGTTCGACAACAGCCATTCGCTTGTCCGTTCGCGGGCCTTGTCGTCCAGGACCCCGGCGATCCAGTCGGGTGGCCGGACCTCGTTCAGCACGATCTCGCGCGAGGCAGCAAGAAAGGACAGGAACTCGGCAAGCGCACGACCCTTCGCCACCGGGGCGCCAAGGCCCGCGGCAAAGCTTTCGAATTCGGGGTTCCAGTAGACAAGCCGTGACTGGCGGTCCCAGCAGGCGATGCCCTGGTCCATCGCCTCGACGGCCACGCGCGGCCATCCCGCGATGCCCGGATCGTCCTGGGTGGTCGCCGCGATCACTTCGCGCACGATCCCGGTTATCCGGACGCGCCCGTTGCCATCAAGGCCTTCGGCCGTGGCGCTGTCATGCACGAAGCCGTCCGACGCGGCACCGTTCTGGATGGCAAACCGGGCCTCGGAGGATCGGCCAAGGCGCAGCCGCTCGATATGCGCCACGACCGAGTCGGGCGCCTGAAAGCGCGGGTCGCGGCCAAGGGCATCCCGGATCGGCAGCAGGTCGCCGAACCGGCCGGCCTGGCCAACGGACCATTCCAGGGACAGGGCCGTGCCGTCAAGAACCGCGGAATAGACCAGGCATTTCGCCGATCTCGCCGCGATTTCGGCCAACCGGGGCAGGGGCTGCGCCTGGCCCGACGCCACCCAACGGAAGGTCACGGGCGTCGGCCCCGCCCCGCGCCCGGCGTTGCGCGCGCGCCCTCGGTCCGGGCCAGCTTCATCGAGATGTTGCGCAGATGGACCCGAACCGTATTGGTGCTGAGGCCAAGCCGTTCGGCGATGTCGGCGTTGCTGTGGCCGGCGGCCTGCAGGGCATGCACTTCGGTTTCCCGCGGGGTCAGTTCGGCGTCACCGCCGTCCCGACCGGCGCCGCGCGGGTCGGATTGCGGGTAGGCCGATTGCGCCCGGTCCGAGTTCTGCAGGATGCTGCGCGGGAAATAGACCTCGCCGCTCAGCACCAGCGTCAGGGCGCGCAGCACTTCGGCGCCCTCGGCGCTTTTCGGGATATAGCCGATCACCCCCTCTTCGATGGCGCGGATGACATAGTCGCGCTCTTCGTGGACCGAGACGACCACGATCGGGATGTCGGGGTAGGTCGAGCGCAACATGCGCAGGCCGTTGAACTCGGTAAAGCCGGGCATCACCAGATCGACCAGCATCAGGGCTGTATCGGGGTTCTTGCGCAGAAGATCGACGGCCTCTTCGAAGTTTGACGCCTCCAGCACCTCGACCTGCGGTCCGACCGAGCGCATGGCGTGTTTCAGCGAGTCCCGGACGATCCAGTGGTCGTCTGCCAGCAAGACCTTCATCACGGCAACTGCCTTCCGTTAGCGTTACCAAGCGCGCAGCGCTGGCGAGTGATGCCCAAGCCGACATCTAAACGCAATCTAATCATTTTGCAAACGGAAACCGGAATCACGGTAGGTGGCGGCCCCTGACAGGCTGCCCCGACCCTTGCA
>JAGPEG010000243.1 GCA_018057165.1 Tabrizicola sp.
GATCTGCGCATCACCCGGCGCTACGTGGTCTACCCCGGCAGCGAGAAGTTCCAGCTGCGCCATGGCGCGCAAGCCATCGGCCTGCCCGACCTGGCTGGCCTCTTGCGTGAGGAAACCGGGACCTGACTGCGGTTTCTCTGGCCGAATATCCGCGCCGATCCCGCGTCGAGGATCTGCCCGCCTACTCCGGCCGCAGCAATTTCTTCATGAAACCTTCGACATAGGCCGGACGCAGCGGCTTCAGGATGTAGCCACCGGCACCACCCGCAATCGCGGTCTCGACAAAACCCTTGCTCGGGTTGCCGGTGACCATGACGACTTTGGTCTGCGGGCTGGCCTGCCGGATCAGGGGAAGAGCCTCCAAACCTGACATGCCGGGCATATCGACGTCAAGGCTCACGATTGCCGGATGGAGCTTGCCGACCGCTTCGACACCCTCCTTCCCGTTGCCGGCAGTCTTGAGAACGATCAAGCCGATATCTTCCAGGATGCCCTTCAGCAGCAGGCGCATCGAGCCGCTGTCGTCTATGACCACGGCCGTTGGCGCCGCTCGCCCGGGCGCGGTCGGCGTCTCGCCGTCCGGCGCGGAGGCAGCTTTGATCACAAGTCGCCGGGCGGCCTCGACCTGTTTGAGTTCTTCGAGAATCTGGGGCTGGGAAAATGGCTTCTTGAGAAAACCCCAGGCCCCCGCATCCGCGGCCAAGCCCTCCAGTTCGGCCTCGTTCGAGCCGGTAATCATGACCACGTCCGTATCCGGCTCCGACGAGTGCAAGTCGCGCAGCAGGTCCAGGCCATTGCGGCCGGGCAGGTTGTAGTCGAGGCAGACCAGGTCGGGACGCAGTTGCCTGACGCAGGCGACCAGTCCGGAGCCGTCTTCAAGCGTGGCGACAACCTGGTGACCGCTGCTTTCGAACAAGGCCGCCAACACCTTGCGCATTGAAAGATTGTCATCGACGATCACGATTTTCATGGATGCACCTCGGTAGGTCCTTCCGATCCTTCGGCATCGCTGATACCTGAATGCATCAATGGTACAGGAACAGATTTTGCGGCGCGTTCGACTTTTCGCTTCCTGACAGCGCAGATCACCACATTCGATTGCGCGGCATTCCCGCCGACCGCCCCTGACCCGGTCGCGCCCGACTACGTAGAAACAGCAGTTTGTCGCGCGATTTGCGGATTCGGAGCACACTGCGTTCTTGGTATCCCTTGACCCTGTGCTTTGCTGTAAGCAAAGAGTCAGGCTAGCAGCATCTTCACCTGTTTTCAGGTTTCTTCGGAGGTCCCCAGTCCAGTGCCACAGGCAACCATCCTCATCGTAGATGACGAACCGACAAACCTGTCGCTGCTGACCCACTTGCTGCGACCGGAGTATCAGGTGCGCGCCGCAAACTCGGGCGAAAGCGCCCTGCGCGCGGCGGCCAGCGCGCCGCGGCCGGATCTGGTGCTGCTCGACGTGATGATGCCCGGCATGGACGGCTACGAAGTACTGCGACGCCTGAACGACGACCCCGCCACCGCAGACATCCCGGTGATCTTCCTGACCGCCCTGGCCGACATCGACGACGAGGAACGAGGCCTGCTGCTGGGCGCGGCCGATTACATCGCCAAGCCGGTCAAGCCTGTCCTGGTGCTGGCCAGGGTGCGCACGCAACTCGAAGCCAAGCAGGCGCGCGACTGGCTGAAAGACAAGAACGCCACCCTCGAAGCGGAAGTGGCCCGGCGTATGGTCGAGAACGATTTGACCCAGTTGGTCAGCATCCGGGCGCTGGCCCACCTGGCCGAAACACGCGACCCAGAAACCGGCAACCACATCCACCGTACGCAGAACTACGTCCATATCCTGGCGCAGCGATTGGCCCCGCACCCGCGCTTTTCCGCCTTCCTCACGCCGCGCAATATCGACCTGCTGACCAAATCGGCGCCGCTGCACGACATCGGCAAGGTCGGCATCCCCGACAGCATCCTGCGCAAGCCCGGTCCGCTTACGCCTGCCGAATGGGAGATCATGAAAACCCATGCCCGGCTCGGATCCGACGCCATCGAACAGGCCGAGACCGACGCCGAAAAGCCCGTCGCCTTCCTGATCCTGGCCAAGGAAATCGCGCACTGGCATCACGAAAAGTGGGACGGCAGTGGCTACCCGGACGGTCTTGCCGGCGAATCCATACCTGTCGCTGCCCGGCTGATGGCGGTCGCCGACGTGTTCGACGCCCTGATCTCGGCGCGCGTGTACAAGCCGCCGATGCCGTTTGTCCATGCCCGCGACCTGATCGCCGCCGAACGCGATCGGCACTTCGACCCCGACGTGGCCGATGCCTTTCTTGCCGGTTTCCAGGAATTTACGGCCGTCGCCGAGCACTACAGCGATACCAGCGGGTAGTCGCCCGCCGCCATGTATCCCGAGAAAATCAGGGCGCGCACCACGGGCAGAGCAACGCAGGCCACCGTTGCCACGCGGAGGGCAAAACCATGATCGACGAATTGAACGGGCTCCTGGCCGCCAATGGCTACCTTCCACACGGATATTGCATAAGCTGGTCGCCGACCCTGGTGACCACCTATGTGGTCAGCGATATCCTGATATTCCTTTCGTATTTTTCCATGCCGGTGGCCATCGGCTATTTTGCGCAGCGGCGCAAGGACTTTCCCTATCGCTGGCTGCTGTGGCTGTTCGCCGTCTTCATCATGGCCTGCGCAAGCTCTCGCTGGCGGTGGAGCAAAGCCCGGAAAGCATCGCCATCACGGACGTCGATGCCCGCATCGAGTACGTGAACGATGCCTTCGTCATCACCACCGGCTACAGCCGCGAGGAAGTG
>JAGPEG010000115.1 GCA_018057165.1 Tabrizicola sp.
ACACGGTGGTGGATGCCGACGAATACATCCGCCACGGTGCCACGATGGACGCGATGACCAAGCTGCGTCCGGCCTTCGTCAAGGACGGCTCGGTGACGGCGGCCAACGCCTCCGGCCTGAACGACGGCGCGGCGGCGGTGGTGCTGATGACGGCGGAAGAGGCAGCCAAGCGCGGGCTGACCCCGCTGGCGCGGATCGCATCCTATGCGACCGCCGGGCTTGATCCGTCGATCATGGGCGTCGGGCCGATCCACGCCTCGCGCAAGGCGCTGGCCAAGGCGGGCTGGAAGGTCGGCGACCTGGATCTGGTCGAAGCGAACGAGGCCTTCGCGGCGCAGGCCTGTGCGGTGAACAAGGACATGGGCTGGGACCCGTCCATCGTGAACGTGAACGGCGGCGCGATCGCCATCGGCCACCCGATCGGGGCTTCGGGCGCGCGCATCCTGAACACGCTTCTGTTCGAGATGGGTCGCCGTGGCGCGAAGAAGGGCCTTGCCACCCTGTGCATCGGCGGCGGCATGGGTGTCGCCATGTGCCTTGAGCGCGGCTGACCCTACTGTTGCCGCGATGCGGCAATCTCTCGGCATGAAAATTCGGGCGCGCAATAATGTTGCGCGCCCGAATTCATTTCGGTAACAGGATTTCAACGGGATAGGCTGACATACCTTAAGGAGGAGAATCACGATGGCACGGGTTGCATTGGTCACGGGCGGGTCGCGCGGCATTGGCGCGGCGATCTCGGTCGCACTGAAGGCGGCGGGCTACAAGGTCGCGGCGAACTATGCCGGCAATGACGCGGCGGCGGCGGCCTTCACCAAGGAAACCGGCATCCCGACCTACAAGTGGTCGGTCGCGGAGTATGACGCCTGTGCCGCCGGGATCGCCAAGGTCGAGGCCGAGGTCGGACCCGTCGACATTCTGGTGAACAACGCCGGGATCACCCGCGACGCGATGTTCCACAAGATGACCCCCGCGCAGTGGAAGGAAGTGATCGACACCAACCTGTCGGGCCTGTTCAACATGACCCATCCGCTGTGGTCGGGGATGCGGGACCGCAAGTTCGGCCGGGTGATCAGCATCTCCTCGATCAACGGGCAGAAGGGCCAGGCGGGGCAGACGAACTATTCGGCGGCCAAGGCCGGGGACCTCGGGTTCACCAAGGCGCTGGCGCAGGAAGGGGCGCGGGCCGGGATCACCGTGAACGCGATCTGCCCCGGCTATATCGCGACCGAGATGGTGAAGGCCATCGACGAGAAGGTGCTGAACGAACGCATCATCCCGCTGATCCCGGTCGGCCGCCTGGGCGAGCCGGAGGAAATTGCCCGGATCGTGGTGTTCCTGGCCAGCGACGAGGCGGGGTTCATCACCGGCTCGACAGTCAGCGCGAACGGTGGTCAATTCGTCGTCTGACACGGAGCCTGTCGGCCAACTGATCGCACAAGGCTGGCTGGCCGACAGACCATTGATGGTGGCCGAATGCAGACGATTCTGAAGACCAAGGTTCCACAACGGAACTTCGACCTTTCGAATGCTCTGCAACGGACCGCACGGGCGCGAGGGATTTCGCAACTCCGCCTTGCCGCCGAGATCATCAAGGCCAGCCGCGGACGGCAACGCCTGGGCTGGAAAGAGTATTTTCTCTACGGCGCCCATCAGCCCGGCCTGACCCCGGAACAACGGGCAGAGTTTCTGGGCGACTCCGTCACGCGGGCCATGAACCTGGCACTCAAGCCCAAGCCGAACGGCCTGGGCGGGCTGTTCACCGACAAGGTGCTGACCGACCTGCTTCTTACCCGCTGCGGCCTTCCGGTCGCACCGATCCGTGCGGTGGCTTCGCAGGTAAGGCTGGGTGGTCCCTATCCGGTCCTTCATGGCCAGCAAGAGCTGGAGCGGTTCCTTGCCGGGACAGAACTGCCGGTCTTCGGCAAACCTGCGCATGGGTCGCGCAGCGTTGGCGCGATCAGCATCTTGGCGCGGGAAGGCGCCACGCTGGTTCTTGGCGACGGGACGCGCGTCGATATTTCGTCCCTTGCTGATGAGATCCTGCGGTATTTCCCGGCCAGCTATGTCTTCCAGGACCTGATGCTGCCGCACCCCGACCTGGAGCAGATCGTCGGGCCGGTGATTTCATCTGTCCGTGTCGTCACCCTGCGGATCGACGGTGAGGTCGTTCCGCTTTATGCGGCGATGAAGATGCCCGGCAAGGGGCAGATGGTGGATGACATCGCATCCTTCATCAACACGCTGTGCAGCATCGACCATCGGACCGGGAAAATCCTGCGCGGACAGGATGCACGCAGGCTTGGCGGCACGGATATGGCGGTGAATCCGGTGACGGGTTACAGCCTGGCGGGGGCGCAAATACCGCATTGGCCGGAAGTCATGCAACTTGCGCACGACGTACACGAGGTTTTCTCACAGCAGGGGCTGAAATGCATCGACGTGGCCGTCACCCCATCCGGACCGCGTATCATCGAGCTCAACGGTTCACCGCAACACGGGTTCTATCAGAAGGTCTTCGCGCGCGGGTTCTGGAACCCTGAAATCGCTTCGCTGATGACGGCTGCCCTGGCCGGCTGCGGGCATCGACAGGCCACGAAGGACCTGCCCTATCCATAACCTGATCTGGACGCAGCAACGCATCTGCGGCAGGAATGCGCGGCAAGTGCGGCAGGGGCAAGCGATGATCAGGTCCAGGGCGACAGCCATCGGTTTTTCGGCGATCCTGATGTGGTCGCTGCTGGCGCTGTTCACCATCGGCAGCGCGCCGGTGCCGCCGCTGCTGTTGAACGCGATCTGTTTCGGGATCGGCGGGCTGATCGGGCTGGTCTGGACCGCGCGGCAGGGGTTCGGCGTGCTGCGGGGGGTCAGCTGGAAGGTCTATGCCTTCGGGACCATCGGGCTGTTCGGCTATCACGTTCTGTATTTCACCGCGTTCCGGCTGTCACCGACTGCCGAGACCGGGCTGATCGCCTATCTCTGGCCGTTGTTCATCGTGCTGTTCTCCGGCCTCTTGCCGGGGGAGCGGTTGCGGGCGCAGCATGTGGGGGGCGCGCTGGTCGCCTTTGCCGGCGCGGCGGTGATCGTGCTGGGACGTGAAGGTGCGGCGGGCGGGTCGGCTCTGGGCATGGGGCTGGCCTTCCTCTGCGCGCTGACCTGGGCGGGCTATTCCATCCTGTCGCGGCGATTGGGAGAGGTGCCGACAGAAAGCGTCACCGTCTTCTGCCTGGCGACGGCAGTGCTGTCGGTGATCACCCATCTGGCGCTGGAAGACACGGTCTGGCCGACCGGGCCGTCCGGCTGGGCAGCGGTGCTGGCGCTGGGGATCGGGCCGGTGGGGGCGGCTTTCTTCACCTGGGACATCGGGATGAAACGCGGCGATATCCAGCTTCTTGGTGTGGCAAGCTATGCGGCACCCCTGCTGTCGACGCTTGCGCTGGTGATGGCGGGTATCGCCCGACCGACATGGAGCATCGCGCTCGCGGCGGTGCTGATCACCGGGGGGGCGGCGCTGGCCGCGCGGGCCAGCGCCGGAAAAACCTAGTGCGCGCTGAGCCGGGTAATCTCCTCCTTCAGCTTCAGCTTCTGTCTCTTCAGTTCGGCGACCTTCAGATCATCGATTCCGGGGCTGCGCTGCGCCTCTTCGACCATTTCCGAGAGGGTATCGTGCTTCCTGCGCAGTTCCACCAGATGCGATGTGATCGTCATGGTTGTCCTCCTCGGTTGTTGTCAGGGGAAGTCCATCACGAAAGCCGAGTCGTGTCATCCCCTGTTGCGGGGATGTGACCGAATGTTGCAAGGCGTCAGTGGAATGCCGAGGACAGATCGGCCCCGTCACGCAGCACGGCATTGGCGGCGGGGGTATAGCTTTCGCGGTCGCCGTCATGGGCCGGACCCTGGTGCAGGGTGAAAGGGGCAAGCAGGCGGAAGGATGCGCGACCACCTTTGCGGGCCCGGACGATGACGCGCAACGCGGCGCGGCCCTCGCGGGCGGCCAGCGGCAGGACAGCGGCAGAGCCGAGCCGGGGGGCAAGGGCGGCAAGCACCTCGGGCAGGCCATCTGCGCCAAGGATGAGCGTCAGCCAGCCGCCGGGACGCAGGCGGCGCGTCGCGGCCAGGACCCAGTCGGAGAGCGGCGTTTCGACCTGCATCGCACGGGCACGGGCGGCAACGGGCGAGGGGCTGCCACCGGCAGGGTAATAGGGCGGATTGGCGATGACATGGTCGAAATCGCGGCGAAGTGCCCTGGGCATATGCGCAAGATCGCCTTCATGCACCTCGACCGCGATGCCGTTGCGTCCGGCGTTCTGGCGGGCAAGATCGGCATAACCGGATTGCAGTTCCAGTCCGGCCAGCACCAGTCCCGGCACCCGCATCCCGAGGCAAAGCGCCGCAGCCCCCGCCCCGCAGCCAAGGTCGAGCACGCTTTGCGCAGGTTCCGCCGGGCAGGCGGCGGCCAGCAAGACCGGGTCGGTCGCGGCGCGGTAGCCCTTCAGGGGTTGCAGAAGGTGCAGGCGACCGCCGAGAAACCTGTCGTCCGAGAGCTGATCCCCGGCGAACATCAGGTCTTCAGGGGGATATCATTGTCGCGCAGGATGGCGACGGCGCGGAAATGGTCCTGGTCGGCCACCATCAGGCGCTGCGGCAGGATGCCGAGGCTGCCGTCCAGGACGCTCATGTGGACGTCCAGCGGAAAGGCCGTTATACCCTCGCCCCTTAGAAGGACCGTGGCAAAGGCGATCACCGTCGGGTCGGTCGTGCTGAGAAGTTCCTTCATGGAAATCGGGTTACTCCCGCCGGTCGCGCGGGGCAAGGGCGGCGGAACGACATGGACGGTGTGGGCGAAAGCGCGGTGCAGAAGAACACTCCGCAGGACAGGCTGGGCGCTGCGCTGGCCGAGGACATGGCCGCAGTCAACCGGCTGATCCGCGCGCGGATGGCCAGCGAGCATGCCCCGCGCATCCCGGAAGTCACCGCGCATCTGGTCGAGGCCGGGGGCAAGCGGCTGCGCCCGCTGCTGACGCTGGCCGCCGCGCGGATGCTGGGTTACGCGGGTGACGACCATGTGAAGCTGGCGGCGACGGTCGAATTCATCCACACCGCCACACTGTTGCATGACGACGTGGTCGACGAAAGCCAGCGGCGCCGGGGCCGACCGACGGCGAACCTGTTGTGGGACAACAAGTCCTCGGTCCTGGTCGGCGATTATCTCTTTGCGCGCAGCTTTCAACTGATGGTCGAGACCGGCAGCCTGCGGGTGCTGGACATCCTGGCCAATGCCTCGGCCACCATCGCCGAGGGCGAGGTGCTGCAACTGACCGCCGCGCAGGACCTGGCGACCGACGAGGCGGTCTATCTTCAGATCATCCGCGGCAAGACGGCGGCGCTTTTCGCCGCGGCGACAGAGTCGGGCGGGGTGATCGCAGGGGCAGACGAAGGCGAAACAAAGGCACTGCGCGATTACGGCGATGCGTTGGGAATTGCATTCCAGATTGTTGACGACATGCTGGATTACGGCGGTTCGGACGCGGTTATCGGCAAGAATACCGGCGATGATTTTCGCGAAAGGAAACTGACGCTGCCTTTGATCAAGGCTGTTGCCAAAGCAAGCCCGGAAGAGCGCGCTTTCTGGGTGCGGGTGATCGAAAAGGGGAACCAGGGCGAGGGCGATCTGGCACAGGCGATGGTGATCTTGCAGCAGCATGACACAATATCTGCCTGCCGCCGTGATGCCTTGGCCTGGGTCGCGCGCGCCAAATCGGCGCTGGACAACCTGCCCGTGCATCCGCTGCGAGAGATTCTTTCTGAGCTTGCAGACTTTGTGGTAAGCCGCGTATCCTGACCTGCTCCGATCCGCGAAATGACCGAATTCGGATCATTTTTTGGACAAAGTCTTCCAATAGCAAGATCCATCAAGCGGGCAGTGTATCCCGAGGCTGCGCCGGTCCGGACAAGGTGGTTTGCGGTCGGCGGCAGACAGGTACGGTGGCGGGTGCGTTTGGCCCGGAGGAACGGATCCAGACCCATTGAGGTCCTGGTAACCCGGTCCGGGTAATGATGGATGGACCCTGGGCCTGACCCGGGACGGAGTACGAAAATATGAAGTTCTTCGACTGGCTCTTTCGGCGGCAAGCGAAATCGGCGCGCGGCGCGCGTTTCAACGGCAGCGAGGCTGAACAGATCGAGGCAACCAAGGCCGCGATCAAGACGGTCGCCCGTGGCAACGGGCCGGCCGCCGGTCGCTTTCCGAAGCTGACGGACGGAACCCCCGAGGTGCTGACCCAGACCGCGAACAGCGCGGTGGTGGCGAAGGAAGGTCCGACGCCGGTCGTCAATATCTGGGAGATGGAGGAAGAGCCGCAACCGGCGATTCCGGTGCCGACCCCCGCGCGCGAGATTTCGGCCGATGCCGGTGTGCGGCGCCGTGCCACCCGGACCAAGACCCGTGTCCTTGGCTTCGAGCCGCAGCCGGCAGCAGTGGTGCCGCTGTTCGACGAAGGCCGGATGGACGAGTCGATCGAGCCCGGCGACAAGGCCGGTGTGGTCATGTATCCGACCGGCTGGCTGGTGATCAAAGCCGGACCGGGCCGTGGCGCCGCCTTTCCGGTGATGCGCGGCGTGTCGCAGATCGGTCGCGGCACGGACCAGACCATCGCGCTCGACTTCGGCGACATGGCGATCTCGCGGCAGCATCATGCCGCAATCGCCTATGATCCGATGACGCATCAGTTCCACGTCGGCCACGGCGGCAAGTCGAACCTGGTGCGGTTGAACGGCAAGCCGCTGCTGTCGACGGCGGTGGCGGGCGACGGCGATGAAATCCAGATCGGCGAGACGACTTTGGTGCTGAAAGTGTTGTGTAATGCCGACTTCAATTGGTCGGCGGTCGACTCCGAGGGAGATGGCAATGATATGGCGATCGCGTGAGCCACGCTATGACGTCGCCTCGGGCATCAGCCAGGGTGCGCGCGACTATCAGGAAGATGCGATCACAGCCGATTTTCCGGTCGGAGCAGAGGCCGGGTTCGTGGTGCTTGCCGACGGGATGGGCGGGCATGCGGCGGGAGATGTCGCCTCGAAGATCGTCCTGACCGAAGTCTTCAGCGAGCTGAAGTTCCATTTCGCCGATGTCGAGGCGTTCGAGGCCCGTGCGCCGGAAATCCTGCGCAATGTCGCGGATCTGGCGAACGAGACCCTGCGCCAGCATACCCGCAGCCACCCGGAAACCGACGGGATGGGAGCGACGCTGGTGGTGCCCGCGCTGGTAGAGAACCGGCTGTGGTGGATTTCGGTCGGCGATTCGCCGCTGTTTCTGTATCGCAACGGCAGGCTTAGCCAGCTGAACGAAGATCATTCGATGGCGCCGCAGATCGACTTCATGGTGAAGTCCGGCCTGATGGACCCGCAGGTCGCGGCAAACCATCCGGATCGCAACTGCCTGATCTCGGTGCTGATGGGCACGCGAATTCCGAAGATCGACTGCCCGACGAAGCCGTTCGCGCTGATGGCCGGCGACATCGTCGTCTGCGCCTCGGACGGTTTGCAGTTCCTGACCAACGCCCAGATCGAGAAGGTGCTGGCGAAATACCGCAAGACCCGCTCGACCGAGATTGCCGAGCGTCTGCTGGGTGAGCTGATCAGGCTGGATGATCCCGATCAGGACAACATCAGCTTCACCGTGATCAAGGTCAACGATGCCTCGGTCCGCCCGAAGGAAGAGCGTCCGCGCGGTCCGTCGATGTCGGTGGCCCGGCCACGGCGGCTGACCACGGTGGTCTCAGACCATGCGGTGCTGCCGATCCCGAAGCCGCTGCCCCTGCCGGTTCCGGGCCCCGAGACCAAGGTCGCGCGGACCCCGCGCCCTCCGGTGCGGGCGGTGCAAGAAAGCAACCCTGCTCATGGGGTAGAGGATTTGTCGGCAGTAAGGTTGCGGCCAAGGCGAGTCACCGTCATAAAGTAAGACATGGCAGAACCGGACGGAGAACTGACAGTCGCCCAGCGGCTTGGCCGCGCACTTGACCGGGGGCTCTTGCCCGCAGGCGGCCCGGCGGAGGCTGCGGAACGCCTGATCGAACGGCTGGAGCGATCGGCCCGCGTTGCCTTGCTCGGTTTGCCGGGATCGGGAAAATCCTCGATCCTAAACCTGCTGGTGGGCGCGGTCGTCGTGCCCGAAACCCTGCGCCTGCCCACGATCATCGTCCAGCATGGCGATGTGGCGCGGATGATCTGCACCCTGACAGATGGCACCACAAAGCTGTTGCCCGGCCATGACCTAGCCGAGGTCCTGCCGCTGGCGCCCGCGTTGGTGACGCTGGAAATGGATCTGCCGGCGCTGAAGGTGATCAGCCTGCTGGAGGTTTCCGCCGGGCCGATGGAGGCCGAACAGAAGCGCGCCGCGACCTGGGCCAGCAAGCGGGCGGATATCGTGATCTGGTGTTCGACCTCCTACCTGCCGAAAGAACAGGCGGTGTGGGAAAGCCTGCCGGATTCGGTCAAGGACAACAGCTTCATGTTCCTGACCAAGGTCGACCTGCTGGGCAACCGCGAGTCGGCGACGGCGATGCACGACCGGGTGGAGCTGCGCGCGGGCGAGGAGTTCCGGCAGATCCTGTCGATCTCGGCCAAGCAGGCGCGGGCGGCGGTGCCGCCGGGAGGCGCGGTGAACCGCGAACTGTTCCGCGACAGCGGCGCTTCGGGGGTGATCGCGGCGATCAAGACGCGGGTCCAGTCGGGGCGACGCGCCGACATGGACACAGCCGAGCTGCTGCTGGCGCGGCATGTCGAGGCCAGCGAGTTTGTGGCCCGCCGCTTTGCCGAACCGGGCGAGGAGACCGAGGCTCCGAAGAGCTGGACGCCGCCGCCTGAGCCGGAGCCCCAGGCAGAGATGCCCGCCGCAGACAGCGCGCCGGTGGCAGAATCCGGGGACGACGGACAGGCCGAGGCCCTGCCCGAAGTGGCGGCGGTCGAGCCGGAAGCCGAAGCCGTGGTCGCTTCTGATGCGGTGGAAGACCAGGACGCCGGATCCGAAACCGTTGCGGAAGCTGTGGCATTACCCGAAGCGGAAGCGCCAGCCCCGGTTGCCGCCGATCCGGTGCCGGAACCTGCGATGGAATCACCCTCGCGCCGGCGGTTTGCCGACCGGATCAAGCGCGTGGCCACCGATGGCGAAGCGGCGGCCACCCCCATGGTGCCGCTGAAGTCGACCTGGAAGTCGAAGGCCGAAGTCGAGGCCGCGCCCGAACCGGAACCGACCCCCGAAGTGCGCCCGACTGAGCCTGCGCGGCGACCCCGCGCCCAGACCCAGCCGGTTGCCGAGGAAGCCGAGGATCTGGCCCGGACGGTGGCCAAGGTGGTGTCCGCGCCGGACGCGGCCTTCGAACCTGCCGAAGCCGCCGCGCCTGAACCCGAAGCCGAACCCGAAGCTCCTGCGCCCGAACTTGCGCCCGAACCAGCACCGGCACCCGAGCCGGGCGAACGGCGACCGCGCGCCGTCACCCCGCGACCGGAACGTGCAGCGGCGGAAACCCCGCGCACCGCGCGTCCGCAGCTTTTCGGCGGCCGCCGCGCTGCGCCCGAGGCAGAAGCGCCCCTGC
>JAGPEG010000116.1 GCA_018057165.1 Tabrizicola sp.
AGCGTGTCCTTCATCGACTCGGACGGAATCCAGAACGGCTGGAAGAAGATCGACCGGAAACCGATGGCGATGACCAGGGCCCAGAAGACGGTCTTGATGGTCTCGACGAAGCCGCCGTCCGTAGTGCCCTTGGCCATGGTGTCCTGCCTTGATGATTTTGGGGCTACATGCGCGCGGGGGTCGGGGGAGTCAAGCGCGCGCCGCCCCCGGCTGGGTCAGCGGACGGGCCTCGATCACCACGAAAGCCTGTGCCCAGGGGTGGTCGTCGGTCAGCGTCACATGGATCACCGCCTCGTGCCCCGCAGGGGTCATCGCCCGCAGCCGTTCCGCCGCCCAGCCCGCCACATGCATCACCGGCTGGCCCGAGCGCAGGTTCGTCACCGCCATGTCCTTCCAGCCGATGCCCATCCGCAATCCGGTGCCCAGCGCCTTGGAACAGGCCTCTTTCGCCGCCCAGCGTTTTGCATAGGTGGCCGCAATCGCCCGCGCCCGGCTTTCGGCTTTCTTCTGCTCGATCTCGGTGAAGACCCGGTCCTTGAACCTGTCCCCATGGCGGGCCAGAACCGCCTCGATCCGTTCGATATTGGCAAGGTCGGTGCCGATGCCCAGGATCATCCGCACCCCCCGCAAAAATCGAGGACCGGGCCAGCCACAACAAGGCCCGGTCCGAAAGCGAAACCTGCGGTCAGAGCTTCTCGATCTGGCGCACGGCCAGGGCCAGCCCCAGCAAGGACGCGCCGTCCGAGATCAGCTGGATCCCCAGCAACAGCCCCAGCGTGGTCAACGCCGCCGCCGCAAAATTGGTAAGGATCAGGATCCCCAGCAGCAAGGACAGCCCGCCCGAGATCAGCACCAGCCATTTCCAGTTGCCCGAGGGCAGCTTGAAAGAGGCGATGACCTTGAACGCCCCGGACACGATGAACAGGATGGCCAGCAGATAGGTCAGGCTGATCATGCCCTCCAGCGGATTCACCAGAAGGCTGATGCCGGCGAGAATGGCCAGCGCCCCAAGAAGCAGCGCCCAGATGCGGCTGCCCCAGCTGGTTTCCATGAAGACGGCAATCAACTGAAGCACTCCGATGATCAGAAAGCTCCAGCCGGTGATCAGTGTCACGGCAACCGAACCCGCCAGGGGGTTCAGAATGGCGAAAATGCCTGCAAGGATCGCCAGCACGCCAAGGATGACAAGCAGGGTCTTGTTCTTCATGGGGAACTCCTTTCTGCAACGACCTTGTGGTCGTGGCGGAAAGTCGATCACGATGGCGCATTTGCGTCAACAATGTTCTGATCCTGTTGCACTTTCGCCTTTGACGTGAGGCCCGCGCCCGGCGCTGCGTTGGTCTTGTCAGGCTCCGCGCGCCAGGTCCATGCGGCGACGCATTTCCTCGATGGCGGGTTCCAGCCCCCGGAAGATTGCCTCGCCCACCAGGAAGTGACCGATGTTGAGTTCCGCCAGCTCCGGGATCGCCGCGATGGGTTCGACATTGTCATAGGTCAGGCCGTGGCCGGCGTGAACCTCCAGCCCCAGGCTTGCCGCCAGCTCCGCCCCGTTTTGCAGGGACGCGAGTTCCCGTTCCGCAAGCGCGGTGTGTCCGTCAGCCAGCAGGTCGGAATACAGCCCTGTGTGCAATTCCACCACGGCGGCGCCGATCCGGGCGCTGGCCTCGATCTGGCGGGGGTCGTGGCTGATGAACATGCTGACGCGGCAGCCCGCTTCGCGCAGGGGAGTGATGTAATCGGTCAGCCGGTTCTGGTCGCTGGCCACGTCTAACCCGCCCTCGGTCGTCCGCTCCTCGCGCTTTTCGGGGACCAGGCAAACGGCATGCGGCTTGTGGCGCAGGGCAATCGCCTGCATTTCAACCGTGGCAGCGCATTCAAAGTTCAAGGGCACCGTCAGCGCCGCCATCAGCGCCTCGATATCGGCGTCGCGGATGTGGCGGCGATCTTCGCGCAGATGCGCAGTGATTCCGTCCGCCCCCGCGGTTTCCGCCAGCAGGGCCGCGCGCAACGGGTCGGGCCAGACGCTGCCGCGGGCGTTCCGCACCGTGGCGACATGGTCGATATTTACCCCAAGCCGAAGCTTTCCGGGCTTTTGCAATGCATGAGTCATTTCCGGCCTTCCCGCGTTTTCCGGCAGTCTAGGGCGACCCCTGGCTGTCGTCATCCGAGTCTTCGCCCTTTTCGCCGCGCCGCTTCAGCTTTGCCGCCGCTTCGGCCAGCTTCGCCCGCATCTTTGCGCGCCGCTCGGCCCGCTCATGCGCCGTCGCGGCACGGGCCTTCTGGTAGGCTTCGACCAGCGGGATGGTGATGTAATAGGCGATGGCGCTGATCACGATGGCGGGGCCCAGCGCGCCGATGAACCAGGGCAGGTAGATCTCGTTCCAGAACTGGATCAACCCGTCCCAGCGCGCCTTCTCCGGCCCGAAAAGCGCCATGAAGTTGAACCAGAGGTCCTGTCCGGCATTGTCCAGCGCATGCCAGATGTACTTGAAGTTCAGAGGCGCCTCGATCCCCAGGATCCAATGCCCAAGCCAGACCGAGAAGACGGTGAAGGGCGGCGTCGTCAGGGGATTTGTGTTGAACGTGCCAAGAAGGGCGGCAAGGACATTGCCCCGCATCAGCCGCGCCATGCCCCAAGCCGCGACGAACTGCAGCCCCGGCAAGGGCAGAAACCCGATGAAAAATCCTGCAAAGACGCCCCGCGCCACCCGATGCGGTTGGTCTGGCAACCGGCGCATCCGGTAGACAACATAGCGGGTCGCACGCTTGAAGCCCGAGCGGGGATAGACCTGCTCGCGCAGCCATGCGCCCCAGCTTAACGGATCTCTGCGCCTGAAAACCACTTCCGTCCCTTCGCCCGGGGCCCGCCCGGCTTGCCGACCCTACGGCCTTCGTTTGTCGCCTTACGGCCTTCGTGTCAAATCCCGATGACGCGAGATTTGCGCCACATCCGTCTCGGCTTCCAGCGCCGTCATGACCATGTGCAGATGTTCCACATCGCGCAAGTCCACGTCGATGATAAGTCGATAGAAATCCGGCTTCCGGTCGGTGAACCGCAGGTCCGAGATATTGGCCTTCTGCTCGCCGATCAAGGTGCAGAGGCGCCCCAGAACGCCCGCGTCGTTCGAGATGGTGGTGTCGAGGCTGACCGTGAACACCGGCGAATGCCGCCCGGCCTCCCAGCGCAGGTCGACCCAGCGCGCGGTCTGGTCCTCGAACTCCTCCAGCGCCGGACAGTCGATGGCATGGACCACCACGCCCTGCCCCCGGTAGGTGATCCCGACGATCCGCTCGCCCGGCACCGGCTGACAGCAATTCGCCCGCCGGAAGGTCTGGTCCGCCGTCAGCCCGATCACCGGGCGCTTGTGGTCGACCTCGTCCGCCACCGCCTGCGCCAGCTCCGGGTACAGGATCTCCACCACCCGCCGCGCCGGCATTTCCGCCGAGCCGAGCCGCGCCAGAAGGTCGTTCTCATCCGCCAGTCCCAGCATCTTCGCTGCCGTCCGCAGCGCCTTGTCGGATGCCTTCTTGCCGACATGGTCGAAGGCCGCCCGCGCCAGCTCCTGCCCCAGCTTGACGAACCGCCCCCGGTCCTCTTCCCGCAACGACCGCCGGATCGCTGCCTTCGCCCGCCCCGTGGTCACGATGTCGATCCAGCTCGACTGCGGGCGCTGGCCTTCCGCCGTGATGATCTCGATCGACTGGCCGTTCTTCAGCCGGGTCCACAAGGGCACCCGAATGCCGTCGATCTTGGCCGACACGCAGGAGTTGCCGATCCGCGTGTGGATCGCATAGGCGAAATCCAGCGGCGTCGCCCCCCTTGGCAGTTGCACCACATCGCCCTTCGGCGTGAAGCAGAACACCTGGTCGGAATACATCTCCAGCTTGACGTGTTCCAGGAACTCGTCCGTATCCCCCTCGTCGAGCCGCTCGGTCAGCGTCGCGATCCATTTCGCCGGGTCCACCGCAAACGGGTTCGCCGCCCGCACGCCCTCACGATAGGACCAATGCGCCGCCACCCCGGCCTCGGCGACCTCGTGCATCTCGCGCGTGCGGATCTGCACTTCCACCCGCTTGCCGTCGCGGCCCGAAACCGTGGTGTGGATCGACCGATAGCCGTTCGTCTTCGGCTGGCTGATGTAATCCTTGAACCGCCCCGGCACCGCCCGCCAGCGCTGATGGATCACCCCGAGGATGCGGTAGCAATCCGCCACCGAGCCCGCGATCACCCGGAAGCCGTAGATGTCGGACAGACGCGAAAACGCCAGGTCCTTCTCCTGCATCTTGCGCCAGATGCTGTAGGGCTTCTTCGCCCGCCCGAACACATCCGCCTCGATCTGCGCCTTTTCCAGCTCGTGCAGGATATCCGCCGTGATCTTGTGGACCACATCCCCGGATTCCTTCTGCAAGGTCAGGAACCGCCGCAGGATCGAATTGCGCGCCTCGGGGTTCAACACCTTGAAGGACAGGTCCTCCAGCTCCTCCCGCATCCACTGCATGCCCATCCGCCCGGCCAACGGAGCGAAAATCTCCATCGTCTCGCGCGCCTTCTGGGCCTGCTTGTCCGGATTCATCGACCGGATCGTCCGCATGTTGTGCAGCCGGTCGGCCAGCTTGACCAGGATGACCCGCAGGTCGCGGCTCATCGCCATGAACAGCTTGCGGAAGTTCTCGGCCTGCTGGCTTTCGGTGTTCGACAGTTGCAGGTTGGTCAGCTTGGTCACGCCATCGACCAGTTCGGCCACTTCGGCCCCGAACATCGACGTCAGGTCGGCATAGGTCGACCGCGTATCCTCGATCGTGTCATGCAGCAGCGCCGTCACGATCGTCGCGTCATCCAGCCGCTGTTCGGTCAGGATCGCGGCCACGGCGACGGGATGGGTAAAGTAAAGCTCACCCGACTTCCGCATCTGGCCTTCGTGCATCTTCATGCCGTAGGCATAGGCGCGACGGATCAGGTCTGCATTGCAGCGCGGGTTGTAATTGCGAACCAGGGCGATGAGGTCTTCGACGTCGATCATCGCAACCTCTTGAACGGGCCCACCACCAGGCTTTTGCCCGTCAGAACTCGCCCTGGGCTTCCATCAGGGCGCGGAGAAGCTTTTCTTCCGACATGTCATCGACCATCGGACGATCCATCTCGCCGCCCATCAGAAGCGCCATCTGGTCTTCTTCCGGCTCGTCGACCTCGATCTGGGTCTGATAGCTTTCGATCATCCGCTCGCGCAGAACCTCGGCCTGTTGCGCCTCGTCCGCGATCTCGCGCAGGGCGACGACCGGGTTCTTGTCGTTGTCGCGGTCCACTGTTGCAGGCGAACCCGCCTGGATCTCGCGCGCCCGGTGGGCGGCAAGCATCACCAGCTCGAAACGGTTCGGAACCTTGTCAACGCAATCTTCGACCGTAACGCGGGCCATAGGGTACTCCAATCGGAAGCTTCGCTGGAAGTGGCCTATGTATGCCGGGTGGTTCGGCTTGACAAGCGGCAAAACAGCCAAAATCAAAGTGGTTTCACGGTCTCCCGATCCGCCGCCGGCAGCGCCGCCAGCATCTGCCGCACGGTCAGGCCCAGCCGCGGATGCACCCAGTCCGGCGCCACATCGGCCAGCGGCACCAGCACGAAGGCCCGGTCCTGAAGCCGCGGATGCGGCAGGATCAGGCGGTCGGGGGTCGTGCGCGCCTGCGCCTCGGGCGGCAGATTGCGCCAGGCATCCTGCGTCGCCGCGTCGGGCAGAACCGAATCGCCGAAGCCCACCAGGTCGATGTCCAATGTCCGCATTCCCCAGCGTTGTTCGCGAATACGCCCGAAATACCCCTCAACCTGATGCAATCGTTGCAGAATTGACGCCGCGTCAACTTCGGGCCTTACCTGCAAAACGGCGGCGGCATTCACATAGTCCGGCCCTGCCCCCGCCGGGAAGCAGGGGGTCGCATAAAGCGGGCTAAGCGCCAGAACCGAAAGGCCTTCTTCTGCAAGCATTTTGACGGCTTGCAGGATAGTCCCGGCGGGCGTTTCGCCCTCGAATGGCAGGTTTGCGCCCAACGCAACCAAGGCTTGCACGGATTTACCCATCAGACAGAATTTTTTCCTATACTTCCCTTGTCGGATCAGCCTTCGGACTGGTATTCACCGGATGTTGGCCGACGGATTTGACTACGCGACGTGCGAAAGACACGAAGGACGTGGACCGCGCGGCGACATTGAGGGGACCTTTGAATGTTTTACAAGGACGAACGGCTTGCGCTGTTCATTGATGGCTCAAACCTATACGCGGCCGCCAAGGCGCTGGGGTTCGACATCGACTACAAGCTTCTCCGGATGGAGTTCATGCGTCGGGGAAAGCTCCTGCGCGCGTTCTACTACACGGCGCTGCTGGAGAATGACGACTATTCGCCGATCCGCCCGCTGGTCGACTGGCTGCACTACAACGGCTTCACCATGCGCACGAAGCCCGCGAAGGAATACACCGACAGCCAGGGACGGCGGAAGGTGAAGGGCAACATGGACATCGAACTGTGCGTCGATGCGATGGAGCTGGCCGCGCGCGTGGATCATGTGGTGCTTTTCTCCGGCGACGGTGACTTCCGCCCCTTGGTGGAAAGCCTGCAACGGCAGGGGGTTCGCGTCTCCGTGGTCTCCACGATCCGCAGCCAGCCGCCGATGATCGCCGACGAACTGCGTCGTCAGGTCGACAACTTCATCGAACTGGACGAGTTGCGCGAAGTCATCGGTCGCCCGCCACGCGAACCACGCCCCGCCCTCGCCGAAGAGGCTGCGCTCGAGGCGAAGTGAGGCCGCTGTCGCCTGCGGCCGGGTTCTGGGGATCCCGGTCGTGATGGCGCTGTCCGGCCTGTTTCTCGCGGCCTTCCTGGCCGCGACGCCGATCCCGTTTCAATCCGAAATCGTCTTTCTTGGCTTCCAGGCCGCAGGATGGGACACCCTTGCCCTTGTCGTCGTTGCTTCCATCGGCAACACGCTGGGCTCTTGCGTCACCTATGCCCTTGGCCGCTGGCTGGCGGATCAGCGCGACCACCGCTGGTTTCCGCTCTCCCCGCCACAGCTTGCCCGCGCCGAGCGTTGGTTCGCACGCTGGGGCATCTGGCTCTTGTTTCTGTCCTGGGCACCGTTCGGCGACATGATCGTTGCCGCCTCCGGGGTTCTGCGAGTGCCGGTTCCGGTCTTCATCGTGATCGTCGCGCTGGCCAAGACCGGGCGCTACATCGCCCTCGGCTGGCTGGGGGCTGCGGCTTTCGCGGGATAGCTCCAGGTTTCCGGCTGCGGGAAAAAGTTAACCTTCCCCTAACGAAAAATATCAACCTTTTGAAATGATTTGATATTTCCAATTTGTCCACCGTGGACACCCCCCGCACTGGACGCCGGGCCTCGCAGGCCCTAAGTCTGGCCTGACACCTCCCCCGGAACCGCCGATGCCCGACCTGCCCCCCCTCACCCTCCATCTCGCCGCCCCCCGCGGCTTCTGTGCCGGGGTGGATCGCGCGATCAAGATCGTCGAGATGGCCCTGCAAAAATGGGGCGCCCCGGTCTACGTCCGCCACGAGATCGTCCACAACAAATTCGTCGTCGACGCCCTGCGCGCGCAAGGAGCCGTCTTCGTCGAGGAACTGGAAGACTGCCCCACCGACCGCCCCGTCGTCTTCTCCGCCCACGGCGTCCCCAAATCCGTCCCGGCCGAGGCGAGCCGACGCCAGATGATCGCCGTCGACGCCACCTGCCCCCTGGTGACGAAGGTCCACAACGAAGCCGCCCGCCACTTTGAGGCCGGCACCCAGATGATCTACATCGGTCACGCCGGCCATGCCGAAACGGTCGGCACCATGGGTCAGCTTCCCCCGGGCGAGGTGCTGCTGGTGGAAACCGTCGCCGACGTCGCCACTCTGCAGGTCCGCGACCCGGCAAAGCTCGCCTTCATCACCCAGACCACGCTTTCGGTCGACGATACCGCCGAGATCGCCGCCGCGCTGAAGGCCCGCTTCCCCCTGATCCACGCCCCCGCCCACGATGACATCTGCTACGCGACCACCAACCGCCAGGCCGCCGTCAAGGCCGTGGCCCCGAAGATCGACGCCCTTCTGGTGATCGGCGCCCCGAACTCCTCGAACTCCAAGCGTCTGGTCGAGGTCGGGGCCGCCGCCGGGTGTTCCTACTCCATGCTGATCCAGCGCGCCGCCGACATCGACTGGCGCGCCCTGCAAGGCGCCCGCGCCATCGGCCTGACCGCCGGAGCCTCTGCCCCCGAAGTGCTGGTCAACGAAGTGATCGACGCCTTCCGCACCCGCTACGCCGTCACCCTGGACCTGGTCGAAACTACCGTCGAGGACATCGAGTTCAAGGTCCCCCGCATCCTGCGTGAGCCCGCCTGATGCTGAGACCCGTTGCCATCCTCCTTGCCCTCACCGTGCCCGCAGGTGCCGACGAACTTTCTCCGGTCCTTGCCGACTACTGGACGGACTCGGGCAGCCTGCCCCCTGAATACGCCTGGGAAACCAGCGTGCTGATCCGAGAGGACGGGCAACTGGAGCTGAAGCATTGCAAGGGCTATGAAACCGAAGGTCCGGCCTGCAAGCTGCGCCATGCCAAGGTCGCCGAAGCCGCGCTCGAGGCAATCCGCGCCGCCGCGACGGAAAGTGGTCTGATCGAAAGACCCGCGCGCGAAACCGATACCCCGATGGTCGGCGGCGGATTGACCTGGGGCCGGGTCAACCTGGTCGCGGGGACCGTAGAGCTTCCGTCGCAGCCTGCCGAAGCCGATGTGCCCCGCGTCGGCAAGGTGCTGGCCGCCATCGCCGCCGCGATCCCGCCGCGCTTCGACCGTTTCACCGACCCGGACTGACCGCTGGTCATGCCCGTCGCCTCAGGCTAGACCAGCCGCATGAGTGACGATGCCCGCATCCCCCGCCCTGCCCTTCTTCTCGGCCTTGCCGGACTGATCCCCTTCCTCTGGTCCGCCGCCACGCATCTGTCGCCCGCCCTTTCCGCCTGGGCCGGGCAGGTTCTGTCGCCGATGTTCCTCGGGTCCTATGTCGGGCTGACCTGGGGCACGGTCATCTTGTCCTTCATGTCCGGGGTGCTCTGGGGTTTTGCCACCAAGACCGAAGGGAAACAGGCCGCCATCGCCTACACCCTGTCGGTCATTCCCGCGCTCTGGGGCTTCGTGATGGTCGCCGATGCCTCCGACACCTCGGCGATCTTCCTCGCCGCCGGATTCGTCGGCCTCCTCCTCCTTGACGCCACGTTCCAGGCCTGGGGCCTCGCCCCGCGCTGGTGGTTGCGGCTGCGGGTCATGCTGACGGTCGTGACCCTCGCCTGCCTTGCCATTCCCTTGCAGGCCTGACCATGCCCGAACTTTTCGCCTATACCGACGGCGCCTGCTCCGGGAACCCCGGCCCCGGCGGCTGGGGCGTACTGATGCTGGCGCGCGAGAACGGCATGGTCGTGAAGGAGCGCACCCTGCAAGGCGGCGAGGCCCAGACCACCAACAACCGGATGGAACTTCTGGCCGCCATCTCGGCGCTTGAGGCGCTGACCCGTCCGACCGAACTGACCATCGTCACCGA
>JAGPEG010000244.1 GCA_018057165.1 Tabrizicola sp.
GAAGGTCGAAGGGCGGGCGGTTGGTCTCGGCCAGCGCGCTGATGAAGAACAGGAAGACCATCGGGAAATGCGGCAGCCAGTACCAGTTGAACAGGCCCCAGTCCCCGTCCTGCGCCGCCACGATGGAGGAGAAGTTCATCCCCCCGGTCGAGATGATCACCCCGATGATGATCAGGCCCAGCGACACCTCGTAAGAGATCATCTGCGCCGCCGACCGCAACGAGCCGAGGAAGGCGTATTTGGAGTTCGAGGCCCAGCCGCCCATGATCACGCCGTAGACCTCCAGCGAGGAGACCGCGAAGACGAACAGGATCGCCACGTTGATGTTGGCCAGCACCCAGCCGTCATCAAACGGGATCACCGCCCAGGCGAGGATGGCGAGGACGAAGGACAGCATCGGCGCCAGGAAGAACACCGGGCGGTCCACCCCGGCGGGGACGACGATTTCCTTCACCACATATTTCAGCGCATCGGCCACCGATTGCAGCAGGCCGAACGGCCCCACCACGTTCGGGCCGCGCCGCATCTGCACCGCCGCCCAGATCTTCCGGTCGCCGTAGACGAGGAAGAGCAGGCTGATCATCACGAAAGCCACAATCAGAAGCGACTGCGCCGCGATCAGCACCGCCGTTCCGAACCCCGTGGCAAGAAACCCGTCCATGTCAGTCCCTCATCCTCAAACCGCCAGCCTTACTGGCCAGGTATTCCAAGCTCGGCGCATTCCGTCACCGCGACTTCCGCGTCCACGGTCCGCAAGCCCTCGGGCAGGCTGGCCGAGATGAGGTAGACCGCATCCCCGTACCATGTCCGGCCCTTCTTCGTCACGATGGTCCGCACTTGCCGCGCGAAGCCAAACCCTTGATCCAGCGCATATTGCGCGGCAGCACAGCGGCCATAAGCCTCGACATCCGCCCGGTCCTTCGCCCCGGTCATCGCGACCGAGAAGCTGACCAGATCCTTGTCAAGGAGGATGGTCGAAACCCCCTGATAGACCGCAGTTTGCCCGCGTTCCTCTGGCACCTCTCTGCCGGGCGCGCAAGCCCCCAGCGCCGCTGTCGCGGTGCCAAGGGTCGCCAGCAGGGAAAGGCGCTGCGCCATCCGGCTACTCCGCCGCAATCGGGGCCGCCGCGCGGGCCTTGGCCATCGCGGAAAGTTCCGCCATCACCGTCGAGGCCCGCGCAATCGGGTTGGTCTGGTAGAAATCCCGGATCGCATTGCGGAAGCTGGCCTTGGCCGGAAGCTTCACCTCCAGCGGAACCCAGGCGTTCTGGGGCACTTCGTCGATCCGGCCCAGATGCGGATGCGCCGTCACCAGTGCCGTGCGCAAGCCCGCCAGCGAATCCCACGGCAGCTGCGCGCCCAGTTCTGCCGACAAGGCCCGCAGGATCGCCCAGTTTTCCTTCGCCTCGCCCGGCGCAAACCCGGCGCGGAAGGCCAGCTGGGGCCGCCCCTCGGTATTGACGAAAAGCCCGTTCTCTTCGGTATAGGCCGCGCCCGGCAGGATGATGTCCGCCCGGTTCGCGCCCCGGTCGCCGTGGCTCCCCTGATAGATCACGAAGGGCGCATCGGCCCCGTCGCGGATGATCTCGACCTCATCCGCGCCCAGGTTGTAGATCACCTGTGCGCCCTCGGTGGCCTTGGACAGCCCGCCTTCGGTCACGGCGCCCACATCCATCGCGCCGACCCGGCCCGCCGCCGTGTGCAGCACCAGGAACTTCGCGCCGGAACCTTGAACATAGGCCATCACCTGCGACAGCACCGCCTCGCCATCGGCCTCGTTGACAGCACCCTGGCCGATGATGACCAGCGTGTCGGGTTTTTCCGTCACCCGGCCCACCAGCTCCACCAGCGCCGCGCGGTCGGTACCCATGTGCTTGTAATCATAGGTCAGATCGACCTTCTCGCCGAACAGCCCCACCATCGCGCCATTGGTCCAGGCCTTGCGGATGCGGGCATTCAGCACCGGGGATTCCACGCGCGGATTGGTCCCGATCAAGAGGATCACCTTGGCGCTGTCGATGTCCTCGATCTTCGCCGTGCCGACATAGGCCGAGCGGTTGCCGACGGGCAGTTTCGCACCATCGGTCCGGCATTCCACCTTGCCGCCCGAAGATTCCACCAGCAGCTTCAACGAATACGCCGCCTCAACCGGGGCCAGATCGCCGACCAGACCGGCCACCTTCCTGCCCTTCATCGCCGCAGCCGCCTTCTCCAGCGCCTCGCCCCAGGTCGCCTTCCGCAAGCGTCCGTTCTCGCGCACATAGGGCGTGTCCAGCCGCTGCCGCCGCAACCCGTCCCAGACGAAGCGGGTCTTGTCGGAAATCCACTCCTCGTTCACGCCGTCATGGTTGCGCGGCAGGAAGCGCATGACTTCGCGGCCCTTGGTGTCGACGCGGATGTTCGCCCCCAGCGCATCCATCACGTCGATGCTCTCGGTCTTGGTCAGCTCCCAGGGCCGCGCGGTGAAGGCATAGGGCTTCGAGGTCAGCGCCCCCACCGGGCAGAGGTCGATGATGTTGCCCTGCAAGTTGGAATCCAGCGTTCCGGCCAGATAGGTCGTGATCTCGCTGTCTTCCCCCCGTCCGGTCTGGCCCATCTGGTTGATCCCCGCCACTTCGGTCGTGAAGCGGACACACCGTGTGCAGCTGATGCAGCGCGTCATCGCTGTCGCGACCAGCGGGCCAAGGTCCATGTCCTCACTGGCGCGCTTGGCTTCGCGGAAGCGGCTGAAATCGACGCCATAGGCCACCGCCTGATCCTGCAGG
>JAGPEG010000117.1 GCA_018057165.1 Tabrizicola sp.
CCGGCCAAGATCGACCGGCTGGCGCGGCTGCCGAAGCTTGGGGCGCGGATCATCGTCTGCGTGGACGATGTGGCGAACGTGGCCGATCTGTCGGCGGCGGCGGTGAAGCACGGGACCGAGATCGAGGCCTTCGTGGAAATCGACTGCGGCGCGGGGCGCTGCGGGGTGAAGACGCCGGAGGAGGTGGTGGCGATTGCCAAGGCCGTCGCGGCGGCTCCGAACCTCAAGTTTACCGGCATCCAGGCCTATCAGGGCGCGATGCAGCACATGGACAAGTACGAGGACCGCAAGGCCAAGCTCGATGCGGCGATTGCGCAGGTCAAGGGTTGCGTGGACGCGCTGACGGCTGCCGGTCTGAAACCCGATCTGGTGTCGGGTGGCGGCACGGGGTCGTATTATTTCGAAAGCGGATCAGGGGTTTACAACGAGCTGCAATGCGGCAGCTATGCGTTCATGGATGCCGATTATGGCCGCATCCTTGACCAGGACGGAAACCGGATCGACCGGGGCGAATGGGAGAATGCGCTCTTCATCCTGACCTCGGTGATGAGCCATGTGAAGGCCGACAAGGCAATCTGCGACGCGGGCCTCAAGGCGCAGTCGGTGGATTCGGGCCTGCCGGTGATCTTCGGACGCACGGACGTGAAATACGCCAAATGCAGCGACGAACACGGGGTGATCGAGGACCCGCACGGCGTGTTGAAGGTCGGCGACAAGCTGAAGCTGATCCCCGGCCACTGCGACCCGACCTGCAACGTGCATGACTGGTATGTCGGGGTCCGCAATGGCAAGGTCGAGGTGGTCTGGCCGGTCTCGGCGCGGGGCAAGGCTTACTGAGCCATCGCCCGGCTTCCGCATCGGAGCCTCCGGCGGGAGTATTTGGAAAAGAGCAAATCAGGGCATGGGTCCCTGGGAAGGCCGTCATGCTGATCGTTCCCGAGGCGCTGATCGCCTCGCTTGTCACCCCCGAAGACGCATTTCGCGCCGTCGAGGCCTGTTTCGCCGCGATGGCACGCGGGGATGCCTATAATTTCCCCGTGGTGCGCGAGGCCTTGGGGGAGGGGCGGCAGTATGGCTTCAAATCCGGTCTCGACCGGGCGGGCGGGCAGCTGGGAGTGAAGGCGGGCGGCTACTTTCCCGGAAATGCGGCGAAGGGGCTGATCAATCACCAGTCCTCGGTCTTCCTGTTCGATCCCGACACCGGGCGGCCCGTGGCGATGGTCGGCGGGAATCTCCTGACCGCATTGCGCACGGCGGCGGCCAGCGCGATTGCCATCGACCGGCTGGCGCGTCCCGAGGCGCATGTCCTTGGCATTGTCGGCGCGGGGCATCAGGCGGGATTCCAGCTGCGCGCGGCCGCGCGGGTGCGGCGGTTCGAGCGGGTGATCGCCTGGAACCTGCATCCCGAGATGCTGCCGAAGCTTGGCGCGGTCGCCGCCGAACTGGGACTGCCGTTCGAGGCGGTGGACCTGCCCCGGATGCGCGAGGCAGAGGTGATCGTGACCATCACCTCGTCGCCCGCCGCGAGCCTTCTGGCCGAACATGTCGCTCCCGGCACGCATCTGTCCTGCATGGGGACCGACACGAAGGGCAAGCAGGAGGTCGCGCCGAAGCTGGTCGCTGCCGCAAGCGTGTTCACCGACGAGGTGGCGCAATCCGTGACCATCGGCGAGGCCCAGCATGCGGTGGGGGCCGGGATGCTGGAGGCCAGCGCGATCCTGCCCTTGGGCGATGTGCTGATCGGGGTGCATCCGGGGCGGAAGTCGGGCGACGAGATCACGCTTTTCGACGGAACCGGCGTGGGCCTTCAGGACCTTGCGGTGGCCGCCGTGGCAGTTCAGCGCGCGCGCGAGCAGGGCCTTGGGATCGAGGTCGGAGACTGAGCCCCGTATTGTGACGGGCACAAGTTTTGATCAAACGCCTGTTGAACTGCCCGCAAACCCGTGGTGAGACTGGATAATCGCAGCGCGCGGGAGGGCAGGCCGATGCGGGTCTTCATCAACGGGTTCGGACGGATCGGGCGGTCGGTGCTGCGGGCCTATCTCATGGCGCCGGAGCATTGGGCGGGGCTGGAGATCGTCGGGGTCAACGATATCGCCGCAGCGGAGATGTGCGCCTATCTCTTCGAATATGACAGCGTGTTCGGACCCTGGAAGGGCAGCGTCGCGCGGGACAATGGCGCGCTGGTGATCGACGGGCGGCGGGTGCCGCTGCATCGCACGCCCGACCTGTCGAGCCTTGACCTGACGGGCGTCGACCTGGTGATGGAATGCACCGGGCGGGCCGAGGGGCGGGAGGTGGCGGAGCGGGGTCTCAGGGCCGGGGCCGCGCGGGTGCTGGTGTCCGGGCCGTCCCAGGCCGCGGAGGTGACGGTGGTGCTGGGGGCGAACGACGCGGTTCTGGGAGGGCAGAAGATCGTGTCGAACGCCTCCTGCACGACGAACGCGCTGGCTCCGCTGGCGAAGCTGATCCATGAAAACTGGGGGATCGTGACCGGGTCGATGACGACGGTCCATTGCTACACCGGCAGCCAGCCGACGGTGGATGCGCCGGCTGCCGACTATCCGCGCAGCCGGGCGGCGGCCTTGTCGATGGTGCCGACCACGACCTCGGCGGCGCGGCTCTTGGACGGGGTGCTGCCGGAGCTGGCGGGGCGGATCGTCGCGCAGGCGGTGCGGGTGCCGGTGGCGAGTGTGTCCTGTGTGGACTTCCATCTGGTGACTTTGAGACGGCCCCCGGTCGAAGAGGTCAACGCGGCCTTCCGGGCGGCGGGGGGGGTGATCGGGGCGACGGACCGGCCGCTGGTCTCGACCGACCTGCGGGCGCGACCCGAGTCGGTGGTGATGGCCTGCCCGGAGACCAAGGTTTCGGCCGGGGGGATGCTGCGGGTCTTCGGCTGGTATGACAACGAATGGGGGTTTTCCAACCGGATGCTGGATATGGCTCTGCGGATGGGGTGAGATGTCCACGGTGGACAAATCCAGATTTTCTTTTCAAATCAAATTTCTAAGCGCGGGCGTTAAGGAATTCGCAAGCTTTGCCCGCAGGTCGGGCGCCTGAGCCGATAGCGCCTTGTCGACCGGCTGACGAACCACCCGCGACTGCGTTCCGCATTTGACGCGGGGGCTTTCGGCGGGCCATGCTTGCACCAGACCAGCGACCGGCGACCAGCCCAGACGCGGCACCGGATCAGCAACACCACGAGGGGGACAGCCATGCGCCTATTCACCATCCTCGGGCCGTCGGGTGCCGGAAAGACGACGCTGGTCCAGGCGCTTGCCAGCCTGGACGACAAGCGCGGCAAGGCACTGAGCATTCCCGGCGTCGCCAGTGTCAGCTCCTTCGGCTTCATGGGCGAAGACTGGGCGGCGGTGGATGTGGTCGGCGGGGCGGAGAACCTTGCCTCGGTGGGCGCGGCGCTGGCGGTGTCGGACATCGCGGTGATCTGCGTCCCCGCCGATGCCGAGAGCGCGGTCCTGGCCGCCCCCTTCCTCCGGCGGGTCGAGGAACTGGAGGTGCCCGCGATCATCTTCATCAACCGGATCGACAGCGCCCAGCACCGGATCGCCGAGATCGTCGCGGCATTGCAGGCCTATTCGCGCCACCACATCGTCTTGCGCGAAGTGCCGATCCGCGACGGCGGCACGATCACCGGCTTTGTCGATCTGGTGTCGGAGCGGGCCTGGAAGTTCGAGGAGGGCAAGCATTCGGCGCTGATCGAGATGCCGGACAGCGTGAAGGACCGCGAGGCGGCGGCGCGGACCGAGCTTCTGGAAAGCTATGCCGATCTGGACGATCACCTGATGGAGGAGCTGATCGAGGACCGGCAGCCGCTGGCGGAAGAGGTCTATGCCGTCGCGGCGCGGGCGCTGCGGGACAATGCGGTGATCGAGTGCTTCATCGGCTCGGCCAGCAAGGGGCATGGCATCACCCGGCTGATGAAGTCGCTGCGGCATGACGCGCCGGGGGTCGAGCAGACGCGCAGCCGTTTCGGGGCCGGGACCCTTGCGGTGGGGGCGCTGGCCGACCAGTTGAAGCATCTGGGCAAGACGGTGCTGGTGCGGGCGCTGGAGGGTTCGGTCGGCGGTGGGGCGCGACTCGGCGGCGCGGATCTGGGGTCGATCACCGATCTTGATGCGAAGACGCCGCTGGGGCAGCTTGCGGCGGGGCAGATCGGGTTGGCCGTGAAGTCGGACCACCTGTCGGCGGGGCAGGCCTTCAGCCGCGACACGGGCGAGCGGCTGGCGGGCGGCGGGGCGGCCTCACCCTTCCGGCGGATCATCGCGCCGGGGCATGACAAGGACGACAGCCGTCTCTTGGCCGCATTGGGCCGACTGGCCGAGATCGATCCCGCGCTGGGCCTGGCCTCGGACGAGGGCACGGGCCGGCCGGTGCTGGCGACGCAGGGGCCGCTGCATTTGCGCCGGGTGCTGGCGAAGATCGGCGGCGATTTCGCGGTTCCGGTCGGCGAAAGCCCGGTGCCGACCGCACTGCGCGAGACGATCCTGCGCGGGACGGAAGTGCATCACCGTCACCGCAAGCAGACCGGGGGCGCGGGCCAGTTCGCCGATGTGGTGGTGGCGATCCGCCCCGAGTCGCGCGGGGCGGGCTTTGCCTTCACCGAGACGGTCAAGGGTGGCACGGTGCCGCGCAACTACATCCCCTCGGTCGAGGAGGGCGCGCGCGACGGGCTGGCGAAAGGTCCGCTGGGCCATCCGGTCGTCGATGTTGCGGTCGAGCTGAAGGACGGCAAGTCGCATGCGGTGGACAGTTCGGACCATGCCTTCCGCACGGCGGGCAAGTCGGCGATCCGCGAGGCGCTGGCCGAGGTGGGCACCGTGCTGTTGCAGCCGGTGATGAAGGTGGAAATCCAGGTGCCCTCGATGTTTTCCGGGGCGCTGGTGCCGCTGGTGTCGGGCATGAAAGGGCAGGTCCTGGGCTTCGAGGCGCATGAGACTGCGGCAGGCTGGGATGTGTTCCAGCTTCTCCTGCCGATGGCGGCGGAGGATGCGCTGTTCGTGGCGCTGGCTGCGGCGACACGGGGCACGGCCTGGTTCACCAGCGCGTTCGACCATTACGAGGTCAGGAAGGACGAGGGCGGCGAGGGCTGATCGCGCGTAGGCTGCCTTCCGGTTGGCTCGTCGGCATCCGCGCAGGACGAAATCCTATGTACTGTGAACCATTTTGGGCGTGTGGACATTTGGGTTTGGGAACAGTTCGCGACGCCGTCCGAGTTCGGGTCTGGCGGTGATCCGCGGCCCCGGATCAGACTCCCGCTGCATCTGACGGCTTGGAGCAGGGGGTATTCGATGGTATCCTTGCACAGCGTTTCAAGAGGTTTGGCAGATGCCACAACGTCCGTATGATGAGCGCCTGCTTCGCCAGACATTTGACGTTGCACTTCGGGCCCGCACCGCCGGAGAACACCCATTCGGTTCGCTCCTTGCCGACAAGGACGGCAATGTGCTGCATGAGCAGCTTAATGGCTATCAATCCGGTGGTGGCGACCGGACAGCCCACGCCGAACGGTTGCTGGCGCAATGGGCGCGGGTAAACCTGAGCGACGAGGAGCTTGCCTCGTGCACGCTTTACACCTCTGCCGAACCCTGTGCGATGTGTTCGGGCACGATCTACTGGGTCGGCATCGGGCGCGTCGTGTTCGGACTGGCTGAGCATGACATGAAGGCAATCACCGGAGCTCACGACGAAAATCCCACGCTCGACCTGCCCTGCAGAACCGTGTTCGAGGCGGGGCAGCGTCCGACAGAAGTTGTTGGTCCGCTGCTAGGGGATGAAGCGGCGCAACTGCATGCGGACTACTGGAATTCTCGATAATCCATAGGCGGCTTGTCCGGGCTGGGTGTTTCAATCCAGCCCGTCGTCGGGAATGTTCAGCACCGCGCCGCAGGCCTTGCAATGGACGGCGTCGTGGTCATGGCGGCGCAAGCCGCAGGTCGGGCAGGGGAAATAGGCCTTGTTGGGGCGCAGGACGACCTGCACCAGCCGCAGGAACAGGCTGATCCCGAAGATCATGACCGCGACCGACAGCAGCTTGCCGGATGTGCCGACCAGCGTCACATCGCCGAAGCCCGTGGTCGTCAGCGTGGTCACGGTGAAATAGAGCGCGTCGGCGTAATTGCCGATCTTGTCGTTCAGGCCGGACTGGGTCTGATAGACCAGAGCGGTCATCGCGAAGATGAAGATCAGCAGGTTCAGCGCGGCCCGGATCGCGATTTCGTGGCGACGGAAGCCGGGAATGTCATCGCGCAGCTGGTCGATGGTCCGGGGCGAGTGGAAGACCCGGTAAAGCCGCAGGACACGCAGGAAGGCCAGCCCCTCGCCCCAGATCGGGACCAGAAGCGAGATGATCACCAGAAGATCGGCCAGGCCCCAGAAGCTGAAGAGATCGCGCAGCGGGCGGCGCGAGATGAATTGCCGGGCGAGGAGATCGGCGAGGAAGACGAGGCCGATCGCCAGGTCGATCCGGGTGTGATGGGCGCCGCGTTCAAAGAAGGACGAGGCGACGAGCCAGGTCACGGTCAGAAGGTCGAAGGCGAGGAGCAGGTAACGGAACCTGTCGCCGGTTTCGCCCGCCCCTTCGTAAAGCGCGCGCAGGCGCGAGCGGATCCTGGCCTCGGTCATGCGCGGTGTCCCTGTTGCCTCGACCGCAAGCTTAGACGGCGGCGCGGGGGCTGTCAGGGGGGAAAGGGACCCGTCGCCTTGCGCGGCATCCTCAGGGGGCGAGGACTGTCCAGGGGGCCGGGTAACGGTGTTCCTCCAGGTTCGGGGTGGTTCCGATGCGGTCGACCACGGCGAAAAGGCCGGGGGCATGGAGCGGTGCCAGGACGCCGTGCCAGATGCCGCGATGCAGGTTGATGCCCTGCGCGCCATTGGTGAGGAAGGCCTGCGGGGGGGCGTCCGGCCCGGTGGCGACGATGACCAGGAAGGGATGTTCGGTCATCGGGAGGAAGGCCTGGCTGCCCTCGGGGTGGCGTTCGATCAGGTCGAACGCATAGGGCAGCGCGCGGGGCCGGGCCTGGAAAACCGAGATCCCGGCGCGGCCTTCGGGACCGAAGTCGAGCGTCGCGCGGTCGTGGTGGCGCTGGCAGAGGCCGGCGTTGATCAGGCGGAAGTCGCCGGTGGCGTCGAGGACATCGCCGAAGGGGGCGAAGGTCTCGGGCGTGAGGGGGGACGGGACGAGGGTTCTCATCCGGCGCCCTGTTCGCTGCCGTCGGACCGGGGGCCTGCCCCCGGACCCCCGGGATATTTGGACCAGAATGAAAGCATCAGCGTACGGGCCCGAAGGCGCCGGGGCCGCGCAGTTTGGCGTGGCGGTTGACGTCCTTGTAGAGGAGATAGCGGAAGCGCCCCGGACCGGCGGCATAGCAGGCCTGCGGGCAATAGGCCCGGAGCCACATGAAATCGCCGGCCTCCACTTCCACCCAGTCCTGGTTCAGCTTGTAGACGGCCTTGCCTTCCAGGACATAGAGGCCGTGCTCCATCACATGCGTTTCCTCGAAGGGGATCACGCCGCCGGGCTGGAAGGTGACGATGTTGACATGGGCGTCGTGGCGGATGTCGTCGGGTTCGACGAAGCGGGTGGTGCCCCAGCGGTCGCCGGTGTCGGGCATCCAGCGGACGGGCACGTCGCGTTCGTTGATGATGAGCGCCTCGGGGGCGGGGGTGCCGGGGGCGGGTTCGTAGATCTTGCGCAGCCAGTGGAAGCGGGCGGGGGACTTGCCCACGGCCAGCAGCGTCCAGCGGCTGCCGGCGGGGATATAGGCATAGGAGCCTGACTCCATTTCATAGCCGGTGCCGTCGAGGGTGAGGGTGGCAAGGCCGCCGGTGAAGAAAAGCCAGTGTTCCGCCCCCAGGTCCGGATCGGGGGCGTCGGAGCCGCCGCCGGGGGCGACTTCCATCACATACTGGCTGAAGGTCTCGGCAAAGCCCGACATGGGCCGGGCGATGAGCCAGAGTTTCGTCCGGGCCCAGCCGGGCAGGGAGCTGGTGACGATGTCGGAAAAGCAGCCCTTCGGGATGAAGGCATAGGCGCTGGTGAAGACTGCGCGCTGGGTCATCAGGGCGGTTTGCGGCGGCAAGCCGCCGGGCGGGGCGTAATAGCCGGTCATGGCAGTTGGTCCTTGAGACGGAGTTGGGCGATACGTTCCACCTGCGCGCAGGCAGTGGCGAATTCGGTGGCGGTGTCGTTGGCCAGGCGGGTCTGGAAGGCCTGCAGGACAGAGGCCTTGGTGTTGTCGCGGACGGCGATGATGAAGGGGAAGCCGTGCTTTTGCACATAATCCCCGTTCAGGCGCTGGAAGGTCGCGCGCTCGTCGTCGGTCAGCGCATCCAGGGCGGCGGAGGCCTGTTCGGCGGTCGACTCGGGCGTCAGGCGCTTTGCGGCAGCAAGTTTGCCGGCAAGATCGGGATGCGCCTTCAGGACGCCAAGGCGTTCGTCGGGCGAGGCCGAGCGGAACATGCGGGTCAACGCATTGTGCAGGCCGGTGGCAGAGTCATGCGCGGGGCCGAGTTCCAGGTCGAAGGTGCGGTCGGCGATCCAGGGAGAATGTTCGAAAATGGATCCGAACCGTTCCACGAAGCGTTCGCGCGCCATCTGGCTTGGACGCTCGAACCGCTTGTGCGGGTGGGTCTTTTGCCAGTGTTCGGCAATCTCGATCCTGCGCGGGAACCAGACGCCGGTATGCGATCTTGCATAGTCGAGAAATCGTTTCAGCCCCGCGATCTTGCCGGGGCGGCCGATCAGGCGGCAGTGCAGGCCGATGGAGAACATCTTTGCCTGGCCTGCCTCGCCCTCGGCATAGAGGGTGTCGAAGCTGTCCTTCAGATACTGGTAGAACTGCTCGCCGGTGATGTAACCCGGCGCGGTGGCGAAGCGCATGTCATTGGCTTCCAGCGTGTAGGGGATCACCAGCTGGTCGTGGTCGCCATATTCGCGCCAGTAGGGCAGGTCGTCGTCGTAAGTGTCGGAAATCCAGGCCAGACGGCGGGTCTCGGCCGTCAGGCGCACGGTGTTCATCGAACAGCGCCCGGTGTACCAGCCCTGCGGCGGTGCGCCGACAACCTCTTCGTGCAGGCGGAAGCTTTCCGCGATCTGGCGCGCCTCTTCTTCGGGGGCCATGTCGCGGTGCTCGACCCATTTCAACCCGTGGGAGGCGATCTCCCACCCGGCGGATTTCATCGCGGCGACCTGTTCGGGGTTCCGCGCCAGCGCCGAGGTGACGCCGTAGATCGTGACCGGAATCTCCATCCCGGTGAACAGGCGATGCAGCCGCCAGAACCCGGCGCGGGCGCCGTAATCGTAGATCGATTCCATGTTCCAGTGCCGTTGCCCCGGCCATGGCGCGGCTCCGGCGATGTCCGAAAGGAAGGCCTCGGACTGGGCGTCGCCGTGCAGGATGTTGTTCTCGCCGCCCTCTTCGTAGTTGAGGACGACGGACACCGCGATCTTCGCGCCGCCGGGCCAGCGGGCATCCGGCGCGTTCGGGCCATGGCCACGGAAATCTCGGGGGTAGCGGTTTGCCGGTTCGGTCTTGGAG
>JAGPEG010000245.1 GCA_018057165.1 Tabrizicola sp.
CTGCTTCATCGAATGGGGCAACGAGCATGACAGCGAGCCACAGGAGAACGGCGAGTTCTCGTTCGGCGGGCTGAATATCGTCGGCAACGTGTTCATCGCCTCGGACACCTCGACCGCGTTCCGCTGGATCGTGGTGAAGCCCTATGGCGCGGGGCATTTCTTCAGCGGGCTGTCGATCACCGGGAACAGCTTCCGCTGTTTCGGAAATGTCGTGGACCGGGTGGACATGGTGGACACCAGCTTTGCCACGCTGGATTTTGCCAAGGCGCGCAATGTGCGGGTGGAGGGGAACAGTTTCAACAACGTCAGCCAGTGGATCATCAACCCGGTGCAGGTGATGCACACCCAGAACACTGCCGCCGAGACCTGGAACGTCAGCGCGGGTGGCTTCGTGCCCTTCGGCGGGCGCATCCGCATGGTCGAGGCGGTGGCGCCGGAGGGGATGATCAGCACGGCGGCGAATGCGGCGCGCTATGTGTTCCCCTATTCGGTTCCGGGCACCGGGGCGGGGGGCAACGAGGCGCAGGTCCGCTGGGGCGAGGCGGTGAAGGGCAAGGCGCTGGTCACGATGCGGATGGATGTGCCGGCCTGACGGTTCGCTTGGGGCGAGGAGACCGGGCGGTCCTTCGGGGCCGCCCTTTTCACAGGTCTTCGGGCCGGAGGTGGAAGGCGCGGGCGAAGCCGCCGTTCAGGAGGCCGGAGACGGGCGTCAGCCGGACGAAGGCGAAATCCGGCAGGTCGATGTAGATCGTGGCCTTCGGGTTCCGTTCCAGCCAGCGGGAGCGGAGGCCGGGGCGCGCGGGATCATTCTGGGCGACGAAGCTGGCACGCGCCCGGATCATCAGGCGGGGATGGGTCATCGGGTCGCCTTTTTCGCCCACTTCGCCCAGCATCAGCGCGCAGTCGGGCCGGTCCCTCAGCGCGCGGAAGTGGGGGGCAAGTCCGGAGACCAGAGTCAGGAGACCGGCTTCGGGGTCGCGGTGGAAGGCGATGCGGCTGATGCCGGGGGTGCCGGTGTCGGGGTCTTCCCAGGCAAGGGCCGCGTGGCCGAGAGAGAGGAGCTGGCGGACGAGGATGAGCGCGTCGTCGCTGGCGGGCTGGACAGGATCGGGGCGGGTGGGGCGGTCTGACATGCGGCACCGGAAGCAGTTGACAGGGGGGTGGCTCGGGCGTCTTCTGGCGATATTCTTGCCGCCCTGCCAGCGATTACTGGCCGTTCCCCTGGCCTGGACGCCATCATGACCGACACCGCGCGGGGCCACAATGGCCCGACCGACTTCCTGCCGAAGCTGCTGACCGTCTGGCGCGAGGGCTATGGATTGGCCCAGTTGCGCGCCGATGCGCTGGCCGGGTTGACGGTGGCCATCGTGGCGCTGCCGCTGTCGATGGCGATCGCGATTGCCAGCGGGGTCGGGCCGGAGCGGGGGCTGTTCACCGCGATTGTCGGCGGGTTCCTGGTTTCGGCGCTGGGCGGGTCGCGCTACCAGATCGGGGGCCCTGCGGGGGCGTTCATCGTGCTGGTCGCGGCCTGCGTGACGGCGACGGGGGTGCAGGGGCTGATCCTGGCGACCATCCTGTCCGGGGTGATCCTGATCGGGGCGGGGGTGCTGCGGCTCGGGACCTATATCCGCTATATCCCCTATCCGGTGACGGTGGGCTTCACCACCGGGATCGCGGTGATCATCTTCGCCAGCCAGCTGCGCGAGATGTTCGGGCTGACCCTGGCCGGGGCCGAACCGGGGGAGATCATCGCGAAGGTTCAGGCCTTGTGGGCGGCGCGGGGGACGGTGACATGGGGTGCGGTGGGCGTGACGGCGCTGACGGCGGGGGTGATCCTGGCGCTGCGCAGGGTCAGGCCGCACTGGCCGGGGATGCTGATCGCGGTGACGATGGCCTCGGTGGTGGTCTGGGCGCTGGGACTGCCGGTCGCCACCATCGGCACCCGCTTCGGTGACTTGCCGCATCTGTTGCCCGCTCCCGCCTTGCCGGACCTGTCGATGTGGCGCGAGGCGCTGCCCTGGGCGGCAAGTTTCGCTTTGCTGGGCGCGATTGAATCGCTGCTGTCCGCCGTGGTGGCCGACGGCATGTCCGGCGCGCGGCATCGGTCGAATGCGGAGCTGGTGGCGCAGGGGGTGGCGAACATCGGGTCCGGGCTTTTCGGCGGGTTCTGCGTCACCGGAACCATCGCGCGCACCGCGACCAATGTGCGGGCGGGAAGCCGGGGGCCGGTCTCGGGGTTGCTGCATGCGCTGTTCCTCTTGGCCTTCCTGATGATTGCGGCCCCGCTTGCCGCCTGGATCCCGCTGGCGGCGCTGGCCGGAGTGCTGGGCGTCGTCGCCTGGGGCATGGCGGAACGGCAGGAGTTCGCGGCGCTGCTGCGGTCCACGCGCGGCGATGCGCTGGTGGTCAGCGTCACCTTTCTGCTCGTCGTCTTCCGCGACCTGACCGAGGGGATCGTGGTCGGCTTCGCGCTGGCGGGCCTCGTGTTCATCAAGCGCATGTCCGAAGGCGTGGCGATGCGCCCGCGCGAGGAGCATCTGGATGTGCCGCGCGCGGACCGGGTGGTCTATCATCTGGACGGCCCGTATTTCTTCGGCGCCGCCGCGCAACTGGGCGGCGTGCTGGACCGCATCGCCGAGGCGCCGCGCGCGCTGGTGCTGGAAATGTCGGGTGTGCCGCTGATCGACAGTTCCGGCGCGCGGGGCTTTCACCGGCTGGCCGCGCGGGCGGCGAAACGGGGC
>JAGPEG010000118.1 GCA_018057165.1 Tabrizicola sp.
GTGCGGGCCGATGCGGTCTATCAGACGGTGGTGCAGAAACATCTGCCGGGGGCGCTGGCAAGGGCGGTCGATACGGCGCTGGCGACGGAGGGCGAGAGCCTGCCGCTTTATGACACGCTGCGGGCCTGGAGCATCCTGTCCGGCCAGGCCGACTGGACCCCGGCCTATCTGGCGGGCTGGCTGACGGACCGAACCGGGATTCTGCCCGACCTGCAATCGCTGGCCCCCCATATCGCCCGGCTCAGACCGCCCGAGACGCCCTTGCCGCAGCCGGATCCCGAGCTTCTGGCCCAGGCGCGCACCTATGCCGCCGACTCCGCCGAGCCGGGGCGGGCCTATCTGGAACTGCAACGCTCCCAAGGCGCGGCCGAACTTGCGCCCTGGGTGCCGGAAGCGGCAGTGCCCGGTCTGTCGGTGGTGTTGCAACGCCGGTCAGGCGCAGGGATGGGGGCACCGATCCCCGGTCTTTTCACGCAAGCAGGCTGGGACTATGCCCGCACCATCGGCGCCGGTCTTGCGGTGCAGGTGACGCGGGCCGAGGCGGCGCGGCTGTTCGACAAGGTCCCGGCGGGTCAGAACGATGCACCCGATCAGGTGATGGACCTCTTGCAGCGCGGGACTCTGGCGCGGTGGAAGGCGTTCCTGGCCGACATCCAGGTACGGCCCTTCAGTGACCCGGAACAGGCGGTGCTGATCTCTGGTCGTTTGTCCGCGCCGGATTCGCCGCTGACCGCCCTTCTCCCCGAGGTCTGGGCGCAGGTCGGTGGCCTTGACCGCAACCGGCCTCATGCCATGCAGTTGCGTATCGCCTCGGAATTCGCGGCGCTGATCCAGTATTCCGAAGATGGCCGGATGGACGAGATCGCGCGCCTTTTCGCCAGCCTGAACGTGGCGCTTGGCGCGATGGACCGGGACGAGCCGCGCGGGTTGCAGCGGCTGATGACGGCCAAGGCGCGGGGGGCCACGCTGGCGGCGCTGCGGACGGCCCCGCCGATGGTGGTGCAGATCGTCGAGGATGTGCTGGTCCAGACCAGCGCGGCACAGGCCGACCCGCTGTCGAACCCGCTGACGAAGGCCTGGCAGACCGAGGTCCTGTCGCTGTGCAAGCAAGTGACCGAAGCGCATTATCCCTTCGCCGAAGGCTCCGATGCGGCACTGAGCGAGGTCACGGCCTTGCTGGGGGCCGGGGGGGCCATCGACAGCTTCTACCGCACCCGCGCCGAACCCTATATCGACACGTCCAGCACCCCCTGGCGCTGGAAGCCCGATGCCCGTTTCGCAGGCCTTGACCCGAAAAGCGCCGAGTTCCTGCAACGGACCCAGGCCATCGCGGCGGGTTTTTCCGGGCAGGGGGCCGAACTGACGCTGGCCGCGCTGGCGGAACGCGGCAAGACCTTCGTGGCCATCGGCGGGCAAGGCGGGCCGGTGGAGACGACCGTGGAACCGCTGAAACTGGCCTGGCCCGGCACCAACCCCGCTGCCGGGGCAGAGGTCCGGTTCACCAGCTCGGCAGGCAGCGCCACGCTGGCCCAGCCGGGGGAATGGGGCCTGTTCCGCATTCTCGACGGCATCCGCCTGCGGGAACGCGATGGCGGCAAGCGCTTTCTGATCGACCTCAAGTCCGGCAATGCGCGGCTTTTCATGGAGGTCACCCTGCCTTTGGAGGCCAATCCACTGTCGCGCTGGAAGCTGCTGAAGGGTCTGGTCTGCCCCACCGCGCTCTGACCACGAATTCAGCGCCAATTCCGCGATTCTACGCTAGAGTGGCAGTGCATTTGCCCGACCCCCGATTTGACCGCGATTTCGACAGGAGTGACCAGCATGGCTGACGACCGCAACATCACTGTCAGCACGGCATTGGGCGACAAGCTGCTCTTTGCGCAGATGGAAGGCTATGACGAGATCAGCCAGTGTTTCCGCTACGAGACCGGGCTGATCAGCAAGGACATCGACATCAAGCCGGAAGACATTCTGGGCACTCCGGTCACGATCACCCTTCGCACCGAAAGCGCCAAGCGGTTCTTCCACGGCATCGTCGCCGAGTTTGCCTTTCACGAATACCGCGAGGAATATGCCCATTACCGTGTGGTTCTGCGGCCCTGGCTTTGGTTCCTGACCAACCGCAGCGACAACCGGATCTTCCAGAAGAAAAGCGTGGTCGAGATCGTCGAGGAGGTGTTCAAGCCCTATGCCCATGTGAAGGTGGAAAAGCGGCTGAAAGCCTCATACCCGCCGCGCGACTATTGCGTGCAATACCGCGAGAGCGACCTGAACTTCGTCCAGCGGCTGTTGGAGCATGAGGGGATCTTCTATCACTTCGACCATGCCGACGGGGAACACACGCTGGTCCTGTCGGATGCCAATGCCAGCGTGAAGGATGCCGAAGGGTTCGAGACGGTAAAGTTCCGCGGCGAGACCGGAAGCGTAAGCGGGCAGGACGATGTCCTTACCGATTTCCTGCCGCGCGCCTCGGTCCGGTCGGGGGCCTATGTCCATACCGACTACGATTTCAAGAAGCCCGCGACTGACCTGATGACCAAGTCCGAGGCGCCGAAGTCACATGCGGCGGCGAAAGGCGAGCTTTACCACTATCCCGGCGACTACATCGAGGTCGGCGCAGGCGAGCCCCTGGCGACGATCCGGCTGGAAGAGGCACAGGCGCCACATGTGCGGGTGGATGCTGCGGGAAGCGTGCGGGGTCTCTGGTCCGGGGTCAGCTTCACGCTGGAGGAGTTCGACCGCGAGGCGGAGAACGTGAAGTATCTGGTGCTGCGGTCGGATTATGAGATGTGGGATGACCAGTACCGCTCGGGGTTGCAGCGGCTGGGCGAGGGTTTCGGGGTCCGCCTGAAGCTGCAACCGCATGCGCTGACCTTCCGGCCCGAGCGTCGAACCCCGAAACCGCTGATGTCGGGGCCGCAGACGGCGGTGGTGGTGGGGCCATCGGGTGAGGAAATCTTCACCGACGAATATTCCCGCGTGAAGGTGCAGTTCCACTGGGACCGGCTGGGCGGCAAGGATGAAAACTCCAGCTGCTTTGTCCGCGTCAGCTCGGTCTGGGCCGGGTCGGGCTGGGGCTTCATCCAGATTCCCCGGATCGGGCAAGAGGTGATCGTCGATTTTCTGGAGGGCGATCCGGACATGCCGATCATCACCGGACGGGTCTACAACGCCGCGCAGATGCCGCCCTACGGTCTTCCGGCGAATGCCACGCAATCGGGGTGGAAGTCGAACTCCTCGCCCGGTGGCGGCGGCTGGAACGAGATGCGCTTCGAAGACAAGAAGGGATCGGAAGAGGTCTACTTCCAAGCCGAGAAGGACCATAACGAGCTGGTCAAGAACAATGAATCCCGCACCATCGGCAATGACTTCGCCGAGGACGTGGGCCATGACGCCAAGCAGGACATCGGCCACGACCGCACCGAGACCGTGGGCAACGACAAGTCGGTGACGGTCGGGCATGACCAGACCACCAGCATCGGCAACAACGATACCGAGACGGTGGGAGTCAACCGCGTGCTGTCGGTGGGGTCGAACGAAACGATCAGCGTCGGGTCGAATTCCAGCGAAACCATCGGGGCAAACCACACCCAGACCGTTGCCATCGTGCAGACGGTGACGGTGGGCGCGGCGCGGGTGGATACGGTGGGGGCGTCCGAGACCCGGACGGTGGGGGCGGCGCAGACCATGACCATCGGCGCCAGCCGCGATGTGACGGTGGGGGCGTCCGAGACGCATTCGGTCGGATCGGACGACAGCTGGACCATCGGCGGCAAGCGCAGCGTGACCGTGGGCAGCGACGAGACGATGTCGGTCGGCGGCAACCAGTCGGAAAGCGTGACGGGCGACGTGGCGCTGAAGGTCTCGAAGGGCCGGAAGACCGACATAACCAATGCCGAAATGATGAATGTCGGCAAGGACATGGGAATCAAGGTCGGCAAGAAGTTCGTGCTGGATGTGACCGACGAGATCACCCTGAAATGCGGCGATGCGCAGGTGACGATGAAGAAGGACGGCACGATCACCATCAAGGGCAAGGACATCAGCCTGACGGGTTCGGGCAAGATCAACGCCAAGGCGGATGGGAACATCACGATGAAGGGTGCGAAGATCAACCAGAACTGAGCGGGCGCCTGTCAGATTGAGCGCCTTGCGGCGCAAGCCTTTGGTCTCGCGGTTTCTCGTGAAGGACGAGAAACCGCTCGGGGGCCTCCGGCGGGGATAGTTGGTCCAATGTGAAAGGCTGGGCAGGCCTGTGGTCAGACCGGAGGCAGAAGCTTGCGAAGGGCGGTGTCCGGGTCCTCGGCGTGGGTGGTGAGCGGGGGATGGCCGGAGGCCCAGATCTGCATCTGTCCTGTTGCGGAACCTTGCGGTGTGGGGGCGGGAAGCGCGTCGAGGACCTGCCAGAGATCGTCGGGGGACAAAGCTTCGGGGGAAAGCTGAAGGGCGGCGTCGCACCAGGGATCGATCTGCGCCTGGGACATGTCGCCGTTTGCGATCAGGAGAAGCGACAGGGGGAACTGTCGGCCGGCGCTGTCCTGACTGGGCAGGATGACCCCGGCGGCAAGGCGACCGCCAGAGGGCAGACGGAAGCGGAGATGTCCCTCGGGGAAGCTGTGGCCGGCGCGCTGGAGGGGGGCGATGTGGCGGGTGAGCCAGGCATCCCAGTGCTTGCGGAAGGCGTCAGGCAGCCCGCGCCAGACGAAATCTCCGGTCGCGGGCAGCTTGCCGAAAAAGCCCGCGACGGGGCGGGCGTCTCCGTCGGGTGTCAGAACTTCGTCGGGCATTTGAAGTTGCCGAACATCTTCAGGTCGAAGGGGTTGTTGACCGAGCCTGCAATGAGGTCGAAATCGGCGGAAAAACCACCGCGTGACAGGCGCAGCCTGAACACTTCGGGCAGATCGGTGGCGGAAAGCCCGCTGGCACGGATCAGCCGCAACCAGGCCCAGGCTCCGGTTTCCGAGTCGAGGATTTCGCCCGATCCATCCGCCGGCTGGAACGACAGAGAGATGAGATTCGTCTGGTCCGGACCAGGCCAGGTCATTGGAACGGGTCGTGTGGCGGCATTGAGGTAGGTCAGGATCTGGCCATCGACATTCAATGTGACGCTTGCGGCTGTCGGGCTCAGATCCTTGGCAAGAAGGTTGAAGGTCATGGTCGGACCGCTGCCGCCGGGGAACAGCCCGTCCCGGATCGCGCGGGCACGTTGGAACGGGGCCAGCAGGCTGCCGTCAAGGCCGAAGTCGGCGCGCCAGGCCCAGGGGTCCACCGTGGTGTCGATGTAGGGCAGGAGATTGTCGGTGACGAACTTGTCGATCCGCGCGCCGGGGGCGAAAAGCTCGCGGAAGTCGGCGACATTCACGTCGATGGCGGAGGCGGCGTCGAAGGGATAGCGGCCCTCGGTGGCCTTGACGCAGAAGTCGAAGACATCGGCGCGCCAGCGGTCGTTAAGCTGGGAGATCACCGCGTCGCGGGTCACGGCGATGGTGTCGCCCGCAAGACCGCCAATCCAGTCGTCCAGCGGATCGGGCAGGGTCTTGGCCGCATTGGCGACGGCGCCGGTCAACTCGGCAAGACCTCCGCGCTTGAGCAGCGTTTCTTCGGCATCGGGCGAATTCATCGCGCTGGCCACCTCTTTGGCGAGCCCATCGATCCGCAGACCGACATCGTCCAGAAGCGGAGGGGCGCCGTCGATTTCCTCGATGGCGGCTTTCAGCGGTGCGAAATGCCCGGCGACATCGCTGCCGGGGGGCGGGCCATCCGCGACCCCGCCGGTCGAGGTGGCAAGCTTGCTGCCCGCCTTCAGCAGCTTGCCGACCTTGCCAAGCTTGGAGACCGCCTTCTTCGCCAGGCCTTCCGTCGCAGGATTGCCCTCCTCCTCGGGGATCACGCGGGTCAGGTCGACCTCGTCCACCACGGCGCGGACCAGACGGCGCAGCGTGCTGTCCGGGCTGGCAAGGTCCTTCAGGTTGACGGCGGCCACCTGAAGGTCGGTGATCGGGGCCAGGCGGATATCGCGCAGGAAGCCGTTCCACTGGGCGATGAAATCGTCCTGGTAGAGCTTGAGGATATCCGCCTCCAGCGTGGCGACCGAAGCGTCGGAGCTTTCAGCGCAGCCGCCCGCAAAGACTGCCTGGTCAAGCGCGGCGGTGGCAGCGACTTCAGGGATCAGCGGCAGGACGGTGGTGTGGAAGCCGTCATAGGTGAAAGCGCCGGGAAGGCCGACGCGCAGGGTCTTTTCCGAAATCCGGGTCAGGACATGGGTGGCATTGGGCCCCGCCTTTTCCGCCGGAATCCACTCGGGCAGCGCGGTGACGGCGGGATCGGTGATCAGCGCGGAATAGGCGCGCGCGGCAAGCGGGATGGTGCAGATCGATTGCAGCGCCTGCTGGACCAGGGCGTTGTCGGGGGCGATCTTCTGCTCCTCCGATCCCATGCGGTCGATGGCGGCAAGCTGGTGTTCCAGCGCGGCATCGGTCGGGAAAGGGTCGATGGGGGCGTTCAGCGGCAGCTGGTCCTGCCACCACTGCGCCGCGAACTCGCGGTCGTAGGGGGCAAGGCCGGTCATCATGTAATAGACCTTGAGCGCGCCCAGAAGGTATTCCGGGTCGCGGATCTGGCGCCACATCGTCGCTTCCAGCAGGGCGACCATCCGGGGTTCCAGGATGTTGCGCAGACCCCGGTCATAGGCAATGCGCTGTGCCTCGGCCAGCTCAGACCGCGCGGTCGGGCCGATGATGGTAAGCGGGGATGTCGGCACCTCGGTTGCGGCGGCCTTGACCTCGGTCACGCCTTCGAGAGCGAGTTCCAGATCGAGCGGGTCAGTCGGGGCCTGCCGGGCGGCGACATTGGCAAGACGGCCGGAGAGGTCGGCCAACAGGCGTTCCTGATCGTCGATGCCGCCGGAATAGCGCAGGAAGCTGAACAGGAAAAGCAGCCCGGCAAGGAGGGTGAGGAGCGAAGCCCCCGCCAGCGATCCGCGCCAGAGCCATTTGCGGCGTTCCTCGGCGGCGGCGTCGAAGGTGCCAAGGCCCGCCTCGGGGAAGATGAGGTCGGTCAGCATGTTGCGCAGGAAGTAGGACCGCTTCTCGCCGAAGGGGCGGCGGGAGGGTGTGTCCGCGTTCAGGCCGAAGGACCCCGCCAGTTCCCCCACCAGCCGGTCGATGGGCGAGCCTTCCTGGGTGGCCGAAGTCAGGTAGAAGCCGCGCAGCCAGGGGCTTTCCTCGTACCGGCTTTCACCGAAGACGGTGTCGATGAGCAACTTCAGCGGGGCTTCAAGGCGTTCGACCTGGGCGGGGAAACGGAAGACCTCGGCCCGCTGGTCAAGGGGAACATCCTCGGCCATGCGCGAGCTGAGGCGGGTTTCCAGATTCGCCAGCAGCGCCTTCACCTCGCGTTCGATGCTGGTGCGGTCGATGCGGGCATCAGTCGGAAGCGTCGCCCCCCAGACCTGTTCGCGGTCTTTGGTGGGCAACGTGCCGAAGAACGCCTCGAAGCCGGGAACGAGGTCGACCTTGGTGAGCATCAGGTAGACCGGAAGCTGGATTTGCAGGCGTTCCCGCAACTCGGCCAGCCGCTTCCTGATCTCGCGGCCATGTTCGCGGACTGACGCCTCGCCCGCAAGAAGCTCCTTCAGCGACAGGGTCAGGATCACCCCGTTCAGCGCGCGCTTGCCCCGGTGCTTCTTCAGCATGTCGAGGAAGCCCAGCCATTCGGCCGAGTCGATTTCCGGGTCGCTCTGCTGCTGGACATAGCGCCCGGCCGTGTCGACCAGCACGGCGTCTTCCGTGAAGAACCAGTCGCAGTTGCGGGTGCCACCGACACCCTTCAGGTCATCGGAAAGGTCGATGGGGAAATGCAGGCCCGACTGGCGCAGTGCGGTGGTCTTGCCGCTGCCGGGCGGGCCGATGATCACATACCAGGGCATGTCGCGCAGGAACTTCTTGCCGCCAAGCTTCGACCGCTTCATCTCGGTCAGGACCGAGGCGAACTTGGTATTGATCTCGGCGACGTTGGCTTCGCCAGGCAGCGCGACCTTGGGACGTTCGGGGGTGGCGAGTTCGGTGACGAAAAGCTGGTTCTTCTTCGCGGCCCGCAACTGCGCGAGGAGAAGAGAGAAGAGCCAGAGGACCAGGATCACCGCAATGACGATCATCCGCACCAGATCGTCGGCCAGCGGGACCATGTCGCCGACCGAGACCAGCGGCCCGAACAGCCAGATCAGCGCGCAGAGAAGCACGATGCCGATGAAGGTCCATAACCGGCGGGAAAACAGGAAGCGGAAGATGGCCTTGATCACTTTCATCTAGAGCTTCTTCTCGATCTTGATCTCGATGCGGCGGTTCTCGGCACGGCCCTGCTTTGTCGCGTTGTCGCCCACGGGTTCGCTGTCGGCGCGGCCTTCCGCGGCGAGCAATTCGGGCGGGACGCCGGCGGCGGTCAGAAGGTCGGCGATGGTCTTCGCGCGGGCCTCGGACAGACCCTGGTTCGAGGCGAAGGGGTTCGATGCCTGCACCGGAACGCTGTCGGTATGGCCGATGATCGTCACCTTGCCGATGATCTCGATGTTTTCCTTGATGCACTCGGCCAGAGCGGTGACGAGGGGGCCGTAGACATCGTTGATGTCGGCCTTGGCCGAGCGGAAGACCTCGGGGTTCGACCCGCGCAGGGTCAGGAAGGCAAGGCTGACGTCGTCCCTTCCGGTGAGGGCCGCAGCAGTGTCGGCGGGCGCTTTCGCCAGGCAGGCGGGGACAAGTTCCAGCACCACGGGTTCGATCTTGATCTCGGGCGCGGCGGGTTCCGCGTTGCTGCGGACGGGGCGGAAGATCTCGGCCCGGTCGGGCGGTGGCAACAGGCGGGCGAGCGCGTAAAGCTGGGTCGCCTTGTTCGACAACTGGATGCCGAGACCGACATAGGTCGCGGTCATGATCGCCACCGCAGCCAGCGCGATGGTCCAGAGCGGCACGGCGAAGCGGGGTTTTTCGTCGGGGGCGACGACGCCCTGCCAATGCGGCGAAAGCTCGGCGGCCTCCGCCTCGGGGTTGCGGATGGCACGGGCGATGGCAGAGCGCAGCGCGAGGAGAGCGGAATCGCCGGTCCGGCCCTGCACCCGGTGCTTGCCGCGGAAACCGAGGTTGAGACAATGGAAGCCAAGCTCCAGCATCTCCGGGTCACGATTGGGATAGCGCAGCAGCTCTTCCAGCCGGTCGAAGAACTTGGTCCCGGCATCGACCTCGCCCGACAGACCGACGACCAGCGGCTGACGCGGCCAGCCGGAATGCCCGCCCCAGGGCGTGTTGAGCGCGATGTCGTCGATCAGCGCAGCGACAACCCAGGCGGCCTGATTGGCGCGGGTCATCGGCACGCCCATGCCGACCGCCGAGTCGCGGGCGTCGATCAGGTTGTCTTGCAGCCGCAGCCGCAGCGCCTCGGCATTGGCCGGGGG
>JAGPEG010000119.1 GCA_018057165.1 Tabrizicola sp.
GCGCCGCTGCCATTGCGAATAGTTGCAGACCCGCGTCCGGGCGTCGTTCATGTGCAGCCCCGCCGCGATGAACCCCTGCTGACGGCTGATGCAGTCGCGATAGGCATCCTCCAGTGCCTCGACCAGGTCGAAAGCCATGGCGGGCGTCGTCTCGAAGGTGGTGATGACTGTTTGTCCTTGGAAATCCTTGACAATCCTGGGCATGTCGGCCTCCCTTTCCTATAGGCAGGATGGCACGAACGCGGGGCAAAGGCATGAAATTTCTCGATCCGAACGACCCCTTCTTCGCACGCGCCTGGGTGCGCTGGGTCGTGGTCCTTCTGCCGCTTGGCTGGGCGGGGGTGGAGTTCTGGCAGGGCGCGCCGATCTGGGCTGTGCTGTTCCTGGCGGCGGGCCTTTATGCCGGCTGGATGCTCTTCTTCAACCGCAAGCCGGATTAGTTCATCCAGTCCGGCTGCGGCAGGTTCAGTGCCTCGGGGTCGGACAGGTAGATCGCGCCAAGGCCCAGGGAAAGCACGACAATCACCACCAGCGCGATCTTCCAGATCGACCAGGGCCGCTCGCCCTGCACCTCGCCGGTCTGGCCATTGACCAGAAAGCGGTAGCTTTTCCCGTTGTACTTGTAGGCGGCTGTCCAGACCGGCAGCAGGATGTGCTTGAAGGTCTCGTCCCTCCAGTCGGTGTCAACATCATGGACCCGCTGTTCGTCCCCGCCAATGTCACGACGGACATCCTGCACGATCACATTCGACATCCGGTCCCGTGCCTCGCCATGGCCGTCGGAAAGCGAAACCGTGTAGCCCTCGGACTGGAATCCGGCAAGAAATTCAGGGCTGTAGGGCACCAGATCGCCCATGTCCCAGGGGGTCAGCTCATCACCCAGCCGTTCGGGCAGACTGCGCGAGGCCATGATCAGCACGTCATTGAAATCCCGCGCCACGCGACCCGAAGCCGGGAACCAGCGGGTGCGGCGGACCTGTTCCTGTCGCGTCTCGATCTTGCCGTTGACCCGGACCTGCACCGTCCGCGTCTCGTAGTAGTATTCCCCCCGCTCGCCCGAATAGCGGCTGGAGCTGTCGGCGTCGAAGGTCCAGAACGGCACATAGACCCCGTTCATCGCCCGGCCCTTGCGGGCATATTCCAGAAGCGTGCCGGGCGCGAACCAGAGGCTGCCCATCCAGGCCACCATCGCCTTGCGCGCCTCGGTCTCGGTGAACACGAAGGGCAGCAGCGCCTGCGGCTTGATGTGGCGCCGGGTGCCGGTGTCCAGCACCACCGGCGTCGCGCAGAACGGGCATTCGGTGGCATGGGTCGCCCCGGTGATCTCCACCTGCGCGCCGCAGTTCGGGCAGCTGGTGGTGCGCACTTCGACCATCTCGCCGCTGGAGAGGTCGTCGCGCAGTCCTTTCGCCAGATCAAGCTCTTGCAGAGCCTTCGCGCGGCTGCGGGGGGCTTCCGTCGGGATGTCCTGCGCATGGCCGCAATGGTCGCAGACCAGCCGCGTCTGGCCCGGTGCGTAGCGCAGTTGCGCCCCGCATTGTTCGCAGGGCCAGCGGTATTCGTCCTGCGGCATGGCTCAGGGTTTCGGCGGGGGCGGAGGCACCTGGTCCAGAAGTCGGGCCAATTCGGTCTCGGCGGCCATCTTCCAGCCATCCTGACCAGCGGTCCAGACCATCGTCGCGCGGCTGAGACGGCCTTCGGCGGCAGCCTTCGCCAGATCGCCTTCGCCGAACGGCCCCGAGGTCGCGCCATCGACCGCCAGATGCCACTGCTTGCCCGCAGGCGGTGGGGGAGGTGGCGGCGGCGGGGCGGCGGCCCCCGGCTGCGCCCCCCATGGCCCCATGTTCTGCGCCATCGACGCGCCCATCCCCATGCCCATCCCGGCGCCCATCGCCGAGCCCATGGCTGACCCCGGCTGCGACAGGCTTTCGGCGGCATTGAACTGCATGTAGCGGTTCAGGTCGCCGACCACGCCCATCGAGGTGCGCTTGTCCATGGCCTTTTCGACCTCTTCCGGCAAGCTGATGTTCTCGATGTAGAATTCCGGGATCGACAAGCCGTATTCGCCGATCTTCGGTGCAATCGCATTGGCGATGATCTTGCCCAGATCGGCCAGGTTTGCCGCCATGTCCAGCACCGGAATGCCCGATTTCGCCAGCACCTGCGACGCCTCTTGCACGATGATGTTGCGGACCTGGAAGCTGATCTCGTCCGCCGTGAACTCGCCGTCGGTGCCGACGATCTCGGTCATGAACTTGCCGGGGTCTCCTACCCGCATCGAGTAGGTCCCGAAGGCGCGCAGCCGTACCGGCCCGAATTCGGGATCGCGGGCCATGATCGGGTTCTTGGTGCCCCATTTCTGATCGTTGAACCGGGTGGTGTTGACGAAATAGACCTCGGACTTGAACGGGCTTTGAAAGCCGTGGTCCCAGTGCTGCAAGGTGGTCAGGATCGGCATGTTGTTGGTCTCAAGCATGTAGAGACCGGGGGTGAACACATCCGCGAGTTGCCCCTCGTGGATGAAGACCGCCGCCTGGCCCTCGCGCACCGTCAGCTTGGCACCCATCTTGATCGCCTGACCGCGCCGGTCAAAGCGCCAGACCATCGTGTCGCGCGTGTCATCCAGCCAGGAAATGACGTCGATGAATTCGCCTTTGAGGAAATCGAAGACCATGGGATCCTCCGTTTGGGTTCAACTGTCGCCGCCGGTCATCCGGCGGGCAAGGGTTTCGACAATGGGCCGCGCGTCCACCGCAGTCATGCCGGGGCGCAGTGCAGGGTCGTAAAGGATGCGCAGAAGCATCTCGTCGTGGTCGGTCAGAAATGCGAATTCCTCGTCGTCGTTGAAGATCGACGGGCGCGCGCGGGGGGAATCGTTCGGCAGGCCAAGGCCTTGCGTCAATTCCTCATGCAGGCACGAGAGCCGCAAGAGGTCGGGATGCTCGGCCCTTATCACCGCGAAAGCCCGCGTGTAGGCCCCGGAATTGCCCTCGGCCATGGCATAGACCAGGCAATAGGTCGACCGCGGCATTGCGGTGATGCCCGCCACGTCGGTCGGCGACAGGCCGGGCAGGGTGGCATTGATCACCGGTCCCAGCGCCTCGCGTTCGTCTTCCGACACGATATGGACGAAGAAGTTCGGGTTGCGGTCGTCGACCGACATCGGATGGCCGGTGATCTGCGCCAGCCGGGCCACGAAACTGACAATCCGGGCGCGGTCGGTGGCCTGGCGATCCGGCGGGACGCTGGCACCGAAGCGGATGCCGACGCGGACGGGCACCTCCCAGCGACGCAGGCGGCTTTCGGTTTCTTCCCGGACGAACCCGCCGGACCCCCGGCGGTATTCGTCGTAAAGGGCCACACGCATGAAGTTTTCCGTCAGGCTCCGCGCGCTGACCGCGATGCGCTCGCCGCCATCCGTCCGCAGCATCCCCTGGCTCAACAGCACCTGCTGGACCTGCGCATAGTAGATCGCCGCCGCCGCACTTTTCGGCGTCGGCCCGGCGGGGGCGACGGGGACGGCCACCAGCGGGGGGGGCTGGATCCCGCCCATGCCCATCATGTCGCATGCGGCAAGCGCAAGACAGGCGGTCAGGGCCACCAGGGATCGGACTGTTCTTGCCGCTGCCATTCCTGTCCCGCTTGCCCTTCAGGCCCCGACCGCCGGAGCGGTCTGCCGGGCCTTCGCCGCAGCCAGGGTGTCGCGCAGCTCGGCCTCCATCTTCACCAGTTCCGCCTCGGCCGCCGCGCGTTTCGCCTTGCCCTCGTCGGCGATGGCCAGGCTTTCGTTGATCGTCGCGATCAGCGTCGCATTCGCAGCCTTCACTGTTTCGATGTCGAAGACCCCGCGCTCCATCTCCTCGCGCACCACCTTGTTCGCCTGTTGCAGGTTTTCCGCGTTCGACTTCAGCAATTCGTTCGTCAGGTCATTCGCATCGCGGACCGCCTCGGCGGCTTCCTTCGACCGCTGGATCGTCACCGCCTGCGCCAGCTGGGTTTCCCACAGCGGCACCGTGTTCACCAGCGTCGAGTTGATCTTCGTGACCAGCGATTTGTCGTTCTCCTGCACCAGCCGGATCGAGGGCAGCGACTGCATCGTCACCTGCCGGGTCAGCCGCAGGTCATGCACCCGACGCTCCAGATCGTCGCGCGCGGCGCGCAGGTCGCGCAATTCCTGTGCGCGGATCACCTTGTCCGCCTCTGGTGAGGCGGCGACTGCGGCCTCTTTCGCCGGAATGGTCTTGCTGTCGGTCTCGGTCAGCTTCGCCTCGCCGGCCGCGATATACAGCGCAAGTTCATTGTAGAAGGTCAGGGTCTTTTCATACAGGATATCCAGGCTTTTGATATCCTTGAGCAAGGTATGCTCGTGGGTCAGAAGTTCGCCGGTGACTTTGTCGATCTGGCCCTGCACGTCCTCATATTTGGCGACGAATTTAGCGAAGGGCGCGGCGCGGCCCAGAAGCCGTTCCCACCAGCTTGCCTCGCGCCGCAGGTCCATCTCCTCGACCGCAAAGCCGCGGATCGTGGTGACGATGTTGCGCAAGCTGTCGCCGGCCGGACCCACATCCTTGTTCTTCACGTCTTGCAGCATGGCCTGGCTGATCACCTGCAACTCGGCCTGCGCCGACGACCCGAAGCTGATGATCGACTGGGTATTCGCAAGATCCACCTCGGCCATGCGCTTCCTGATCGCCTCGGCCTGGTCGGCGGGTGCGGCTTCCAGCGGGACGACCTCGGCCATCGGTTCGGCCAGGATCACGGCAGTGACCTTTTCGACCTCGGTCAGCAGGGCGGTGGCATTGGCTTGGACGGTTTCGGACATGGGCACTCCCCTTGGGGTTCAATGATCAAACTTCAGACGGTCGCGCAGCACGGCGATTTCCACGTCAAGGTCGGTACGGTTGTTCGACAGGAACGCGGTGGTCTTCTGCGCGAAGGTGGTCTCCAGATCGGTGAGCAGGGACTCGTAATCGGCACGGGCGCCGGGGTCGCGGGTCTGGGCAAAATGGTCGGCGAACTTCACCGTCGCGTCGCGGGCCCCCATCAGATAGACCGACAGATACTTGCGCGCCGCCGTCAGGTCGCCCGGATCGGCCTCGATGGTGCGGAACAGCCCGCGCGCGGCAGTGGCGAACTGGTCGACCCGGCGTTCCAGGCTGCGGTCACGGGCGCGCAGGATCGCGTCCTGCATCGCTTTCAGATAGGCCTCACCCTCTTCGACGGCATGGGCGACGCGGCCGGTCTGGAAGGCGTCGATCCCTTCCATCCCCTTGTCGGTCATCGGGTCCAGACCGAAGGCGCCCAGATGCAGTGCCGCACCGACAAGGGCGTAAAGCAGCGGAAAGACCAGCCCTTGATCCGCGATCACACCGCCCAGGGCCAGCGCGGCCCCGGTCAGCACCGCGCCCAGAAGCTTGCGGGGCAGGGCGGGGCGACGGGCCAGCTTCCGCGCCTGAAAGGCGGCTTCGGCCTTCAGCCCCTCGCGGGTCAGCCAGGCGGCCAGCACCAGACACCCGCCCGCAGCCAGGCCCAGCAGCATGTCGCGCGGGTCATCGCCGAAGGCGGGAATCAGGAACAGGAAGGCCGAGAGGAACAGGATGTTCGCCCGCCACAGCCCGCGCGGCTTCGGCGGGGTCAGGACGGGTGGCGCGGCAGGGCCTCCGGCAGCCGGCGGCCTGCCTTGCGGTGAGTATCTGCCCCCGAAGCGTTCCGCCATCACATGCCCCCCGACCAGGCCACATAGGCCACGAGGGCAATCAGCAGGGTCAGCGACAGGTTCCTCAATCCGGTTCCAGACATGGTCCCACTCGCAAGACGCCTTCTCGCGACCGACCTTAGCCGATGCCCCTCGCGCTTGCCAGCCGCCAGCGGGGGGAATAGGCGGCATTATTCCCCTGCGGGAATCAGCCCTGTCGCGGGCTCTTCGGGCGGGGTCCTCCAGGACGCGGGCCCGCCCCCCGCGCGGGCTTCGCGCGATCCGCCCCCGGACGGTCATCGGCGCTGCGCGCGGGCGGGCGGGTGGCTTTCTTCCAGGTCTCGGACAGCTGTTTCAGCCCGTCGCCGGATGGCAGCGCCTTGCGGGCAGGTTTGGCCGCCGGATCTGCACTCGGACGCTCGGAGGGTTTGGACATGGGCTTGCCTGCGGGCTTCGGGGCCGCACGCTTCGGGCGGGTCTCGTCATCCTCTGCCAGTCCCAGCTGGTCGCGCAGGATGCGGGGCTTCACCTCCTCGACCTCGCCGGGTTTCAGCTCGTTCAGCCGGAACGGCCCGTAGGAAATGCGGATCAGCCGGTTCACCGTCAGTCCGATGTGGTTCATGGCGCGCCGGACTTCGCGGTTCCTGCCTTCGCGGATGCCCACGGTCAGCCAGGCATTCGCGCCCTGATGCCGGTCGATCTTGACCTCCATCCCCTGAAACCGTTCGCCCTCGATGGTCACGCCCTTGCGCAGGGGTTCGATCTCGGGCTCGGTCGGGTTCCCTTTGACCCGCACCCGGTATTTCCGCAGCCAGCCGGTCGAGGGGAGTTCCAGCTTGCGCTTCAACTCGCCGTCATTGGTCAGCAGGAGCAGCCCTTCGGAGTTCAGGTCAAGCCTCCCGACCGACATCACCCGCGGCATGTCCTCGGGCAGGTGGTCGAAAACGGTGTCGCGGCCCTTCTCGTCGGAGGCGGATGTCACCAGCCCCTCGGGCTTGTAGTAAAGCCAGAGACGCGCGGGTTCGGGCTGGCCCACGGGTTCGCCGCGGACGGTGATCCTGTCCTTCGCGGTCACGTTGAGCGCGGGGGAGGTGATGGTCTTGCCGTTGACCTTGACCTCGCCCAGCTCGATCAGCCGCTCCGCCTCGCGGCGCGAGGCGATGCCGGCGCGGGACAGGACCTTGGCGATGCGTTCGCCTTCCGGGGTGTCGGTGGCCTTTGCGGGGGCTTTGGGCTTTTCTTTTCCGGTCATGGCCATCATCCTTCGGGCCGTGGTGGCCGGGCGGGCAGGATATTGAAGCGGGCATGAAAGAGCAACGCGAAGGGTTCCGGTCGTTCATGGACGCCGCGCTGGAGGAGGCGCGGGCGGCTGCGGCGCGGGGCGAGGTGCCGGTGGGGGCGGTGGTGGTCCGGGGGGGCGAGCTGGTCGCGCGGGCCGGGAACCGCACGCGGGAGCTGGCGGACCCGACGGCCCATGCCGAGATGCTGGCGATCCGCGAGGCCTGCCGGGCGACGGGTTCGGAGCGGCTGACGGGCTGCGACCTGTATGTCACCCTGGAACCCTGCCCGATGTGTGCGGCGGCGATCTCGGCGGCGCGGATCGGGCGGCTCTATTACGGGGCGGCGGACCCGAAATCGGGCGGAGTCGCGGTCGGGGCGCGGGTCTTCTCGCATCCGCAGTGCCACCATGTTCCCGAGGTCTATGACGGGATCGGGGCGGGGGAGGCGGAGGCGCTGCTGAAGCGGTTCTTCGCGGACCGGCGGGAATGAGTGTCCACAGTGGACATTCGCTGATGGCGAAATGATTTCAATGGCTTGGTCGCGGGCGTTAGGGATTTGGAAAGGTCTTGCCTGACGGCCATCCAAAGCGGCACTCCTCACCCTGACCCTCCACCGAGGCGAGAGGGGAGGCGCGTGGCGGCTGTTGCGCAGCCAGGACGATGGCGGCCTGTCGGGGGCGAGGTCGGAGCCTCCGGCGGGGATATTTGGGCCAGTATGAACCTGCGCGCGCGGTGCCTGGGGCCGGGGTAGGATGGCTCCGGCGGGGATATTTGCGGCAAAGATGAATGGTGGCGCCGGGCCGTCGAACATGCTTGACAGCGGGTAAATACCCACAGTCAAGCTGTTGATCTGAAAGGCATCGCCAGAAGAGTCCAGCGTGGACAGCCTCAGATCCGGATCGGGTCCAGCACCTCATGCTCGATCACTTCGATCCCCGGTGGCAGGCCGGCGCGCAGGGCGCTGGCATCCTGGGCGAGGATCGGGAAGGTCTTGTAGTGGCAGGGGATCACCCAGCGGAAGTTGAACCATTTCCGCGCCGCCCAGGCCGCGCGTTCCATGTCCATCGTGTAGTGGCCGCCGCAGGACAGGATGCCGATGTCGGGCTGGTGATACTCGGCCATCCAGCCCATGTCGGCCATGATGTCGGTATCGCCGGAGAGATAGATCGTGTGGCCTTCGCCCGCGATCATGAAGCCTGCGGCGTCGCCCGCAGGGAGGAGGCCCTTGGTCCCGAAGTCGATGCTGGCGGAATGGACGGCGTTGACCATCGTCACCTTCGCCCCGCCGAGCGTCAGCGTGCCGCCCTTGCCGAAGCCGACCGTTTCGGCCAGGGCGTTTGCATTCAGCCATTCCGAAAGCTCGTGGATGCAATGCACCTTGATCCCGAGCTTCTTCGCCAGCCGCGCGGCATCCGAGGCGTGGTCGCCATGGGCGTGGGTGAGCAGGATGTGGGTCGCACCCTTTACCGCGTCATCCTCGCGGCCTGCGGGGAACATCGGATTGCCGGTCAGCCAGGGATCGACCAGGAGCACGGCCTCTTCGATTTCGATGCGAAAGCCGGAATGGCCGAGCCAGGTGATCTGCATGGGTCTCTCCTTCTTGGGTCGCGGGAAGCTACGGCGTAACTTGTATCCATGACAATCTTGCCGTCGGGTGATGCGCGGGATTGCCCCGACCGGGCTGTGGCGCAGCCGGCACAGCGGGCAGGAAATTCCGGCATCCGACAAAAGAATCCGTGCGCGACGGGTTGACCTTGGGTAAAGAGGCGGTCTTGCAACCGCATCAGCCAAGGGAGGGCGGACATATGACTGCATATATCCGCCAAGGCAATCCCGATGGGCTGACCGCCGGTGCAACCGCCAATTCGTGCTGGCGACTTCGCCGCTCGTGAGGCGTGCCGGACCTGAGCGCCAAAGCGCCAGGGGTCCATCCCTTCCAGATCGCTGAACGCTGACCGCCGGGCAGGCTGCCCGCATCCGGTCATCCCCATTTTCCCAGACAGAGGACCGGCTGGCCAGGTGTCGCCGGGAGTGAACATGACCCATACGACCCTTTCCCATCCGGTTGCGCTGCGTGCCACGCTGGACGAGATCATCGACAGCCACGGGTTTGTCCCGGTGCTGCGCACGCTGCTGGCGCGACCGTTCCGGCGCAAGCCCGCCCTGTCGCCGCTGGGGCTGAACGCGCATCTGCGGCGTGACATCGGGCTGGAACCGCTGGAGTTCGGCGGCCCGCCCTGGGACCCGCTTCTGTAGGCCATGCCCCCGGCTCACATCCGCTTGCGGGGCGGGGCGGGGGTCGCTAAACGGGGCCAAACGCATGGAGAGCCCCATGGCCATTGATATCGACACTGCCCGCAAGGTGGCAAAGCTGGCCCGGATCCGGGTCGAGGAAGCGGACCT
>JAGPEG010000120.1 GCA_018057165.1 Tabrizicola sp.
AGGGTCTACGGTCGCGTCCTGTGGGATGTGCGGGCGATGGACGCAGCAATTGATTGCTTGCCGCGGGACGGCTTGTCGACCGAAGGTGTCGACACAGGTAACTCATGGGATGAGGTTCTGCGATGATGCGCAAGCAGCCGAAGTACTGCCAAGGCTTTGTTGATCGGCACGGGCGCGAGCGCTGGTATTTCCGCCGTCCGGGCTTTGACCGGGTTGCGCTGCCCGGTCTGCCGTGGAGTCCCACGTTCATGGCCGCGTATGAGGCAGCTTGCAACGGTGGGTTCAAGGCGGAAGGGGCAGGGGCAGCGAAGACACCCCCCCGGCACCATCGCCGCACTGGTAGTCAGCTACTACCGATCTTCAGAATTTCTGAATCTAAAGCCGATCACGCAGCGGACTTATCGCAGCACAATTGAACCCTTTCGCGAAGCGCATGGGGACAAGGTGACTGCGGGGCTTAAACGGGAACACGTGAAGGCTATTATTTCCAAGCTGACAGACCGTCCCGCCGTAGCGAATAATTGGCTCAAGACGATTAAGATTCTAATGCGCCATGCACTCGAAAACGGGATGAGGGCGGACAATCCGACCATTGGAATTCGGAAGCTGCGCACCGGTTCTTTGGGCTACCGAACCTGGACGGAGTCCGAAATCCAAGTCTATTACGACAGGCACCCGATAGGAAGCCGCGCGCGGCTTGCACTTGACCTCATGCTGTTCACTGGGCAGCGACGGGCTGACGTTGTTCGGATGGGCCTGCAAAACCTTCGCGAAGGCGTCCTGACCGTTCGCCAATCAAAGACCGGAACGGAGGTGGAAATCCCGCTGCACCCGACGCTTCGCGCGTCTCTGGATGCTTTGACCAAGAAGAACATGACCTTCCTGCTAACCGAGTATGGCAAGCCCTTCGCTGTGGCAGGGTTCGGCAACTGGTTTCGGGATCGAGTGACGGAAGCTGGTTTACCTGACGGCCTGTCGGCTCATGGGTTGCGTAAGGCAGCCTGCCGTCGCTTGGCGGAAGCCGGATGCACTGGTCCGCAAATCATGGCTATCTCAGGACACAAGAATCTCAAGGAAGTGCAGGTCTATATCCAAGCCGCCGATCAACTGGGACTCGCCCGCGCTGCCGTCGACAAGCAAGTGGCAGCGGAAGAACTTAGAACAAGAATTGTCAAACCCGTTGGGCAGGGTTGACAAAGTGCAACGTAAATACCTGAAATCATTACTACAAACGGATGGGGTGGTAGGCCCGGAGGGACTCGAACCCCCAACCAAGGCGTTATGAGCGCCCTGCTCTAACCAATTGAGCTACAGGCCCATCCTTGGGCGGGATAGGACGGGAATGCGCGCTGGTCAAGCTCCGGCTGCGCCCGGACGCAGGTCCGTGGCCAGTCGAAACCCCGGCGTGCGCCCGACTTCCTCCAGGAAGCGTTCGGTGAAGATCGCCAGGCGCCTGCTCGCGGCCCGGCTGCCCGGCGCGCGGATCAGGTAAAGCGGCTTCGAGGGGGGGCGCACAGGCAACACCGGCTCTGCCTCGCCGCTGTCCAGCAGGTCCTGCATGAAAAAGCGCGGAGCCTTGGCAAAGCCCAGATGGCTTTGCACCGCATGGCGGACCAGGTTCGGAAGTTGCGCCGCGAAGGCTGGCTTGACCGCAGCCTGACGGCCATCTTCCAGCAGGATCGACGTTTCCTCCGGGTCGTCCTTGTACTGGATATAGTCCAGCCGCTGCAGATCCTCCGGCCCTGTCGGCCTGCCCACCCGGTCCAGATAGGCCGACGACGCGACCAGCAGCAGCTCGATCTCCGCCACCTTGCGCACCGTTCCCGTCCCCGGTCCGGCATTCCCCGCACGGATCGCAAGGTCGATGCCGGCCTCGGTCAGGTCCACCAGCGCGTCGCTGGCATGCACGTCGATCTTCAGCCCCGGATCCGTCCGGCGCAGATCGGACAACACCGGCACCAGCACGGTCTGCGCCACCAGCATCGCACAACTGACCGAGAGGCGCCCCACCGGCTGCGATTGCAGCGCCGACAGGTCCGCGCTCATCCGCGCCAGCCGGTCCAGCACCTCCGTTGCGTGTTCAAGCGCCAGCCGTCCCGCCTCGGTCGGGGTGATGCCATTGCGCCCCCGGATCACCAGCTCAACACCCAGACCCTGCTCCAGGGTCGCAATCTGCTGGCTGACCGCAGGCTGCGTGATCCCCAGCCGCCGCGCTGCTGCGGACAAGGATCCTGCCTGCACAGCGGCCACAAGCGAACGAAGGGCAGAGATGTTGTCCATAAGTCAGTCTTATATTATCCATAACGCCAGCTTTAGTGGCGTGATGAAGACATTAGCGTTAGTTATGCCTTCACTCAACGGGTTTCCAAGAAGGACCATATCATGACCCTCCATCGCAGAGGATTCCTTGGCGCGCTGGCGCTTGCACCTGCCGCCCTTGCTGTGCCCGCCCTGATCACCCGCAACGGGCAGGTTGCGGCCCAGACTGCTGGCACGGTCCCGCCGACCTGTCTTCGCCGCAAGATCGGCGAGATCGAGGTCTATGCGCTGCTGGACGGTCATATCGCCTTTCCACCCACCATGCTTACCGGCTTCGACCCTGCCATCGGCGAACCCTTGGCCCGTGCCGCGCACAAACCCTTCGATCCGGCGCAGATGCTCGTCGGCATCAACGCCTATCTGATCCGCACTGCCGGTCGGGTGATCGCCGTCGACACCGGGGCACCGGCGGCAATGGGGCCGACCGTCGCGGGCTGGGCCGGGGCGCTTGCCGCCACCGGGACCACGCCCGATCAGGTGGACACCGTCTTTCTCACTCATCTCCATCCCGACCACGTCGGCGGCTTGACCGATATGGCAACCGCCACGCCCGGCCTGCCCAAGGCCCAGCTTGTCGCGTCGGAAGCCGATTGGGCCTTCACCCATGACGAGGCGGTCTATGCCGCGCTCCCCAAAGACTTCCAGGGTTTCTTCGACCTCTCCCGCGCGATGGTCGCGCCCTATGCGGCGGGCAAGGCGCTGATCCGTCCGGGGGCCGAGATTGCCCCTGGCCTCACCACGGTCGCCTTGCCGGGCCATACGCCGGGGCATCTGGGCCTGCGGGTGGATTCGGGGGCGGAAAGCCTGCTGATCTGGGGCGATCTGTTGCATTCCACCGCTTACCAGTTCGCCCGCCCCGACTGGGCCTTCGCGTTCGACACCGATCAGGCGATGGCCGCAGCAACGCGGCAGGCAACGCTCGACATGGTGACGGCGGACGGGATGATGGTCGCGGGCATGCACCTCGACTTCCCCGGCTTCGGCTATGTCGAAAAGGCGGGCGAGGGCTTCCATTTCACCGCTGCGCCCTACGACTATCGCGCCTGATCTCCTTTGCCCGCGCCAAACCCCTTGGCGCGGGCTTTCCTTGCCCCGGCATTTGCCCTAAAGCCCCTGCAAACGGCGCATCGTGAGGGCTGACATGACGACCACCGGGCACAACGGGCTGACCTATGCCGATGCGGGTGTGGACATCGACGCGGGCAATGCGCTGGTCGACCGGATCAAGCCCGCCGCCAAATCCACCACCCGCTCCGGCGTGATGGGCGGCCTTGGCGGCTTTGGCGCGCTCTTCGACCTCAAGGCGGCAGGCTATCAGGACCCGATCCTTGTCGCCGCCACCGATGGCGTCGGCACCAAGCTGCGGATCGCCATCGACACCGGCCATGTCGACACCATCGGCGTGGACCTTGTGGCGATGTGCGTCAACGATCTGGTCTGCCAGGGCGCGGAACCCCTGTTCTTCCTCGACTATTTCGCCACCGGCAAGCTCATGGTTGAAGAGGCCACCCGCATCATCACCGGCATCGCCAAGGGCTGCGCCGACTCGGGCTGTGCGCTGATCGGCGGCGAGACGGCGGAAATGCCCGGCATGTATCACAAGGGCGACTTCGACCTTGCCGGGTTCGCCGTCGGCGCGATGGAGCGTGGCACCGAACTCCCCGCCGGAGTGAGAGAAGGCGATGTCCTCCTCGGCCTCGCCTCCAGCGGCGTCCATTCCAACGGCTACAGCTTCGTGCGCAAGGTGGTGGAGCTTTCCGGCCTCGGCTGGGACGCTCCCTCGCCCTTCTCCGACGGCACCCTGGGTCAGGCCCTCCTCACCCCCACCCGTCTCTATGTCAAACAAGCCCTCGCCGCCCTCCGCGCCGGTGGAGTCCACGGCCTTGCCCATATCACCGGCGGCGGGCTGACCGAGAACCCGCCCCGCGTCCTGCCCGAAGGCCTGGCCTGCGAGATCGAGCTTGGCGCATGGCAACTCCCGCCCGTCTTCCGCTGGCTCGCCCAGACTGCCAACATGTCGGAGCCGGAGCTTCTGAAGACCTTCAACTGCGGCATCGGCATGATCCTTGTCGTCGCCGAGGACCGCGCCGACGCGCTGAGCGACCTTCTGACCCAGGAAGGCGAAACCGTCTCCCGCATGGGGCGCATCGTCGAAGGGCAGGGGGTCGTCTACCGGGGCCGCTTGCTGTGAAGCGTGTCGCCATCCTGATTTCCGGGGGTGGCTCGAACATGCTGGCGCTGGTGCGTGACATGGCGGGGGACCATCCCGCCCGTCCCGTCCTCGTCGCCTCGAACGACCCCGCCGCCGGGGGGCTTGCGAAAGCCGCCGCTCTGGGCGTCCCCACCACCGCCCTCGACCACCGCGCCTACCCCGACCGCGAGGCTTTCGAGGCCGACCTTGCCCGCCAGATCGACGCCGCCCGGCCCGACATAATCTGCCTCGCCGGTTTCATGCGCATCCTGACCCCCGGCTTCATCCGTCGCTACGAGGGCCGGATGCTGAACATCCATCCCTCGCTCCTGCCGAAATACCCCGGCCTGCACACCCACGCCCGCGCCCTTGCCGCGGGGGACAGCGAAGCGGGCTGCACCGTCCACGAAGTCACCGCCGACCTTGATGCCGGCCCCATCCTCGGCCAGGCCCGGCTGCCCGTCCTGCCCGGCGATACCGAGGACAGCCTTGCCGCGCGCATCCTGACAATGGAACACCAGCTTTACCCCGCTGTCCTCCGCCGCTTCGCCGCGGGCGACCGGACGCCGGTTCTCTTACCCTGACGACCCGTCCGGCCGCGTCAGCACGAAGGCCGCGCCGACCGCGATCAGCACGCCCTGCGCCAGAAGCACCTTCCACGACAACCCCAAAGCCACCGACAGCGCGAAAACCGCCGCCATGCTGCCCGCCGCCAACCGTTTGGCCGGGCGCGAGATCGCGCCGTTCTCCTCCCAGTTCCGGATCGGCGGCCCGAACAGCCGATGGCCCAGAAGCCAGCCATGCAACCGGGGCGAAGACCGGGCGAAACACCCTGCGGCGAGCAGCAGGAACGGCGTCGTCGGCAGGACCGGCAGCAGCACCCCCAGAAGCCCCAGCCCCAGGAACAGCATCCCCGCCGTCAACCACAGCCCGCGCATCGCGCCTCCCAGCCAATCGCTGCAAGCAAGGCACGGAGCCAGCGGAACCGCAACCCGCCTCTTTTCATTTCTCCCGCTCGCGCCTATAGGCGCGGAAATGGGCGGGATGACCCCGCAGACGAAAGGCTGACCCATGCGCACGATCACCACGACCGAAGACCTCGCCGCCTATTGCGACCTCGCCAAGTCCCAGCCCTTCGTCACCCTCGACACCGAATTCCTGCGCGAACGCACCTACTGGTCCAAGCTCTGCCTGATCCAGATGGCGCTTCCCGGCGCGGGCGAGGCCGTGCTGATCGACCCGATCGAAGGATCGGACATGTCGATGGAGCCGCTCTACGACCTCTTCCGGCACGAGGCGACGGTGAAGGTCTTCCACGCCGCCCGGCAGGATCTGGAGATATTCTTCGTCGAAGGCAACGTCTTCCCGACGCCGCTCTTCGACACGCAGGTCGCCGCCATGGTCTGCGGCTTCGGCGAACAGGTCGGCTATGAAACCCTGGTCAAGCGCATCGCCAAGGCCAACCTCGACAAGACCTCGCGCTTCACCGACTGGTCGCGCCGCCCGCTCAGCGAGGCGCAGAAGGATTATGCCATCGCCGATGTCACCCATCTGCGGATGATCTACGAATTCCTTTCAGCGCAGCTGAAGAAGAATGGCCGCGCCGACTGGGTGGCCGAGGAACTGTCGCTCCTCACCGACCCCGCGACCTACACGGTGAACCCGGACGAGGCCTGGCAGCGCATCAAGACCCGCACCACCTCGGGACGCTTCCTGGCCGTGGTGAAGGCGCTGGCCAAATTCCGTGAGACTTACGCTCAAGCCCAGAACGTCCCCCGCAGCCGGGTGATGAAGGACGACGCGCTTCTCGAACTCGCCTCCACCCGGCCTGCCACCGTCGAGGAGCTTGGCCGCTCCCGCCTCCTCCTGCGCGAAGGCCGCAAGCCCGAGATCGCCGACGGCATCCTCGCCGCGGTGAAAGAGGGGCTGGAGATGAAGCCCGAGGACATGCCGAAACTTGATCCTTCGCGCGAACAGATGCAGGTGAACCCCGCGCTGGCCGACCTTCTGCGCGTGCTTCTGAAGGCCAAATCCGAATCCCTTGGCGTCGCGCCGCGCCTGATCGCTTCGTCCTCGGAACTCGACCAGATCGCCGCCGGCGACCGCGATGTTCCGGCTCTGGGCGGTTGGCGGCGCGAGGCTTTCGGAGATGATGCGATGCGGCTTTGCAAGGGCGAGATTGCACTGTCGGCCAAGGGCAACGAAGTCCGCGTCGTCCAGCTCTGAAACCCCGGACTTTTTGAAAAGTCCGAACCGGAGCCTTTGAAGGCTCCGTCGCGATTTCTTCGAAGAAATCGGGCCTACCGCCGCGCCGACCGCGCGTTGCTGGCGCCCTGCACCACGATTTCCCGCACGGCTTCCAGCTTCACGTCCGAGATGTAGATCGCCACGTCGATCTCGCGGGATTGCTGCGTGTTCACATCCGCCCTGTCGGGTGGCGGCAACAGCCGGAACTCATAGACCAGGATGCCCTTGTCATCCAGCTCCTGCGGCACCAGCTCGGCGTCCCACCAGCCTTGGGTCGGCGTCACGCCGCGCGCCCGCACCACCGCCCCGCCGGGGATCGGCTCCACCGTCATCGACAGCACCGTATCGACCAAGGGGCGCGGGTCCTTTTTCTCGCCCGGCAGCACGATCGTCTCGCGCGGCTGGGATTTCCTGAACCAGTTGAACGGGTTCAGCTTGCTTTGCCGTACCCCCGCACAACCCGCCACAGCGACGGCCAGACCAAGAACGACGAAGCGGCGGGAAACGGGCATGGGCAAGCATCCTGAACGACTGCCCCTTGGGTAGCCGATGGCACCGCATTTGAAAAGGCTACTCTCGGGCTGGACCTTTGGTCGCTGCAGGCTTACCTCAGCCCCAGCAAGGAGCTGCCCATGGCCACCGAAGCCTTCGAAGAGATCGCCGAAACCTTCGACTTCCTCGACGACTGGGAAGACCGCTACCGCCATGTGATCGAACTCGGCAAGGCGATGCCCCCGCTTGACGACAGCTTCAAGGTTCCCGCGCTGAAGGTGCAGGGCTGCGCCAGCCAGGTCTGGCTGCGCCCGATGATCGACGGCGGGCGCTTCGATTTTCAGGGCGACAGCGATGCGATGATCGTCCGTGGCCTGATCGCCGTCCTGCATGCGCTTTACGCGGGCGTCCCTCTGGCCGAGGTTGCCAAAGTCGACGCCCCCGCCGAGCTTGGCCGACTGGGGCTGAACGAACATCTTTCCAGCCAGCGTTCGAACGGGGTCCGTGCCATGGTCCAGCGCATCCGCGAGGAAGCGGCTAGCCGCGCGTGACCTTCACCCGGTCGGGGTAAAAGGCCAGATGCCCGGCAATCGCGGCAACCTCGTCCTTCGGCACCTCATAGGTCCAGACCGCATTGGCCAGCATCCCGAAATCGCCCTTGATCGAGTAATAGCTCGCCTGGCCCTTCCACGGGCATTTCGTCATATGATCCGTCCTGATCAGGCGGCCCATGTCGATATCCTCGCGCGGGACATAGATCACCGGGGGATAGCTGCCTTCGCGCAGTTCCAGCGCCCGGTCGCTTCGCCCCAGCACCGTCGACCCCGCCTGCACCGTGACAGACCCGGCGACCGGGGTGATCGTGATGTGATCGGCCATTCGATGCTCCTCAGATCGGGGCGCAGGCGTCCTTCAGCCAGGCAACCGTAGCACCGGAAACCCGGCTGCCAAGCTTTTCCGCCACCTCGGCGTGATAGGCATCCAGCCAGCGCCGCTCGCCCGGCGACAGCTCCTCGGCCAGGATCAGGCGCCGGTCGAAGGGCACGAAGGTCAACGTCTCGAAAGACATCTGCGCCCGGTTGTCGCCCAGGGCAGGGGCCTCCCCCACCACGATCAGGTTCTCCAGCCGGATGCCGAAGGCCCCCTCGCGGTAATAGCCCGGCTCGTTCGACAGGATCATCCCCGGCTCCAGCGGCACTTCCGACACCCGCGAAATCCGCTGCGGCCCCTCATGCACCGACAGGAAGGCCCCCACGCCATGCCCGGTGCCGTGGTCGTAGTCCTGCCCCGCGACCCACAGGTTGAACCGCGCCAGCGCGTCGATGTCGCGCCCCGGCAGCCCTTTCGGGAACCGCACCCGGCTGATCGCGATCAACCCCTGCAGGACCCGCGTATAGCACTCGCGCGCCTCTGGCCCCGGATCGCCCACCGCCACGGTCCGGGTGATATCCGTCGTCCCGTCCAGATACTGCGCCCCCGAATCGACCAGAAGCAGCTCGTTCTGCCCCACCGGACGGTTCGTCTCCTCCGTCACCCGGTAATGCATGATCGCCCCGTTCGGACCCGCGCCGCAGATCGTGTCGAAGCTGATGTCATGCAGCGCATTGGTCGCCCGCCGGAAGCCTTCCAGCGCCTGCACGACCGAAATCTCCGTCAGCCCGCCCTGGGGCAGGGCCTCATCCAGCCAGCGCAGGAATTCCACCATCGCCGCGCCGTCGCGCAGATGCGCTTCCCGCGTTGCGGCAATCTCGGCGGGGTTCTTGCAGGCCTTCGGCAAGCGGCAGGGATCGTCGCCCCAGGCCACCTCCACCCCCGCGCCCCGCAACAGATCGGCCACCGCCAGCGGAGCCGTCCCCTTGTCCACCCGCACCGGCCCCGTCAGCCCCTGCAAGGCCAGGGCAAACTGCTCCACCGGATGCACCGAAACCGCATCCCCCAGATGCACCCGCACCGCATCGTCCAGCTTCGCCGGATTCACGAACAGGTCCACCCGACCGTCCTCCCGCAGCACCGCAAAGCCATGCAACACCGGGTTCTTCGGCACATCGGCCCCGCGCAGGTTCAACAGCCAGCAAAGCGAATCCGGCAGCGTCACCACCGCCGCCTTCTGCCCGGCCTTGCGCAGCTC
>JAGPEG010000246.1 GCA_018057165.1 Tabrizicola sp.
TACTTACAACTGGTTGTCCGTGGGGCTTGGGGTGGCAAGCCTTGCCCTGGTGGCGATCTATCCCTTCGCCAAGCGCTTCACCTGGTGGCCGCAGGTCTTTCTGGGGCTGGCGTTCAACTGGGGCGCGCTGCTGGCCTGGGCGGCCCATGCCGGCGAGGTGCCGCCGGCGGCGGTGGCGCTGTACCTCGCCGGGATCGCCTGGACGCTGTACTACGACACGATCTATGCGCATCAGGACATCGAGGACGACGCGCTGATCGGGGTGAAGTCGACGGCGCGGCTCTTCGGCGACAACAGCCGCGCCTGGCTTTGGGGGTTCTTCGCGGCGACGCTGCTGTTCTTTGCCCTTGCCGTGGTGCTGGCCCATGCCGGGGCCGGGCGGCCGCTGGCCTTTGTCGTGGCATTGGCGGGGGTCTGGGCGATGGGGCTGCATATGGGTTGGCAGATGCAGCGGCTGAAGCTGGACGACCCGGCCTCCTGCCGGACGACCTTCTGGTCGAACCGCGATGCCGGGCTGATCCCCGTGCCGTTTCTTGCCGTCGCCGCATGGCTTGGTTGAACCCGGACGCGCGAACCCCTAAGCACTGGGCGTCATGAGCCGCCTGAGTCTTTCACACGCCAAGGTCCTGCTGCCGCATCTGCGCAAGCTGTCTTCGACGACGCTGGCGCTTCTGGCCTTCATTCTGGCCGCCGCGGTGATGTTCAGCGTCGCCTACGGGGCGGCGCTGGTGATCGAAGCGCGGACCGCCAAGGCGGTGACGGCGCGGCTGGGGGCAGAGAAGATCGACTGGATCACGGTCGCGACCGACGGGTTGCAGGTGCGGCTGACCGGGACCGCCCCGAACGAGGCCGCGCGGTTCCGGGCGGTGAACAAGGTGGGCGAGGTCATCGACAGCTCACGCATCCGGGACGGGCTGGACGTGACGCCGACGACGGGGATCGAGGCGCCGAAGTTCTCGGTGCAGATGCTGCGGACGGAAGATGGCATCCAGTTGATCGGCCTGATCCCGGAAAAGCCGGGCGAAGGATCGCTGGACGAGGCGATGCTGACGGCGGAAGCGGCGGAACTGGCTCCGGGGACGGAGCTGCCGGACATGCTGGAGACGGCGGATTATCCGGCGCCGGAGACATGGGATGCGGCGCTTGCCTTCGGGCTGGAGGCTTTGCGGCGGCTGGAGCGGTCGAAGATCTCGGTCGCGGCGGATGTGGTCGAGGTCACGGCGATTTCCGACAGCGTGGAGGAAAAGCGCAAGCTTGAGGCCGAGTTGCGCGGGATGGCACCGGAAGGGGTGCGGCTGGTGCTGGATATTTCCGCCCCGCGCCCGGTGATCACGCCCTTCACCATGCGCTTCGTGGTGGATGCGGATGGTGCGCGGTTCGACAGCTGTTCGGCGGATACCGACCGGGCACGCGGCCAGATCCTGCGGGCGGCGACGGCGGCGGGGGTCGAAGGGGCGTCGGTCTGTCAGGTGGGCCTTGGCACGCCGACACCGCGCTGGGCCGAGGCGGTGGCGCTGGCGATCAGTGCGGTGAAAGAGCTGGGGTCGGGGTCGATCACCTTCTCGGACGCGGATGTGACGCTGCTGGCGGGCAGCGATGTGCCGCAGGCGACCTTCGACAAGGTGGTGGGCGACCTGGAAACCGGGTTGCCGGATGTCTTTTCGCTGACCTCGACGCTGGAGAAGAAGGAAACCGCGACGCAAGGCCCGGCGGAATTCACCGCGACTCTGGGCGCGGATGGCAAGCTGGAGCTGCGCGGGCGGCTGACGGACGAGATGCAGCGGCAGGCGGTCGATGCCTTCGCGCGGTCGGCCTTTGCCGGGGCGGAGGTGCGGACCGCGACGCGGGTGGACGCGACGCTGCCCGACGGCTGGCCGGTCCGGGTGCTGGCGGGGCTGAAGGCGCTGGCGAAGGTGGACAATGGCAAGCTTCTGGTCCGGGCCGACCTGGTCGAGGTGACGGGCGTCACCGGATCGACCGCAACACGGGGCCGGATCACGCAGATCCTGTCCGAGGAACTGGGCCAGGGCCAGACTTTCCGGGTCAATGTCCGCTATGACGAGGCGCTGGACCCCATCGCCTCGCTGCCCACGCCCGAGGAATGTGCGGCGGATGTGAATGCGGTGATCGCGCGGACGAAGATCACCTTCACGCCGTCCTCGGCCGAGATCGCCACCACGGCGCGGCCCGTGCTGGACGAGCTGGCGACGATCCTGTCGAACTGCCCGCCGATGCAGATGGAGATCGGCGGCCATACCGACAGCCAGGGATCCGAAGGCGGCAACCAGGGGCTGTCCCAGGCGCGGGCCGAAGCGGTACTGCTGGCCTTGCAGGGCCGCCGGGTCGATGTCTCGGGCATGACGGCCACCGGCTATGGCGAGGCGCAGCCGATTGCCGACAACCAGACGGAAGACGGCCGCGAGGCGAACCGGCGGATCGAATTCGTGCTGAAGGGCGCGCAGACGGCTGCCGAGACGGGAGGCGAAGCCGCCACCCCCGGCCCGGAGGCTGCCGACACCCCTGCCCCGGCGGAGGGCACCCCCGCCCCCGGCCCGGATTTTTCCGGTGACACCAGCCCGTCGGTCGCGCCGACCGAGAAGACCATGGCCCCCAAGCCCCGCCCCGAAGGCCTGAAGGCCGAGGAATAACCCATGAACCGCACCGAATTCGTCGTCGCCACCGCCATCATCCTGCTGGTCGCCTTCG
>JAGPEG010000121.1 GCA_018057165.1 Tabrizicola sp.
GTTCATTTGGTCAGCCCCAGGCGTTTGCGATACAGGATGTCGACCCAGACGGCGATGACCAGCACCAGGCCCACGACGATGTTCTGGAACGGCGTGTCGACCCCGACCATCGCCATCCCCGATTGCAGCGACTGCATGATCAGGGCGCCAAGCACCGCGCCATAGATCGTGCCGACGCCACCGGCCAGGGCCGTGCCGCCGATCACCGCCGCCGCGATCACCCGCAGCTCTTCCAGCATGCCGATGTCGTTGCCGTGACTTTGCAGCCGAGCCTGGGCGATCAGCCCGGCCACCGCGCAAAGTAGTCCCATCAGTGCGAAGATCTTCACCGTCAGCGCGCGGGTGTTGATCCCCGACAGCTCTGCCGCATCCGGGTTGCCGCCCATCGCGAAGATATAGCGCCCGAAGGTGGTCTTCTTCGCCGTGACCGTCATCGCCACCGCGACAAGGATCAGGATCAGCACGGAAATCGGCAGCCCGTGCATCGCGGTATAGCCCTCCGGCATCACCTCGCCCCGCGCCTCGAACAGCCGCTTCAGCTTGGCCGCAGGGATCGGATAGCGCGACAGCCAGCCGACGAAGAACAGGATCACGCCGACGATCAGCCCGGCCATCACCGTCTCGGCCCAGACCGGCTTGACCATGAAACCATGGCGCTCCTTGGTGCGGCGCGCCGATATGATCGCCCAGACCGCGATGGCAGCGGCGATCAGCCCCAGCACCCAGCTGGCCGTCGCCCCCAGGACCCCCTCGGTCCCGCCGAACATCAGCAGGTTCGGGTCGGTCAGGCTGACCGATTGCCCGTTCGTGGTGAACCAGTTCACGTTGCGCCAGACGAAAAGCCCGCCCAGCGTCACGATGAAGGACGGGATGCGCTGGTAGCCGACCAGCCAGCCGCTCAGGGCCCCGATAGCCGTGCCGGTCACAAGCCCGATCAGGATCGTCGCCACCAGGATCAGCGGGTTGCCGTATTCCAGCCCGAAAAGCCGGGGCAGCCATTGCGACTGGCTCATCGCCATCACCGCCGAGCACATCGCCAGCATCGAGCCGACGGAAAGGTCGATATGCCGCGCCACGATCACGAAGACCATGCCGCAGGCCATGATCGCCACCGGCACCGTCTGCACCGCGATGTTGAACACGTTGCGCGGCCCGACAAAGGTGCCCCCGGTCCAGATGGTGAAAACCAGCGCCACCGCCGCGAAGGCCATCAGCATCCCCAGCAGCCGCACGTCGATCTCAAGCACGTCGATCACGCTGCGGCGCGGTGCGGCACCCTGGGCAGCCACCCCCTGATCCGTCATGTGAAGTCCTCCCTCACCGGCGCCTTGCGGCACCTTCCCCCCGAAAGACGCGCGCGCCCCGGCGTGACCGGGGCGCGCGCCGTTACATCACTCGCAGACCGCTACGCCCGACACCCCGGCGCAGAGCGCGTCCTTGGTGATCCAGCCCGCGTCAAGGACGACATTCAGGTTGTCTTTCGTCACCGGAACCGGCTTCAGCAGCACCGAGGTCAGGTCCTTGCCGCCCGGCGACTTGAAGGCCGCAGCGCCCGGAACGTCGGCCATCGCCGTGCCGCTTGCCAGCGCCACCGCGATTTCGCCCGCGGCCTTGCCCAGCGCCCGGCTGTCCTTCCAGACCGACACCGTCTGCGTGCCCAGCGCCACGCGGTTCAGCGCCGCCATGTCGCCGTCCTGGCCCGAGACCGGGATCCCCGCCATGCCCTGCGCCGTCAGTGCCGCGACCACGCCGCCCGCAGTACCGTCGTTCGAGGCGACCACGGCATCGACGCCGTTGTCGGTCTCGGTCAGGATCTGCTCCATGTTCTTCTGCGCATTCGCGGGTTGCCAGTCATCGGTATAGGCTTCGCCGACGATGGTGATGTCACCCGCGTCGATCGCCGCCTGCAGCACTTCCTGCTGACCGCCGCGCAGGAAGTCTGCGTTCGGGTCAACGGGCGAGCCCTTGATCATGACGTAACGGCCCTTCGGTGCCACTTTCAGCACTTCGGCAGCCTGCATCCGGCCCACTTCGACGTTGTCGAAGGTCAGGTAGAAGGCGCGCGGATCGTCGATCATCCGGTCATAGCCGACGACCGGAATCCCTGCATCGGCGGCAGCATCCAGCGCCGGGCCGATCGAGGCCGAATCCTGCGCCAGGATGATCAGCGCCGAGCAGCCCTGCGTGATCATCCCTTCGATATCGGCCAGCTGTTTCGAGGCCGAGGTCTGCGCGTCGGCCGAGATATATTCGGCCCCGGCAGCATCCAGCGCACCCTTGATCGCGGCTTCGTCGGTCTTCCAGCGCTCTTCGCGGAAGTTCGACCAGCTGACGCAGACCTTGAGATCGGCAGCCGATGCCGCCGAGGTCAGCCCCGCGACCGCAACGGATGCGAGCAGAAGCGACTTCTTCATTCTTGTTCCTCCCTTGGAATCACCGGACTCAGAACCGGCTTGGCGACCATCGCCTGACATGATCTGACGCATTTGCATTTACGTTGTCAATTTGCGTTCTCCGCAACAATAGTTGCGGGCGCATATTCTGGTCTCGCCGGACGTTGGCGGCAGGACTTTTGACCTTCGCAGATTCGTCAGACCACGAAAAACATGCCGCGAATAATTTCAGTTGTCAAAATATAAAAGCGGCAAGGCGGTCGAAAACCACGCCAAAGGACTGGCCGCTCTGCTTTCGCCGTCGGGCAGTCGCACCGGATTGCGGGGCTGGACGGAGGGGAATGGCGGCCCCGTGCCCCTTCAGGCGCCCTGCCCACAAAGGCTGCAACTGCAGCAATCGCGTCGGTACTGCCGTCAATGGCCCCCGGATATCGAAGCCTGCCGTCTCAGCTCAGGGCGGGCCAACAATTTCAGTTGTCAAAATAATTCCAGTGGTGAAAGCTGGCATATTCCTCAGGCGTGCCGGATTCCGGCGCGAATGCGGCAATGTCGTGGCATCCCCCGCCACATTTCACGGGTTTTGCTTCGGAGAACGAACAAATGCTTCCGAAGTCACAGCGGACCACTGTCAGCGAGGGGCGCAAGGGCGTCGGCCCCCTGATTCCCCCGCTGACCGAAAGTCAGCGCCCGCTGCGCCAGCAGGTGTTCGAACTGATCCGCGCTGCCGGGCAAATCCCCCGCGTGCAGCTTGCCAAGGACCTGGGCATCAGCCCCGCCTCGGTCACGACGATGTCTTCCGAACTGATCGAGGCGGGCCTGGTCGAGGAAGTCGCCGCCCCGCGTGACAACGACGCCGGGCGCGGTCGTCCGGCCGTCGCGCTGGGGGTGCGGGCCCAGGCGCATCGGGTCGCGGGGATGAAGCTGTCGGACCGCGAGCATACGGCGGTGATCGTCGATTTCGCCGGCAAGCTGATTGCCGACGAGGCCATCCCGCGCCTGCCCGGACCGATGTCGCTTCCGGAAATCCTCGACACCATCGAGACGCTGCTCGCCCGCGTCTGTGCCAAGGCGGGGGTAGAGCGCGCCGATCTCTCTGCCGTCGGCATCGGGCTGCCGGGCTTTGTCGACTGTGCCGAGGGCGTGGTGTGCTGGTCCTCGATCCTGGCCGAACGCGCCGTCCCCATCGCCGCTGCGGCCACCGCCCGGCTGGGCCTGCCGGTCTATGTCGACAATGACGCCAATCTCGTGGCGCTGGCCGAACTCTGGTTCGGGGCCGGGCGCAGCCTGTCGGATTTCGCCGTTGTCACCATCGAACATGGCGTCGGCATGGGTTTCGTGATGAACCACCGCATCTATCGTGGTGCGCAGCGGCTGGGGATGGAGCTTGGGCATACCAAGGTGCAGCTCGACGGGGCGCTGTGCCGCTGCGGCCAGCGTGGCTGTCTGGAGGCCTATGTCGCCGACTATGCCCTTGCGCGCGAGGCGACGACCGCGCTGAACTGGGGCCACAAGGAAAACCAGACGATCAATATCCTGCTGGAAAGCCTGTATGACCATGCCAAGGCCGGGAACGCGACCGCCAGGTCGATCTTCCGCCGCGCCGGACGTTATCTCGCGGTGGGATTGTCGAATGTGGTGAACCTCTTCGACCCCTCGCTGATCATCCTGTCGGGCGAGCGGATGCGCTATGACTACCTCTACGCCGCCGAGACCCTGTCCGAGATGGACAATCTGACGATCAACACCGGCCGCCCGCGCCCGCCCATCGAGATCCACGCCTGGGGCGACCTTCTCTGGGCGCATGGCGCGGCGGCGCTGGCGCTGTCGGAAGTGACCGAGGCGATCCTCGCCTCGGCCGGGCGCGAGATCGCCGCGCAGTAACCCCCCAGGCCAGTCACCAGCCGGTTGATGGCAACGACAAAGGCCGCGCCGGACGCCTCAGTCCGGGCGGGATAGCCCGAACTGCCACGCCCCGCATGGTCTTGCTTCACCCGAACTGGGCTGCCGTCAGCTTGTTATGCCGTTCATGCTCGGCATCGCTGCGCGCGATCAACGTGTAGAACATCGGCACGACAAAAAGCGTGAACATGGTTCCGATCAGCAGGCCGGTGAAGATCACCAGACCCATCGCCTGCCGCGCCGCAGCCCCGGCACCATCTGCGATGATCAGCGGCACGACCGCCAGCACCATGGCCGCCGTCGTCATGAGGATCGGCCGCAGGCGGGTCTTGGCCGCAGCCACGATGGCCTGCCGCCGCGTCGCACCGCTGGTCTCGCGCTGCTGATTGGCAAATTCCACCATCAGGATGCCGTGCTTGGTGATCAGGCCGATCAGGGTGATCAGACCGACCTGCGTGTAGATGTTCAGCGTGCTCAGGCCGAAATACAGCGGCAGCATGGCCCCGAAGATCGACAGGGGCACCGACATCAGGATGATCAAAGGATCGCGGAAGCTTTCGAACTGCGCCGCCAGCACCAGATAGATCACGACCAGCGCCGCGCCGAAGGCCAAGAGGATCGTGTTCCCCTCGCTTTTCTCCAGCCGTGACTGGCCGGAATAGTCGATGAAGAACCCGTCCGGCAGCACCTCGTCGGCGATGCGTTCCAGCTCGGCCAGGGCCACGCCCGTCGACAGGCCGATCATCGGCATCGCCGTCAGGGTGGCCGAGTTCAACTGGTTGAACTGCTCGATCGACGCGGCCGCCACCGTCGGCATGATCGACACGACCGAGGACAGCGGCACCATTTCGCCGGACTTGGCCCGCACGAACAGCTCGCCCAGCCGCTCGGGATTGTCGCGCCATTCAAGCGGCACCTGGGTGATCACGTCATAGCTGTTGGAATCGCGGTCGAACTGCGCCACGGCGTTGCCGCCGATCAAGAGGCCCAGAGTGGACCCGATCTCGCTGACCGTCACCCCCAGAAGCGCCGCCCGGTCGCGGTCGATAGTCACCCGGACCTGCGGCGCGTCGAAGGACATGCTGTTCTGCACCACGATGAACATGCCCGACTTCATCGCCCGCGTGCGGATTTCCTCGGCGATTTCCACCACCCGCTCGGGCGCGTGAATCGACTGGATCACCATCCCGATCGGCAGCCCGCCCCCCGCACCCGGCAAGGAAGGCGGCGCGAAGACAAAGCTTTGCAAGCCGGGCGTGCCGTTCAGGATGCCCTGGATCTGCTGCTGGATTTCCGACTGGCTGCGGTCGCGATCAGGCCAGTCCTTGAGCGCCCAGATGTAGAAGCCGGTATTCGCCGCGCCCCCCATCCCCGCGACCGAGAATGACGTCCGCACTTCCTCGATATCGGCAGTGCGCCGGGCGACTTCCTGCGTGAAGGCATCGGTATAGCTCAGCGTCGCGTAACGGGGACCGTTCATGATGGCGAACAGGGCGCCACTGTCCTCTTCCGGGGCAAGTTCGGACGAGGTGTTCAAAAGCATGAACCCCGTCACCCCGACCAGCACCACCGCCATCAGCATCGTCACCGGCCGGTAGTCAAGCGACGAGGAAACCCGCCGTTCGTACCAGTTGGACACCCCGTTCAGCGTCCGGTCAACCGCGCGCTGGAACCGGCCCGGCTCGCCCTCGTGCAGAAGACGGGCCGACATGGTGGGGGTGATGGTCAGGGCGACCACGCCCGAGATGACCACGGACCCGGCCAGCGTCAGCGCGAATTCGGTGAACAGCGCCCCGGTCAGTCCGCCCGTGAAGGCCAGCGGCGACAGCACCGCCACCAAGGTGATCGTCATCGCGATGACCGGGCCGGTGATTTCCTTCATGCTCTTGATCGCTGCCGGTGCAGGGTGCATCCCCTCGTCGATGTGGCGGTGGATGTTCTCGACCACCACGATGGCGTCATCGACCACCAGGCCGATGGCCAGCACCATGGCCAGAAGCGTGAGCAGGTTGATCGAATAGCCCAGGGCCAGCATCAAGGCGCAGACGCCGATCAGCGACAGGGGGATCGTCACGATCGGCATCACCACCGACCGGAACGAGCCCAGGAACAGCAGGATCACCACCATCACGATCACCACCGCCTCGGCAATGGTCTTGAAGACCTCGCTGATCGAAGCGGAAATCGTCTCGGTCGAATCGTAGACAAGGTCGATGGTCATGCCCTGCGGCAGGGTCGCCGACAGGTCAGGCAGGGCCTCCAGCACGTTGGAGGCCACGTCCAGCTGGTTCTCGCCGGGGGCGGGGACAATGCCGATGAAGGTGCCGGGCTCGCCGGCAAAGGTCACGATGGCATCGCTCGTCCCCGAGGCCAGCTCGATCCTGGCCACGTCACGCAGCCGCACCACGCCCTCGGCGCCCTGCACCAACGGCAGCGCACCAAAGGAGTCAGGCGTCTGGATCGTGCTGTCCAGCGTCAGGGCATAGCTGAAATACTCGTTCTCGGTCTTGCCCGGCGCCGACAGGAAGTTCGACGACCGGATCGCCGCCAGCACCTCGGAGGCAGTCACCCCGCGCGAGGACAGCTTCAGCGGGTCCAGCCAGATGCGCATCGCGAATTTCTGCGCGCCCAGGATTTCCATCTGGGCCACGCCCTGAATGTTCGTGACGCGCGGCCGCACCACCCGCTCAAGATATTCGTTCAGCTCCTCGGGCGTCATGTTGGGGTTCTGCGCCGCCAGGTACATCAGGGCGAAGGTCATGCCCGTACCCTTGACGATCACCGGGTCCTCGGTGTCCTGCGGCAGTTGCCCGCGCACCTGCTGTACCTTCGACATGACCTCGGTCAGCGCGATGTCGGGATCGGCACCCAGACGCATCTGCACGGTGACGATCGAAGCGGACTGCCGCGACTGGCTGGTGATGTAGTCCACGTTCTCGGTGGTCGAGACCGCCGCCGCGATGGGCGAGGTCACGAAGCCCTGGATCAGATCCGGCGCGGCGCCCGGATAGACGGTCGTGATCGTGATCACGCTTTCCGACACTTCCGGGTATTGCCGCACCGGCAGGCTGAAGATCGAGGCCAGGCCGATGAACAGGATCATCGCCGCCAGAACGGTCGACAGGACGGGCCTGCGGATGAAGACTTCTGAAAAATGCATCTTGCGACCCTATTCGCTGGTGCCCAGATCGACCGAATTGTCGATCACCGCGCTGGCGCCGCTGGACAGGCGGTTCTGACCCGACGTCACCAGCTGGTCGCCCGCCGAAAGCCCGCTCGTCACCTCGATCTGCCCGCCGTTGCGCCGTCCGGTCTCGACGAAGACCTGCTCCGCCGTCAGGGCATCACCCTCGCCCGCACGCAGGACATAGGCATAGCTGCCGTAAAGGCTGGCGACGACCGCCGTTTGCGGAACCGAGATCACGCCCTCCTCGACCGGAAGCGAGACACGCACCCGCAGGAATTGCCCCGGCAGAAGCTTGCCCTCGGGATTGTCCACCTCGGCCCGCACCTTCGCCAGACGCGAGTTCGGATCGACCTGCGGCTCGATGGCGATGATCCGTCCGGTGGCATCGAAAGCGCCCACTTCGGTCTTCACTCCGACCTCGCGGCCAAGCTCCAGCGAAAAGAGCTGCTGTTCGGGGACCGTGAAATCGACATACATGCGGTCCAGATCCTGCAAGGTGGCATAGATCGTGCCGGGCACGACATACTGGCCCAGCTCGACCCGCGGAATGCCGATCACCCCGGCAAAAGGCGCGCGAAGCTGCTTGGCGTCCAGCGACACCTGCAACTGCGCAACCTGCGCCCGGGCGCTTTCCACCTGCGCTTCGGCACTTTCCAGCGTATTCGTCGCACCCACGCCGCGGCTGGCCAGGGTCTCGGCCCGGCTGGCTTCGGCCACGGCCACGGCAAGCGCCGCCTCACCCGCGGCAAGGCCCGCCGTCTCGGCGCGGTTGTCGATCTGCAACAGCACCTGATCCGCCGCAACCTCGGCATTCGCCTGGAAGTCGATGCTGCGGACCAGCCCGCTCGACTCTATCGCCAGGTCGACGCCCTGCGCCGAGATCGCCGTGCCCACCGCCTCGAATCCGGGCTCCCAGGATTTCGGCTGGACTTCAAGCACCGTGACCGGAACCGGAGGCGCCACCGCGCCGCCCATGACCTGCGCTATCATCGCGGCGCGGAAGAAACTGAACCAGACGATGCCACCCGCAATCAGCCCAAGCAACACAATGGCAATAAGCAGGCGTTTGAACATCTCATCTCTCGTAAGCTGGAATGGGTACGGATCGTCGACCGACACGTCGCACCGTTAGGTACATCTCTGTCGGTCCAGGCCGGAATGGTCAACCGCATCACTTGTATTTCATCCCCCGTTTCCCGCAAAGTCCTGCGTTCTGCCGGTTTGAGCCCCTTCCCCTCCCTGAACAGCGTTCCGGCCAGGCGAAGCCGTGGCCCGGACCTGCTGCCCGGATTCGGTGGTTTTGCAGCAAGCCACGGCGGCCCTATCTCGCGGCCACGCCCTCCGCATAGCCCTCGACCGCCCGCCGCGCAGCGGCAAACACCCCAAGCCGGGCACTGCGACGGGTGTCCTGTGCCCGCACCAGACGCCCGCGATGGGCTTCCGGGCGCGCCAGGGCCACACTCTCGGCCGCCATCCAGGCAAGCCCCACTGCGGTCTGCTCGGTTTCGTCGGCAAGGAACAGGTCGTGACCGGCCACCTCGGACAGGAACTGCACGAAATACCCGTTGCGCGACAGCCCTCCGTCAACCGAGACCGCCCCGTCGAAGCCAAGCAGCCCTTGCATGGCCGCAAGCACCTCGGATGTGCGCAAGGCGACGCCCTCCAGCAAAGCCTGCATCATGTCGGGCTTTCCATCCCCAAGCCCCAGCC
>JAGPEG010000122.1 GCA_018057165.1 Tabrizicola sp.
GGTCGAAGCCCTGCCGATCCCCCGCCTGATCGAAGTGGTCGAGGCCGACCCGCCCTACGACTCGGAAGGTCTCCGCCAGCGCCTGAAGGCCGAAGCCCCCGGCGCGGTGCTGGATGACCACACCCGCTGGCGCCGCCCCCTGGCCGAGGCGGCAAGCCGCATCCGCCTGCTCGGGGTCCTCTCCATCGCCCTGATCGGCGCCACCATGGCCGCGATGATCACCCTTGCCGCCCGCGCCGCGCTGGCGACCAATGCCGAGGTGATCCGCGTCCTGCGCCTCGTCGGGGCCAAGGACAGCTACATCGCCCGCGCCTTCGTCCGCCGCTTCACCTTGCGCACCTTTGCCGGGGCCGCCGTCGGGGCCGCCGCCGGCCTTCTGGGCGTCGCCGCCCTGCCCGCCGCCGATGCCGCCGGGGGCTTCCTGACCGGCCTGGGGTTTTCCGGCACCGGCTGGTTCTGGCCCTTTGCGCTCCCCCCCCTCGCTGCTATCGTGGCCTTCCTCGCCACCCGCCGCGCCGCCTTCCAGAAACTTCGTGAGCTGACATGACCCCGATCCGCTGGCTGCTCTCGCTGATCTTCATTGTCCAGATGTATCTCGCCATGGCCGTCATCGCCGTGGTCTTCGCCCCCTGGGCGCTTGTGTCCCGCCACGGGGCGCGCGTCGCCTGCAAGACCTTCTGCCGCTGGGTGATCTTCTCGCTGCGCATCCTCATCGGCCTGAAATCCGAAGTGCGCGGCACCCTGCCCACGGGCGAGGCGCTGATCGCCGCCAAGCATCAGAGCTTCCTCGACATCATCCTGATCTTCAACGCCGTCCCGGCGGGCAAGTTCATCATGAAACGCGAGCTGATGTTCACCCCCTTCCTCGGCCAATACGCGCTGCGGATCGGCTGCGTCCCGGTGGACCGTGGCAAGCGCGGCGCGGCCATCGCCCGGATGAAGGCCGATGTGGCCAAGGGCACCGCCGAGCCCGGCCAGCTCATCATCTATCCGCAAGGCACCCGCGTCGCTCCCGGAGCCTCGAAGCCCTACAAGGTCGGCACCGGACTTCTCTACGAACAGCTTGCCCAGCCCTGTTTCCCGGTCGCCACCAACGTCGGCGTCTTCTGGCCCAAGCGCGGCATCCTGCGCAAACCCGGCCTTGCCGTGGTCGAATTCCTGCTCCCGGTTCCGCCCGGTCTGCGGGTCGCCGATTTCATGGCCAAGCTGGAGACCGAGGTGGAAGAAAACTCCAACCGGCTGATGCATGAGGCCGGGTTCAAGGGCTGATGGGAACCCGGTCCGACACCATCGCGCATCTCCTCGACGCGCTGGCGCCGCTGCCCCTCTCCGCCCGGAAGATGTTCGGCGAATATGCGCTTTACCTTGATGGCAAGGTGGTTGCCCTGGTCTGCGACGACCAGTTGTTCCTGAAACCCACGCCCAAAGCCATGGCCGTCCTGCCGGATTGCCCCACCGCGCCCCCCTATCCCGGCGCGAAGCTGCGTCTTCTTGTCACCGATGCGCTGGATGATCCCGATCCGGTCATTGCAGCTCTTCAGGGCATCGCTGCCGACCTGCCCGCGCCAAAGCCCAAAACGCGGAAAACTTGACTAAAATTACCCTGCTCTTTTGAGAAATACTCCACGGGGGTCTGGGGGTGTGAAACCCCCAGCGGCCAGCCAAAGGCGGAACACATGCACTGGATCACCACGCTCGACGACCTGCACAGCCATTATGGCCAAGCCGGGGAAGCTGCGACCGTCAAGGTCACGCCCCGGCTTACCCCCGCCTACCGCGCCTGGATCGACCGGGCGCGCTTCTGCGTCCTGACGACGGTCGGCCCGGAAGGCACCGACGGAAGCCCGCGCGGCGACGATGGCCCGGTGGTCGCAGTGCTTGATCCGACGACGCTGGCGCTGCCCGACTGGCACGGCAACAACCGCATCGGCTCGTTGCGCAACATTGTGCGGGACGGGCGAGTCAGCCTGATGTTCCTGATCCCCGGCGCGTTGAATGCGCTGCGCGTCAACGGCACCGCCCGGCTGACCGCCGACGCCGCCCTCCGCACCCGCTTCGCCCGCGACGGCAAAGAACCCCGGACCGTGATCGTGATCCGCATCGCCGAGGTCTATTCGCAATGCGCCCGCGCGCTGATCCGCGCAGGCTTGTGGACTTCCGGCGACCAGTCCGGGGGCCTGCCCACCGTCGGCGACATGCTGCGCGAGATCACCGAAGGCCGGATCGACGCCAGGGCCTATGATGCCGACTGGCCGGGCCGGGCTGCGCAGACCATGTGGTAGGACGCCCGCCTGCAACTCGTCCCTCCTCGCAGCCCCCCTCCCGACGAGAAGACGAAGTCGCACGAGGAGGCGGATTTGCAGCGCGGACGAAGCTTTCCAAATCCCTAACGATTTATATCAAATTATTGTTTTTAAACAGCATTCAGATAATGTCCACCGTGGACAGCTCAACTCATCGGGCAGTCCGCGACCTGAAGATCCAGCGCCAGCGTCGCCGACGGCCCATAGCCCAGCCCGGCGACGTCGATGTACAGGGCCCCGGTCTCGGCCCAGACCTCCACCCCCTGCATCGTCGTCCCCGCCGGGTCGATCATGACCCTGTCGAACAGCGCGCAATCCGTCTCGAACCGCAGGACATAGCCGTTGAATTCCGCCTCGTAGAACCGCCCGATCCCCCTCGGATAGCTCAGCTCGATCCGCGTCGGCCCGATCTCCACCGCCACCGGCACCACGTCTAGGCCCCCGGTGAACCCCTCCGGCCCGAGGTCAAACTCGGTCCCCCGACCCACCGCCACCGTCCGCCCCCGCGCGACAAACAGCGGGGCCTCGCGGTCATCCCAGGTCTCGACGGTGAAGGTGACAAGCCGCCCGTCCAGCGTCCCGGCGTGGACCGGGGTCGCAAGCGCCACCGCCAGAACCAGAGCGACCCTGGCGCGAAGGATCAAGCCGCCAGCCCCTTCGATCCCATGTCGAGGAACTTCTGCCGCCGGTCCCGGATCAGCGCCTCGGGCTTCTTGCCCGAAAGCTCGCCCAGCATCGCCTCGATCGCCTTGCCGACGGCCTCGACCGCCTCTTTCGGCGCCCGCTGCGCTCCGCCCAGCGGCTCCTTCACGATCCGGTCGATGATCCCCAGCTTCTGCAGATCCTGTGCCGTCAGCCGCAAGGCCTCGGCCGCCTCGCGCATCTTTTCGGCATCTTTCCACAGGATCGAGGCGCAGCCCTCGGGGCTGATCACCGAGTAGACCGAATGCTCCAGCATCGCGACCCGGTTGGCCGTCGCGAAGGCCACCGCCCCGCCCGAGCCACCCTCGCCGATCACCACGGAAATCAGCGGCACCCCGATGGCCAGGCATTTCTCGGTCGACCGCGCGATGGCCTCGGCTTGCCCCCGTTCCTCGGCCCCCTTGCCGGGATAGGCCCCGGCTGTGTCGATCAGGGTGATCACCGGCAGGCGGAAACGGTCGGCCATGTCCATCAGCCGGATCGCCTTCCGGTAGCCTTCGGGCCGGGCCATGCCGAAGTTGCGCTGGATGCGGGACTTGGTGTCGTTGCCCTTTTCATGCCCGATCACCATGACCGGCTGGTCGTTGAACCGGGCCAGGCCGCCCATAACTGCGTGGTCGTCGGCAAAGGCACGGTCGCCCGCCAGCGAGGTGTATTCGGTAAAGAGCCGGTCGATGTAATCCCGGCAATGCGGCCGGTCGGGATGGCGCGCGACCTGGCATTTCTGCCAGGCGGTCAGGTTCTTGTAGAGATCGCGCAGCGCCGTATCGGCCTTGCGGTCCAGCGCCTCGGCCTCTTTCGACATGTCGACGCCGCCGCCGGTCTTGGCCATGGCGCGCAGCTCTTCCGCCTTGCCTTCGATGTCGGCGAGGGGCTTTTCAAACTCGAGGTATTGCATGGCGCTTCCTTCCGGGGACCGCCTCTATATGCCTTCCGGAAAGGGCTGATGCAACTCGACACGAGGGCGGGCGGCAGGCGGCTAGCGGCTCGCTTCCTGCTCCAGCCGCTGCCGGGCGATGGATTCGTGCTTTTCGGCGCGCATCTGGTCGTGGAAGGCCTGCTCGACATAGGCCATGTGCGCCGCCACCGCCCCCCGCGCCGCCACCGGATCCCGCGCCTGAATTGCAGTGTTGATCGCCCGGTGCTGGTCGAGAAGCTGATCGCGCGTCATCCGGTTCTTGAACATGACCTGACGGTTGTAGAACACGCCCTGCCGCAGCAGTTCGAACATCGAGCGCAACATGTGCAGCATGATGACATTGTGGCTCGCCTCGATGATCGCCATGTGAAATTCGGCATCCAGCTGCGCCTCGTCCGACGGGTCACGCTTCTGATGCGCGGCTTCCATCTTGACGAAGATCGTGTCGATCAGCTTCAGGTCAGTCTCGGACCCGAAGGTCGCCGCCCGTTCCGCCGCCAGCCCCTCCATGTCGCGGCGAAAGCTGATGTAGTCGATGACCGCCTCATCATGGGTGGAAAAAAGCTGCGCCAGCGCCGGAGAAAACGCCGCCCCCACAACCTCCGCCACAAAGATGCCCGACCCGGCACGGCTGACCAGAAGCCCACGTTCAGCCAGATCGGCAATCGCATCGCGCAAGGACGGGCGCGAGACGCCAAGCTTGTCGGCCAGATCACGCTCTGACGGCAGCCGCTCACCGGGCCGCAGGATGCCGCGCAGGATCAGCTGCTCGATCTGGCGGACGACGGAATTCGACAGCTTTTCGGGCGTGACTTTCAGGAATGGCATGGCAGACCCCGCTATTGGTCTGGAAATATGACCGATCTGGCCGCAATCACAATGAAAAAGGGGCCAGCCAAGGCTGACCCCTTCCGGAATTTCAGAAGATCACTTGATCGGGCGGATGATGATCTCGACCCGGCGGTTCTTCGCGCGGCCATCCGGCGTCAGGTTCGACGCGATCGGCTGATCCTCGCCACGCCCGTAAGCCGCGACACGACCGCCCGGCACGCCGCTTTCGCGCAGCACGCTTGCCACCGCGACGGCCCGGCGCTGCGAGAGGTCCTGGTTATAGGCCGCGCTACCGGTATTGTCGGTGTGGCCGATGACTTCGATCCGGCTGTTCGGATATTTCAGCAGGCTGGAGGCCACGGCGTTCAGGTCAGAACGCAGGTCCGACCGGACCGTGGCGCTGTCGGTCGCGAACAAGAGGTCCTGCGGCATGTTCACGATCAGATAATCGCCGGTGTTCGTGACCGAGATGTTCGAGCTGAGCGAGCCGCGGAGTTCGGCGGCCTGCCGGTCAAGATCCGCGCCAACCAGCGCGCCCGTGCCCGCCCCCAAGGCGCCACCGATGATCGCGCCCTTCAGTTCATCGCCATCGCCGGACACCGCAGCGCCGGTGACAGCGCCGACCAGCCCGCCGATCACCGCGCCATTGCGCTGGCGGGCATTCGGATCGTTCGGATAGGCATTGGGATCGACGCAGGCGGTCAGGAACAGCGTGCCCGTCGCCGCCAGGATCAGGGGGGTCTTCATCATCATTTGCGCTCTCGCCTCAAGAATTCGCCCGTTCGGGGGCCTGTGCTTAGACCCGTGCCACAATACACGAACGTCGTCGAGAGGCTGCCGGTTCCCGAAGTCTTCGGCAGGGTTCCGCGCATCACACATCTGCGCGAGCGGCCTCCCAGGCCAGCATGGCGCGCTTTCTCGGCAGGCCCCAGTGATAGCCGCCAAGCCCGCCGTCGCGCCGAAGCGCCCGGTGGCAGGGGATCAGGAAGCTGATCGGATTGCGTCCCACCGCCGTCCCCACCGCCCGGTACGCCGTGGGGTGGCCGATGACCCCGGCAATGTCGGCATAGGTGGTGACATGGCCCGAGGGGATGGCCAGCAGCGCCTCCCAGACCTTGATCTGGAACGGCGCCCCAATCAGGTGCAGGCTGGTCGCCTGCCCGCCGAAGGCGGCGTCGACCATGGGCCGGATCGCCTGCGGCGCCTCGACATGGGTGGCCTTGGGCCAGCGGCTGACCAGATCCTCAAGCGCGGCCTCTGCGCCCATCTCGTCGGCGAAGCCCATGCCGCAGATGCCCTTGTCGGTGGCCATCACCAGGGTCGGGCCGAAGGGGCTTTCGAACCAGCCCCAGCGGATGACCAGCCCCGCGCCACCCCTGGCATAGTCTCCGGGCGACATGGCCTCCCAGGTCAGGAACAGGTCATGCAGGCGGCCCGTGCCGGAAAGCCCGGTTTCAAGTGCGGTGCCCAGCATCGTATGCCGGTCGGCGAGCAGGCGGCGGGCATGGCCCAGTGTGAGATATTGCTGGTACCGCTTCGGGCTGACGCCGACCCACTGGCTGAAGATGCGCTGGAAATGTGCCGGGCTCATGCTCATCCGCTGCGCCAGTGTCTCCAGCGTCATCGTGGGACCTTCGGCGTCGATCAGGTCCAGCGCGCGGGCGATCACCTGGTAGTGGTAAGCGGGGGAAAGATCGGTCATGCGTGTCTCCTTGCCCACAACCTAATCAGTGCGCGGGCAGCCCGCGACCCGTTTCCTGCGGCTTGTCGAAACGCGGGTTTCGTGCTGCAAAGGCCGGATGACCCCGCAACTTCCCTATTCCGCGCTGAAACAGATCTTCGGCCGCTTCGCCGAGGGCGAGCCCGATCCGAAGGGTGAACTGGAACACACGAACGCCTTCACCCTGCTGGTCGCCGTGGCGCTGTCTGCCCAGGCCACCGACGTCGGGGTGAACAAGGCCACCCGCAAGCTGTTCCAGATCGCCGACACGCCGCAGAAGATGCTCGACCTCGGGGAAGAGGCGCTGATCGAGCATATCAAGACCATCGGCCTGTTCCGCAACAAGGCGAAGAACGTCATCAAGCTCTCCCGGCTGCTGATCGAGAATTTCGGGGGCGAGGTGCCATCGTCCCGCGCCGCGCTGGTGACGCTTCCGGGCGTCGGCAGAAAGACCGCAAACGTGGTGCTGTCGATGTGGTTTCACCACCCCGCCCAGGCGGTCGACACACATATCTTCCGTGTCGGCAACCGGACCGGCATCTGTCCCGGCAAGGATGAAGCCGCCGTCGAACGCGCCATCGAGGACAACGTCCCCGCCGAATACCAGCATCACGCGCATCACTGGCTTATCCTGCACGGTCGGTATATCTGCGTCGCGCGCAAACCCAAATGCAGCATCTGCCCGATCCGGGACTGGTGCCTTTACCCGGAGAAGACCGCATGAAGTCCTACCAGGTCGTCGGCATCGGCAATGCCATCGTCGATGTGTTTTCCTCTGCTGATGACTCGTTCCTCGACCTGATGGGCATCCAGAAGGGTATCATGCAGCTGGTGGAGCGTGAGCGGGGCGAGCTGCTTTACGGCGCGATGACCAACCGCCAGCAGGCCCCCGGCGGATCGGTGGCGAATACGCTGGCAGGGCTGGGGAACCTGGGCCTGACGACCGGCTTCATCGGGCGGGTGCATGACGACGCGCTTGGCCGGTTCTACGCGCAGACCATGGCGCAGGAGGGCACCGATTTCGTCAACCCGCCCGTGCCGGGCGGCGAGCTTCCGACCTCGCGCTCGATGATCTTCGTCGCGCCAGACGGTGAGCGGTCGATGAACACCTATCTCGGGATTTCCTCCGAGCTTGGCCCCGACGATGTCTCCGACAGCGTGGCGGGCAGCGCCGAGATCCTGTTCCTCGAAGGCTATCTCTACGACAAGCCCAAGGGCAAACAGGCCTTCGAACGCGCCGTGGAGCTTTGCCACAAGGCGGGCGGCAAGGCCGGAATCGCGCTTTCGGACCCGTTCTGCGTCGACCGGCATCGCGACAGCTTCCGCACGCTCGTGAAGTCGCTGGACTATGTGATCGGCAACGAACACGAATGGTCGTCCCTGTACCAGACCGACCTCTCCGCCGCGCTCGAACAGGCCGCAAGGGACTCAGGCCTTGTCGTCTGCACCCGCTCCGGCCATGACGTCATCGTCGTCCGCGGCGAGGAGCAGGCCGTCGTTCCCGTTCGTCGCGTCGTTCCCGTCGATGCCACCGGCGCGGGCGACCAGTTCGCGGCGGGGTTCCTCTACGGCCTCGCCACCGGCCAGTCGCTCGCTATCTCCGGCCGCATGGGCTGCGTCGCCGCTGCCGAGGTGATCTCCCACTTCGGCGCGCGGCCCGAGACCGACCTCAAGGCCCTGTTCCGCAAGGAAGACCTGATCTAGACGACGGCCAGGTGGGGTGTCCCCGCGACGACCTCGCCGATCACCGCCGCCCGATGCCCCACCGCACGCAGCGCGGCCACCAGCGCCTCGGCCTCGCCTGATGGAACCGAGGCCAGAAGCCCCCCGCAGGTCTGCGGGTCCGTCAGCAGCGCCACCCGCACATCCTGCGGGGCCTCCATCCGCCAGCTTACCGCCGCAAGGTTCGCCGGTTGCAATGACGAGCCCATTCCAGCGCCCGCCAGTTCCACCGCGCCGGGCAGCATCGGAACGGCGTCCAGTCGCAACCGCGCCGCTGCCCCCGAAGCCTCCAGCATCTCGAGCAGATGCCCGGCCAGTCCGAACCCCGTCACATCCGTCATTGCCCGCGCCACCGGAGCAAGGATCGCCGCCGCCGAGCCCTGTGCCATCGACATCTGCGTGATGCATTCGGCCCAGACCTCGCCCAGCAGCAATCCCGGCACCCGTGCCAGCGCCATTTCCGCCGCCAGAATGGTGCCCGAGCCGATGGGCTTGGTCAGCACCAGCGCATCGCCCGGACGTGCCCCGCCCTTGCCGATCACCCGATCCGCCAGCCCCGTCACCGTGAACCCGATGGTCAGCTCCGCCCCTTCGGTCGAATGCCCGCCGACCACATCCGCCCCAGCCTCCCGGAAGACCGACCCGGCCTCCTCCATCACCTCGGACAGCATCCGCGCCTGCATCTCGGGCCCCAGGGGGGGCAGCGTCACCTGCGCCAAAGCCACCTGCGGCGCGGCGCCCATTGCCCAGACATCGCCAAGGGCGTGGATCGCGGCCAGACGCGCCATCAGCCGGGGATCGTTGCAGAAGGCGCGGAGATGGTCGGTCGTCAGCACCTGGATGCCTGCGCCCAAAGCCAGCACGGCCGCATCGTCCCCCGGACCCGAGCGCACCTCGGCCCGAACCGGCGCAGGCACGACCGATAGCGCCTGCGACAACACCTCCGGCCCCAGCTTCGCCCCGCAGCC
>JAGPEG010000247.1 GCA_018057165.1 Tabrizicola sp.
CCCCTCGATCCCCGCGATCCCGTGCGCCGCCCGGATCACCGGGGCCAGCGCCGCCTGCGCGTCCAGATCAAGCCCCCCCGGCCCCGCCGCGAACCGCTCCAGATAGACCCGCAAGGTCGCCCCCTCTGTCCCCGTCCCCGACAGCCGGTAGACGATCCGCGAGCCATCCTCGAACATGACCCGCACCCCCTGCCTCTCGCTGACCGACCCATCCACCGGGTCGGTATAGGCGAAATCATCCGCCGCCCGCACGGTCATCCCCTCCACGACCTTCCCCGGCAACTCCGCCAGCGACCCCCGCAAGGCCGCCATCATCGCGTCCGCCCTACCCGTCTCGACGGCCTCGAAGTCGTGCCGGCTGTAATAGTTCCGGCCATACCTCGCCCAATGTTCCCCCAGGATCGCCGCAACCGACTGCTTCCGGACCGCCAGGATGTTCAGCCACAGCAGCACCGCCCAAAGCCCGTCCTTCTCGCGAACATGGTCCGACCCGGTGCCGAAGCTCTCCTCGCCGCAGATCGTGGCCTTCCCGGCGTCCAGCAGGTTCCCGAAGAACTTCCACCCCGTCGGAGTTTCATAGGTCGCGACCCCCAGCGCCTCGGCCACCCGGTCCACCGCGGCGCTGGTCGGCATCGACCGCGCCACCCCCTTCAGCCCCTTCGCATAGCCCGGCGCCAGATGCGCGTTCGCGGCCAGCACCGCCAGGCTGTCCGACGGCGAGACATAGATCCCCCGCCCCACGACCATGTTCCGGTCCCCGTCCCCGTCGCTCGCCGCCCCGAAATCGGGCGCGTCCGGGCCGAACATCTCGTCCATCAGCGCCTTGGCCCAGGTCGGATTCGGGTCCGGGTGCATCCCGCCGAAATCCGGCAGCGGGATCGCATTCACGCAGGTCCCCTTCGCCGCCCCCAGCCGGTTCTCCAGGATCTCCACCGCATAGGGCCCGGTCACGGCACACATCGAATCCATCCGCATGCGGAAGCCGGCGGCGAACATCGCCCGGATCGCGGGAAAGTCGAACAGGGTCTCCATCAGCGCGGCATAATCCGACACCGGATCGACCACATCGACCACCATCGTCCCCAGCTGGTGCCGCCCGATCCGGCCAAGATCAACGTCCTGCGCCTCCAGCATCTTGTACTCGGTGATCTCCGTCGTCCGCTTGTACATCGCCTCGGTCACACCCTCCGGAGCAGGCCCTCCATTCGGCATGTTGAACTTGACCCCGAAATCCTCATTCGGCCCGCCCGGATTGTGGCTGGCCGACATGATGATCCCGCCATCGGTCTTCATCAGCCGGATCAGGTGAGACGCCGCCGGAGTCGACAGGATCGCCCCCTGCCCCACGATCACGCGGCTAGCCCCGTTCGCCGCCGCCATCCGCAGGATCACCTGCGCTGCCCGATCATTGAAGTAGCGGCCATCCCCTCCAAGGACGAAGGTCTTGCCCCCCCCATCTTCCTTTCGCGTCCCCACCACGTCGAAGATCGACTGGACGAAGTTCTCCAGATAGTGCCGCCCCATGAACACGGGCGTCTTCTTCCGCAGGCCAGAGGTGCCCGGTTTCTGCCCGGCAATCGGTTGCGTGGCGACGGTGGTGATCTGGATCATGGTCAAACTCCCTTGGGCTGGCCGCTCTGCGACCGGAAGAGAAGAACGCAATGCGCGGGGGCTTCGGTGAAGGTGGCGGCGGGCAGCCCGTCCTCGGGCAGATCGGGCCTTGTGGTGTCAAGCAGCAACTCCCATCCCGATGCCGTTTCCGGCAGGTGCAGGGGCGTTGCCGCGCCAGTGTTGAAGACGACGAAGACCGCTTCGGGGTTCGGATCGCCCCCTTCGGCCGCCATCCGCAATTCGACGCAGAGGCAGCGGAAGGCCGGGTCGTGCCATTCCTCGGACAGGGGCACCGTTCCGTTCGCGCGCCGCCAGATCACATCCGGGATCTGGTCGGCAGCCCGCTTGCGCGCATGCAGGAAGCGGCGCTGGCGCAGGACCGGCAGCGCCCGGCGCAGGGCCGTCAACCGCTCGACAAAGGCCTGCAAACCGCCGTCGCGTGCCGCCCAGTCGATCCAGGACGTGTCATTGTCCTGGGCATAGGCGTTGTTGTTGCCACCCTGGCTGTGCCCGATCTCATCCCCCGCCAGCAGCATCGGCACGCCTTGGCTCAGCAGCAGCGTCGCCAGCAGGTTCCGCTTCCGCAGCCCCCGCGCCGCCAGCACCTTCGCGTCCTTCGTCGGCCCCTCGACCCCCATGTTGTCGCTGTGGTTCTCGTGATGCCCGTCGCGGTTGTCCTCGCCATTGGCGAAGTTGCGCTTGATGGTGAAGCTGACCAGGTCCTCCAGCGTGAACCCGTCATGGCTGGTGATGAAATTGACCGACGAGGTCGCCGCGCGCCCCGAATGGTCGAACCGCTCCGCGCTGCCCAGAAGCCGGGCGGCAAGGTCGCGGGTCAGGCCCGCATCGCCCTTCCAGAACCGCCGCACCCCATCGCGGAAACGGTCGTTCCATTCCAGAAACGGGTGCGGATAGCCCCCCAGCCGATAGCCGCCGGGGCCGATGTCCCAAGGCTCGGCGATCAGCTTGACGCGGCTCAAGGTCGGGTCCTGCCGGATCGCGTCGGAGAACCCCCCGTTCCGATCGAA
>JAGPEG010000123.1 GCA_018057165.1 Tabrizicola sp.
CGATGGTCGGGGTCGACACGCCGTTCCAGAACATCGTCGTGGGCCTGGTGCTGGTCATCGCCGTCTGGGTCGACATCCTGTATCGCAAACGCCTGGGGCTGACCAAATGAACCAGTCTGCACGCACTGCCCTTGTCGAGATGCGCGACATCTCGATCTCGTTCGGCGGGATCAAGGCCGTCGACCATGTCTCGATCGACCTTTATCCGGGTGAAGTGGTCGGGCTTCTTGGCCACAACGGCGCGGGGAAATCGACGCTGATCAAGTGCCTGTCGGGGGCCTATCGCAAGGATGCGGGTCAGATCCTGATCGACGGGCAGGAGGTCACGATCGACAACCCCCGCGACGCCCGCGCGCAGAACATCGAGACGATCTACCAGACGCTTGCGCTGGCGGACAATCTGGATGCCGCCTCGAACCTGTTCCTTGGGCGCGAATTGAAGCGCAGCGGCCTGGTCGACGACGCGAAGATGGAGGCCGAGACGCGCAAGATCATGGGGCGGCTGAACCCCAATTTCCGCAAGTTCAACGTGCCGGTCTCGGCGCTGTCGGGTGGCCAGCGCCAGTCGGTCGCCATTGCGCGCGCGGTCTACTTCAACGCCCGCATCCTGATCATGGATGAGCCGACCGCAGCACTTGGCCCGCATGAGACGCAGATGGTCGCCGAGCTGATCCAGGAGCTGAAGGCGCAGGGCCTCGGCATCTTCCTGATCGAGCATGACATCCACAACGTCATGAAACTCTGCGACCGGGCGAGCGTGATGAAGAACGGCCAGCTTGTCGGGACCGTCAACGTGAAAGACGTCACCGACGACGATATCCTTGCCATGATCATCATGGGCAAAAAGCCGCAACATCTGGCCGCATGATGTATATCGGGCTCGATCTCGGGACATCGGGCCTGAAGGGGATACTCATCGGCGGGGATCAGGCGGTCCTGGCCGAGGCCACCGCGCCGCTGACGGTGCAAAGGCCGCATGAGGGGTGGAGCGAGCAGGCCCCGTCCGACTGGATCAGCGCCGCCGAAACCGTCTTCGACCGGCTGGCGGCGCAGAAGCCCCTGGGCGGGGTCCGGGGGATCGGGCTTTCCGGTCACATGCACGGGGCCACACTTCTGGATGCACGGGACGAGGTGCTGCGCCCCTGCATCCTGTGGAACGACACCCGCAGCCATGAGGAAGCCGCCGAACTGGACGGCGACCCGATGTTCCGCCGCCTGACGGGTAACATCGTCTTCCCCGGCTTCACCGCGCCCAAGCTTTTGTGGGTCGCGCGGCACGAACCCAGGGTCCGCGACCGGGTGGCGAAAGTGCTGTTGCCGAAGGACTACCTGCGGCTCTGGCTGACCGGCGAGCATGTCGGCGAGATGTCGGATGCCGCCGGGACATCCTGGCTGGATACCGGCAAGCGCGACTGGTCGGATGATCTGCTGGCTGCGACCGGATTGGACCGCAGCCAGATGCCTGGCCTTGTCGAAGGGTCGGAGGTTTCGGGCTATCTGCGCGAGGCGCTGTCGACGCGCTGGGGCCTGCCGAAGGGCGTGGTCGTGGCGGGCGGCGGCGGCGACAATGCCGCCTCGGGCGTCGGTGTCGGCGTGGTGCGGGCCGGGGAGGCTTTCGTCAGCCTTGGCACCTCTGGCGTCCTCTTCGCCGCCAATGACGGCTATCAACCCGACCCGGACACTGCGGTCCACACCTTCTGCCACGCCCTGCCGGAGACCTGGCACCAGATGGGCGTGATCCTGGCCGCAACCGATGCGCTGAACTGGTATGCCAAGCTGATCGGCACCGAGGCCGCCCGGTTGACTGGCGAGCTGGGCGAGTTGCAAGCCCCCGGCAAGACCCTGTTCCTGCCCTATCTTGGCGGCGAGCGGACGCCTCTGAACTCGGCTTCCGTGCGCGGGGCTTTCACCGGCCTGGAGCATGCCACCGACCGCAAGGCCGCCACCCGCGCGGTGCTGGAGGGCGTGACCTATGCCATCCGCGACAGCCGCGATGCGCTGGCGACGACCGGCACCCGGCTGGAGAGCCTGCTGGCGGTGGGCGGCGGCTCGCGGTCGGACTACTGGCTGAAGCTCATCGCTTCGGCGCTGGATTGCCCGGTGCAACTGCCGGTCGCGGGGGATTTCGGCGGGGCCTTCGGGGCGGCCCGACTGGCGCTGATGGCCGCGACCCATGCCGGGGCGGAAATCGCCACCCTGCCACCCATCGCCCGCGTGATCGACCCCGATCCGGCGCTTGCCGATGCCTTCGACGCGGGCCATGCCCGCTTTCGCGCTGCACAATCCGCTATCAAGGACCTGACATGACTGATTTCTTCAAGGGCATCCCGCATATCAAATACGAAGGCCCTTCGTCCGGCACCGAGTTCGCTTTCCGCCACTACAATCCCGACGAGGTGATCCTCGGCAAGCGGATGGAGGATCACCTGCGGTTCGCGGTCGCCTATTGGCACAGCTTCGCCTGGCCCGGCGGCGACCCGTTCGGAGGCCAGACCTTCGAGCGGCCCTGGTTCGGGGACGGTATGGCCTTGGCCAAGATGAAGGCTGACGTGGCTTTCGGGATGTTCGATATCCTGGGCCAGCCCTTCTACTGCTTCCACGACGCCGATGTGCGGCCCGAAGGCGCAAACTTCGCCGAGTCCCTGAAGAATCTGAACGAGATCGCCGATTATCTGGGCGAGAAGCAGGGCAAGCACAAGGCCAAGCTGCTCTGGGGCACCGCGAACCTCTTCAGCCATCGGCGCTGGATGTCGGGAGCTGCGACGAACCCCGACCCGGACGTCTATGCCTATGCCGCCGCGACGGTGAAGGCGAACATGGACGTGACGCATCGGCTGGGCGGGCAGAACTACGTCCTTTGGGGCGGGCGGGAGGGGTACGAGACGCTGCTCAACACCGACCTGAAGGCGGAACGCGAACACGCCGGGCGTTTCCTGCAACAGGTGGTCGAGTACAAGCACAAGATCGGCTTCAAGGGTGCGATCCTGATCGAGCCGAAGCCGCAGGAACCCTCGAAGCACCAGTACGACTATGATGTCGCCACGGTTTACGGCTTCCTCAAGGAATTCGGGCTGGAAGGCGAGGTGAAGACCAACATCGAACAGGGCCACGCCATCCTCGCCGGTCACAGCTTTGAACATGAGATCGGCCTTGCCGCCGCGCTGGGCATCTTCGGCTCCATCGACATGAACCGGAACGACTATCAATCCGGCTGGGACACCGACCAGTTCCCCAACAACCATGTCGAAAAGGCGGTGGCGTTCTACGAGATCCTGAAAGCGGGGGGCTTCACCACCGGCGGGGTCAACTTCGACGCCAAGATCCGGCGGCAGTCGCTGGACCCGGAGGACCTGATCCTCGCCCATGTCGGCGGTATGGACACCTGTGCCCGTGCGCTGAAAGCCGCCGCCGCGCTGCTGGAATCGGGCGAGATGGAGGCTGCGGTCAAGACGCGCTACGCCGGGTGGAACAACCCCAAGGCGAAGGCGATGCTGAAAGGCAGCCTTGAAGACGCCGCCGCCCGCGTCACCGCCGAAAAGCTGGAACCGCAACCGAAGTCCGGGCGGCAGGAGCGGCTGGAGAATCTCTGGAACCGCTACGTCTGAGGACGGCTCCTGGCTCGATTTCGTCTCCTCGTCGGCTGGTCCCGGCGAGGAGCGACGAAGTCCCCGACGCGGGTTTCAGTCGCCCCCGGCCAGCAGTGCCGCGAAGCCCTGCGGGTAATCGGGGTACAGCAATTTCACCCCCAGCTCGTCCTTGATCCGGTCGTTCCGCACCTTCTTCGATTCGTTGTAGAAGCCCCGCGCCATCGGGGTCATCGTCGGTTCCACCTCGGCGAAGGGCACGGCGGGCGGCTCCGGCAGGCCCAGAAGCCGTGCGGCATAGCCGATCACCTCGTCCGGCGGGCAGGGGTTGTCGTCGCAGACATTGTAGGCCGCACCCGGATTGGGCTGGCGGATCGAGGCTTCCAGCACCTGCGCAATGTCATCGACATGGATGCGGCTGAACACTTGCCCCGGCTTGACGATCCGCCGGGCGGTGCCGTCACGCAGCTTCTCGAACGGCCCGCGTCCCGGCCCGTAGATGCCCGCCAGCCGGAAGACATGCAGCGGCAGGCCCGTCGCGCGCCACTGGTCCTCGGCCAGCACCCGTTGCCGCCCCCGGTCGGACTGCGGGGTCAGCGGCGTCGCCTCATCCACCCAGCCGCCGTCGTGGTCGCCGTAAACCCCGGTCGTCGACAGATAGCCGACCCAGACGGCCTCGGCCTGTGCGATCCCCGGCACAGATTGCAGGAACGGGTCGCCCTTGGCATCCGGCGCGGCGGAGCAGAGGATATGTGTCGCCTCGGCCAGCGCGGGGGCAAGATCGCCCGGCCACAGCAGCGGCTCGACACCTTCGCTGCGGAAAGCCTCGGCCTTGGCCGGGTTGCGGGTGGTGCCGATGACGCGCCAGCCTTGCGGGACCAGACGGCGGGCCAGGGCGCGGGCGGAATAGCCGTGGCCAAGAGAGAGAAGCGTTGACATGGCGCAACTATCCGTGAGCCGGGCAGGCGGGGCAACCCCCGTCACGGAAGCCACCCGTCACAATGGCTTCACTTGCGGACCCGCCCCGGTTTCGGCTTATATGCCGGATCATCTTGCAGGACCCGCAATGGACGATCTTCAGACCTCGATCCTTTCCCCCGACGCCCCGGCGCTGGAAAGCTTCACCAGCGCCGCCGCCGCCGTCGACCGGCTTGAGGCGCTTTATACCCAGGCCACGCGATTCCTGTCCGACCAGTTCCTGCGCACGGTGTCGAAGGGCAACCCCGGTCGCCGCATCCGCGCCTTCTACCCGGAAATCCGCATCACCATCACCAGCTTCGACAAGGTCGACACCCGGCTTGCCTTCGGCCATGTCTCTGGCCCCGGCACCTATGCCACCACGGTCACGCGGCCCGACCTCTTTCGCAACTACCTGATCCAGCAGATCGAGCTGCTGATCCGCAACCACGGCGTTTCGGTCGATGTCGGCCTGTCCGACACCCCGATGCCCGTGCATTTCGCCGTTGCCGGCAGCACGGTCGCCATCCCGCAGGAAGGGGTGATGGACTTCAGCTTGCGCGATGTGTTCGACGTGCCGGATCTCGTCACCACCAACGACGACATCGTCAATGGCGTGATGACGCGCTATGACGACGGTTCGGCCCCGCTGGCCCCCTTCACCGCGCAAAGGGTGGATTATTCGCTGGCCCGGCTGGCGCATTACACCGCGACCGATCCCACGCATTTCCAGAACCATGTCCTGTTCACCAACTACCAGTTCTACGTTGACGAGTTCGAGGCCTATGCCCGCAATACGCTGGGCGACCCGGCCTCGGGCTACACCGCCTTCGTCGCGACCGGCAACCAGATCATCGAGACGGCGGACGGGGTGATCCAGCCCGTCGACAAGCTGCCGCAGATGCCGACCTATCATCTGAAGCGCGCCGACGGGAACGGGATCACCCTGGTCAACATCGGCGTCGGCCCGTCCAATGCCAAGACCGCGACCGACCACATCGCCGTCCTGCGCCCGCATGCGTGGCTGATGGTCGGCCATTGCGCGGGCCTGCGCAACAGCCAGTCGCTTGGCGACTTCGTCCTGGCCCATGCCTATCTGCGCGAAGATCACGTCCTGGACGACGACCTGCCGGTCTGGGTGCCGATCCCGGCGCTGGCCGAGATCCAGATCGCACTGGAAGAGGCGGTGGAAGAGATCACCCAGCTGGAAGGCTATGAGCTGAAGCGGATCATGCGGACCGGCACTGTCGCCACCATCGACAACCGCAACTGGGAACTGCGCGACCAGTCCGGCCCGGTCCGCCGGTTGTCGCAATCCCGTGCCGTGGCGCTGGACATGGAAAGCGCCACCATTGCCGCCAACGGCTTTCGCTTCCGGGTGCCCTACGGCACGCTGCTTTGCGTCTCGGACAAGCCCCTGCATGGCGAGCTGAAGCTTCCCGGCATGGCCTCCGACTTCTACAAGACGCAGGTGAGCCGCCACCTGCAGATCGGCATCCGCGCGATGGAGCGGATTCGCGAAACCCCCATCGAGCGGCTGCACAGCCGGAAACTGCGGTCATTCGAGGAAACGGCCTTCCTGTAAGGCGGAAAAAGCCGTCAAATGCCCCGCTATCGCGGTTCTGGGGTTGATTTTGGCCCTCAAACCGTGTGTTTGGGCCGTGGCCCCGGAACCGGGGGACACCCGTCATTTGCGGGTGGTTGCGTGCTTCCGACACGAAACGAATAACAACGAAGGATGATCCAATGTCCAAACCGATGACCAAGACCCAACTGGTGGCTGCTGTCGCCGACGCCATGGGCGGAGACAAGAAGACCGCGAATGCCGCTCTGGATGCGATCGCTGCGGTCGTGTCGCGCGAAGTCGCCGCCGGCGGCACCGTCACGATCCCCGGCCTTGGCAAGGTGGCCTGCAAGGCCCGTCCCGAGCGTCAGGTTCGCAACCCCGCCACCGGCGAGACGATGACCAAGGCCGCCGACAAGCAGGTCAAGTTCGCCATCGCCAAGGCTCTGAAGGACGTGGTCAACGGCTGAGGCTTCAGCAAGACCGGATTTCGTGAGAGGGTCGCCCTGGGGGCGGCCCTTTTGCATTGGGAGGCAGGCATGGCGAAAGTCACCGGCATCGGCGGCATCTTCTTCCGGGTGCGCGACCCGGAGGCCCTGACCGCCTGGTATCGCCGCCATCTTGGCATCACCCAGCCCGATGTCGCGGTCTGGATGCAGGAGGCCGGGCCGACCGTCTTTTCCCCCTTCCGGGCCGACAGTGATTATTTTGCCCCGGACAGGCAGTGGATGCTGAACCTGCGGGTCGATGACCTTTCAGCCATGATCGCGCAACTCCGTGCGGCCGGGATCGCGGTGGAAACCCGCACCGACTGGGACGGCGACGGCAGCTATGGCAGTTTCGCCCGCATCCACGACCCCGAAGGTACGCCCATCGAGCTGTGGCAACCGCCGGGGTGATCCTTGGCGACGAAGCCCCTCCCCTGCAGGAGGGGGCGCAAGCCGGGCGGCTGCAAGGCTTGACCTTCCCGACCCCAGCGGGCACCAGATCCGCGATGGATTTCCGCGCCCTTCTCCTTGGCACCGTCTTTGCCGCCATGTGGTCCTCGGCCTTTGCCACGGCTCGGGTGATCGTGGCCCATGCCCCGCCCCTGGCCGCCCTTTCGGTGCGCTTCCTGATCTCGGGCCTGCTTGCGGTGATCGTGGCCCGCGCGCTGGGGCAAAGCTGGCGGCTCACCGGGCCGCAGACCCGCGCCGTCATCCTTTTCGGGCTTTGCCAGAATGCCGCCTATCTCGGGCTCAACTTCATTGCCGTGCAATGGGTCGAGGCCTCGCTGGCCGTGATCATCGCCGCCGCGATGCCGCTGATGGTCGCGGCTCTGGGCTGGGCGCTGAAAGGGGAACGTATCGCGCCTCTGGGTGTGGCGGGCCTTGTCGCGGGCTTCGTCGGGGTCGGGCTGATCATGGGCACCCGGCTGACCGACGGGGCCGATCCGCTGGGGGTCGCGCTTTGCGTCCTTGGCGCGCTGGCGCTTGCCATTGCCACCCTGACCCTGCGCGGGGCGTCGTCGGGCGGTAATCTTCTCATGATCGTGGGCTTGCAGATGCTGGTCGGCGCGCTGTCGCTGGGCCTGATCTCGGGCGTCACCGAAACCCTCTGGCTGAAGCCCTCACCCGCCTTCTTTGCCGCCTTCGCCTATCAGATCGCCGTGCCCGGCCTTGCCGCCACGCTGATATGGTTCGCGCTTGTCGGCCGGATCGGCAGCACACGGGCGGCCACCTTCCACTTTCTGACCCCGTTCTTCGGGGTCGCCATCGCGGCAGCCCTTCTGGGCGAGGTGGTCCGGCCGCTTGACCTGATGGGCGTTGCCATCACCATGGCCGGAATCCTTGCCGTGCAACTGTCGCGCGCCCCGAAAGACTGAGGGCCGCCCCGCAGGACGGCCCTGATCCTACGCCGCCGCCTGCGCCGCATCGGCCTCACGGACCTTGACGCTTGCCGGACGCGCCTTGCAGCGCTCGACCCAGTCGCGGACCAGCGCATCGTCCGGCATCGCATCGGGGAACCAGACATAGGGACCGTGCAGCAGGATATCGGCTGCGCTGAAGCTGTCGCCCATGATCCATGGCCCCGTTTCCAGCGCCCTGTGCAGGCGGGCCACGGCGGTCTTGTGGTCACGGACCGCCGCCGTCATCCAGGGATGCGAGAAGCCCGCCGCCTCCATGATGAAGGTCGGTTCCAGCACGCCCTGATACCAGGCCATCCACATCGCGAAGACGCCCCAGTCCGGCGTGCCGACCTTTGGCGCAAGGCCGGTGTCGGGGAAAAGACTGGTCAGATGCAGGATGATCGCGCCGCGTTCGGTGATCACCCGGCCATCATGGACCAGCGCGGGCACCTTGCCCTCGGGGTGCGGGTTCGCCGGGTCGCGCCGACCCGAGCCGTCCATGCGCGGGATCGTCACTTCGCGGGTCTCGATCCGGTCCTGGATGCCCATCTCTTCGATCAGGCTCAGAATGGTGGTGGACCGGCTTTGCGGCGAATGGATCAGGGTCAGCATGTCGTTCTCCTTTGCTTTCTCGATGGGGTCAGACTAGCCTCGGCCTCCTGCCAGAACCTGTCAGGATGACATGCCGAAATCCGACCGCCTGTTCCGTCTGCTGAACGCCTTCCGGATGCTGCCCCAGCCGGTCACGGCGGCGCGGCTGGCCGAGGAGACGGGAGTATCGGAACGCACGCTTTACCGCGACATCCAGGCCCTGCGCGCGGCGGGTGCGCTGATCGACGGCGCGGCGGGCACGGGCTACATCCTGACCGAAGATCCCGCCCTGCCGCCGCAGATGTTCACCCGGCTGGAAGTCGAGGCGCTGGTCCTGGGGCTGGCCGAAGTGACGCAATCGGGCGATGCGCTGCTGGCGAAGGCGGCGGCGGAGGCGCAGGCCAAGATCATCGCCACCCTGCCCGACCGGGTGCAGCGCCAGGCGATCCACGCGGTCAGCCGGTCCTACCGTTACGAGCGCCGCACTCCTGCCCCCGCCCATCTGCACCTTCTGCG
>JAGPEG010000006.1 GCA_018057165.1 Tabrizicola sp.
TTTCGCCGCCAGCTCGGCCGAGCTTCTGCCCGTCGATGCCACGCTTCCGACCCCCGACATCAGCATCGCCGCCCCCCTTGCCCCCGCCGTTCCCATCGGCGCAACCCTGGCGCAGGATCTGGCGCTTACCCCGGCCGATACTGTCGGCCTGGCCGAACCCCCGCGCGGGGGTCGCCTGGTGCTGCTTGACGACCAGGGCCTGCAATCCGCCCCGGTCTTTCCGCTTTCCGCCAGTGATCTCGGACGGCTTGGCTTCGCGTATGTCAGCGGCCCGACTGTCAGCTTCGGACAGGATCCGGTGCTGAAGGTCCAGTTCAAGCTTGATCTGAACGGCGCGCCCAAGGTGGTTCAGGTCGACCTCACCCCCGACCCCTGCGACCTTGCCGCCGCCGACCACCTCGACCCCGAAGGCGTGGGCCTTGCCCGCTTCGCCAACGAGATTGCGCCCGAAGCCGCCCTTCTCGCCTGCCAGGCCGCCGTCGCGCGCGAACCGCAGAACGGCCGCTTCCATTACCAGCTTGGCCGCGCCTATGCCGCGCTGCGCCGCCATGACGAGGCCCGGACCGAATGGGACACCGCCCGCAAACTCGGCCATTCCCGCGCCTCCTATGCCATCGGCAATGCCATCGTGAACGAGGCCCGCGAAACCGGGGGCTCCGCGCTTGAAGCCGCGCCGGAAGAGGCGATGGCCTATTACCGCGAGGGCGTCGAACTGGGCGACCCCTATGCCTTCTACGCGCTTGGCCGCCAGATGGTCCGCTTCGGCAAGACCGGGCAGGACCGCCTGCGCGGCTATGACCTGCTGATGCGCGCGCTTGAGGTCGGGCACACCTATGCAATGAACGAACTCGGCTACTTCTACCTTGATGAGAAAAGCGAATACTACGACCCGGCGCGCGGCCTGCGCTACCTGAACGAAAGCGCCGCCCGGGGCGATATCTACGGCTACAACAATCTTGGCCTCGTCTACATGAACGGCCTCGGCGGCGAAAAGAAGGACGCCAGGCTCGCGCTCGACTGGTTCACCAAGGCCGCAGATGGGGGGCATCCGAACGCTCCCGGCAACATCGGCACGCTGATCGCGACCGGCGCGCTTGGCAAGAAGCCGGACCTTGGCCAGGCGGTCGAATGGTTCGACAAGGGCCTGGAGCGGGGCGACGCCAACGCCGGGGCCTATGCCGCCTACCTGATCCTGACCGAAGGTGCGGGCGGGTTGTCCCCTGCCGACGCCGCCTACCGGGCCGGTCGCGCTGCCGCGCTCCGCGACAAGAAGTCGGTCGAACGCGCCCGCAAGGTGCTGGAGGCGCTGCCGACCGAAGCCGTCGACGAAGCGTCCCAGCGGCTGTTGCAGGCGCTTGGCGCGGACGTCACCCCCGACGGCGCGTTCGGCGACAGCAGCAAGGCCGCCTACCAGACCCTCGCCGACCAGCACGGCGACACTTCGGTCGAGACCGATCCCGTTGAGCGCCTGATCGACATCGCCCGCATCCACTGGTCGACCACGCCCTTCCGGGTCGACCTTTACTGACCGGCATGGCCCGACCGCCGCTGCTTCTTCCGCGACCCGAGGGGCTTTATTGCCCCGGCGGCGATTTCTACATCGACCCCACACGCCCCGTTCCCCGCGCCCTGATCACCCACGGCCATTCCGACCACGCCCGCCCCGGCCACGGCGCGGTCATGGCGACGCGGGAAACGCTGGACATCATGGCCATCCGTTACGGCGAGGATTTCACCCACAGCCGCCAGCCCGCCACCGGCCCCATCCGGATCGGCGATGTCACCGTCAACTTCCACCCGGCCGGCCATGTCCTCGGCTCGGCCCAGATCGCGGTCGAAAGCCCGACCCAGCGCATCGTCGTCTCTGGCGACTATGCCCGCATTCCCACCCCAACCTGCGCACCGTTCGAACCCGTCCCCTGCGACATCTTCGTGACCGAGGCGACCTTCGCCCTGCCCGTCTTCCGCCACCCCCCGCCAGAGGTGGAGATCGCCCGCCTCCTCGCTTCGGTCGTCGCCTTCCCCGAACGCAGCCACCTGATCGGTGCCTACGCCCTCGGCAAGGCCCAGCGGGTCATCGCGGCGATCCGGGCTGCCGGATGGGACGCCCCCATCCACATCCACGGCGCACTGCAACGTCTGTGCGACTACCATATCGCTCAAGGCATCGACCTCGGCGACCTTCGCCCCGCGACCGATGGGAAGAAGTCCGACTTCGCGGGTGCCATCGTGATCGCGCCGCCCTCCGCCTTCGCCGCCACCTGGGCGCAGCGTTTCCCCGATCCGGTCATCGCCTTCGCCTCGGGCTGGATGCAGGTCCGCGCGCGCGCCCGGCAACGCGGGGTGGAACTGCCGCTTATCCTCTCCGACCACGTCGACTGGCCGAACCTCACCGCCACGATCACCGAGCTGAACCCGGCCGAAGTCTGGATCACCCACGGCCGCGAAGACGCCCTGATGCGTTGGTGCGAACTGACCCAGCGCGCCGCACGACCCCTGCATCTGGTCGGCTACGAGGACGAAGCGGAATGAGCCTTGCCGCCTTCGCCAGCCAGCTGGAACGGCTCGCCTTCACCCCGCAACGGCTGGGGAAAGAACGGCTTCTGGCCCGCGCCTTCACCGAGAACCCCGATCCCGAACGTGGGCTGATGCTCGCCGCACTGACCGGCGACCTGAAGCTGCGGCAGGTCACGCCGAGCCTGTTGCGGGGCCTGACAGAAATGCGAGCAGATGCTCAACTTTTTGCCTACAGCTATGATTTTGTTGGCGATCTGGCCGAGACGATTTCCCTGATCTGGCCGGAAGGCAGCAGGTCCGACCCGCCCCTGTCCGAAGTTGTCCACGAACTCGCCACCACTGCGAAGACCCGGCTCCCCTCGCTGATCACCGCAAGGCTCGACAGCCTTGGTCCCTCGGAACGCTATGCCTACCTGAAGCTCGCCACCGGCGCCTTGCGAGTCGGCGTCTCTGCCCGCCTCGCCCGCTCGGCCTTCGCGACCTGGGCCAACCTGCCGCTCACCGAAGTCGAGGAGATCTGGCACGCCCTGTCGCCGCCCTATCTGGACCTCTTCGCCTGGGTCGCAGGTGCCCCGCGCCCCGAAGCCGCCACCCGTGCACCGTTCCGCCCGGTGATGCTTTCCACCGCCACCGACCTCGACCAGCTTTCCGCCCTGAACCCCGCCGACTATGCCGCCGAATGGAAATGGGACGGCATCCGCATCCAGGCGGTCAGCGACGGCGGCACCCGGCGACTCTACTCCCGCACGGGAGAGGACATCAGCGCCGCCTTCCCCGACGTGGTCGAGCTGATGGCCTTCGACGGCACGCTGGACGGCGAACTCCTGATCCGCCGCGGGGACGAGATCGCCCCTTTCGGCGATCTGCAACAACGCCTGAACCGCAAGACCGTGACGCCCGCGATGCTGCGCTCCCACCCGGCGGGCCTGCGGCTGTACGATGTGCTGATCTGGAACGGCCAGGACCTGCGTGACCAAACCTATGACGCCCGCCGCGCCGTTCTGGCCCAGGCCATCGCCCCGCTCTACCCCCGCATCGACCTGTCGCCAGAGCTGCCCTTCGCCACCTGGGACGCCCTCGCCGACCTGCGCCTGAACCCGCCCGCGACCGTGATCGAAGGCGTGATGATCAAGCGTCGCGACAGCCCCTATCTGGCGGGTCGGGTGAAAGGCCCCTGGTTCAAATGGAAACGCGACCCGCATCTGATCGACGCGGTGCTGATGTATGCGCAACGCGGCCACGGTAAACGGTCGGGCTACTATTCCGACTTCACCTTCGGTGTCTGGAACGGCGATGAGCTGGTCCCCGTCGGCAAGGCCTATTTCGGTTTCACCGATGCCGAGCTGAAGGACCTCGACCGTTTCGTGAGGAACAACACGATGGAACGCTTCGGCTCCGTCCGTTCGGTCGCCCGCACCAAAGTGGTGGAAGTGGCGTTCGAGGGGCTGAACCGCTCACCCCGCCACAAGTCCGGCGTGGCGATGCGCTTCCCGCGGATCAACCGCATCCGCGACGACAAACCGGCAGCAGAGGCCGACCACCTGTCGACCCTGCAAGCCCTGCTGGGCAGCGCCTGAAGCGTCAGGCGTGGAACACGAAGGATCGCATCGACACCGAGCCGAGGTCGATGGCATCGGTCATGAAGGTCAGCCGGTCCTGCGCATCAGAAGCCCCGGCAATGGTCAGTGCTGGCATGTAGTGGTCGACCGTCGGATGCGCCATGCGCAACAGTGCCCCCAGCCCCGCCGCATCGGCCAGGGGCTTCAGGTCGCGCGCCTCCAGCCGGTCGGCAAACAGACGGTCGAATTCCAGCGCGAAATCCTGCGGCTGGCCGCCGAAGCGCATGGCGCGCAGATTGTGGACCACATTGCCAGATCCCAGGATCAACACACCCCGGTCGCGCAGTTGCGCCAGCGTTCGCCCGACCTCCAGCTGATGCTCCAGCCCGCGCGCCATGTCGATCGAGACCTGGAACACCGGCACCTTCGCCTGCGGATACAGGAAGCGCAGCACCGTCCAGGCGCCGTGGTCCAGCCCCCAGGTATCATCCTCCGCCGCGTGATGGCTGGCCAGCAGGCTTGCCACTTCGCGCGCCAGCGCCGGGTCGCCCGGAGCCGGATAGTCCATCGCGTAAAGCGCATCGGGGAAGCCGTAGAAATCATGGATGGTTTTCGGCAGGGCCGAGACATCGACCAGCGTCGTCCCCTTCGTCATCCAATGCGCCGAGACGACAAGGATCGCCGCCGGTTCCGGCAGGCTTTGTCCCAGCGCCGTCCAGGTCCGGCTGTATTCGGTATCCTCCAGCGCATTCATCGGGCTGCCGTGGCCGAGGAACACCAGCGGCATCCGGGCCGAGGGCTTCAGCCGGTCGCGCAGGGCATGCAGGTCGGTGATCGCGCTCATGGTCGGTCTCCTTTGCGAAAGGCGGGGCCGCCCAGACCGGACGGCCCCCTTGTCATCAGGCCAGCGCGGCCTGCGGGGCCGAGGGCTTCAGCGCATAGGCGCCGCTGCCCAGAAGCGCGATGGCCGCCTGGATCACCGCCCAGAACAGCGGGAATTCCCAGCCGCCACCTTCGTTGGAGAAGCTCCAGCCGTTGCCCGAATGCACCCAGACAGCACCCAGAAGCACCGGGATCAGCGCCAGCGCCACGGCGCGGGTCGCAACCCCCAAGATCAGCGCGAGGCCGCCCGCGACTTCGGCGGCGATGGTCAGATAGGCGAGGAAACCGGGCAGGCCCAGGCTTTCGAAATAGCCGACCGTGCCGGGAATGGTGAAGACGAAGACTTTCATCAACCCGTGGGCGATGAACAACGCGCCGCTGGACACGCGAAGGGCAAGGGCGGCGTAGTCGGTATTGGTGGACATGGGTAGCATCCTTTTTGACGGCCACCCCCAGGGCGGCGATTGATCCGATGCCGCCAAGTTAACCCTTGACCTCCCCGCACGAAATGGCAGGCTTTCGGAATGACTATCCTCATTTCATTCCGAATGGCCGCCGTATGGACCTGATCGACGAGTTGAAGGCCTTCGTAGCCACCGCGCAGACCGGCTCATTCACCGCTGCGGCCAGTCAACTTGGCGTGTCGAACCGGCTGACCTCGAAATATGTGGCAGAACTGGAAGAACGGCTTGGCGTCCGGCTCCTGCAACGCACCACCCGCAAGGTCGGCCTGACCCCGGCGGGCGAGGACCTGCTGGCCCGCGCGCCCGCCCTTCTCGACGATCTCGACGACCTGATCGGCGAGGTGTCCGAAGGCTCGCGCGGGTTCGCCGGGGTGATCCGCATCTCGGCCTCGGTCTCCTTTGGCGAAATCTGGGTGGCGGGCATGCTGGAACGCTTCGGCCAGCGCAATCCAGCGCTCTCCTTCGACCTGCGCCTGAACGACCGCCATGTCGATCTGGCCAGCGAGGGGATCGACGTCGCCTTCCGCATGGGGCGAAGCGACACCCAGTCGCTGAAGGCGCGCAAGCTGGGCGGTTTCAGCTCGCATCTCGTCGCCAGCCCCGACTATCTCGCCCGTCACGGCACGCCGCACCGCCCGGCCGAGCTTGCCGATCATGCCTGCATCATCGACACCAACCGCCGCAACCCCCGGCGGTGGAGCTTTGGCAGCGGTGCCGACGAAACCTCGGTGACGGTGCAGGGCCGCTTCCAGGTCAATTCCGCCCGGGCGGCGGTGGAACTGGCCATCAAGGGCCGCGGTCTGGCCTATGCCCCGCGCTTTGTCCTGCGCGAGGCGCTTGCCGCCGGGCTTGTCGTCCCGGTCCTGCCCGATCACGCCGGGGAAACCAGCGCGCTCAGCGCCGTCTATCTGGAGGGCCGCGTCCTGCCGCGCAAGGTGCGTGCCCTGATCGACTTCGCCGCCGAGGACATCAAGGCTGCCGACCTGCTTTAGAGCGTCATCCTGCGCTAGGGTTGCCGCGCAATGACAAGTCGATTGCTGGCCCCTCGCAAGACCAACCCGCCATCATCTCCGACATCGAACATGACTGGACCATCGAGAATGTCGAGCAACCGGCGTTCCTGGTCCATGAACGCTTCGGGACAGGCCATCATTGTTGTTCCCAGCGGACCCAATGTGATGGTGCCGTCATTTTCGGTGTAGGTGCCAATGATCCGGTTGCAGGTCGCATTGCCGGAAAGCTGCCCATCTTGCCCGAAGGACAAGCTGGCGACAGAACCGTCCACCACAGCTCTTCCGTCTATGCTTTCGATGATCCAGTCGCGCCCTTGCAACTGCGGTTCGGTCTTCTGGGCCATGAGATAGTCGGCGACCGCACGGTATGCGGGAAGCGAGGTCGGATCGTTTGCGGCATTGCCTGCGATCGGGTTCGAGGCAAAACGCACGATTACCATTTCAGCGGCCGGGTCGATCCAGATGGTCTGCCCGTGTACGCCGCGCGCGGCGAATGCGCCGTGATCGTCATGGCTGACCCACCACATCCCGCGATAGGTCCAACCTTTCAGAAGGTCATACCCCGCACGCGCGAAGGCCCCCGGATCGCCGCCTTCGCGGATGTGGGCAATCGCCGCAGCGGGCAGGATGCGTTCGCCCTGCCATTCGCCTTCGTTCAGGATCAGCTGACCCAGCCGCCCCATGTCGCGCAGCGTGGCGTTGAACCCGCCGCCTGCAAATGGCGTGCCAATCGAGTCGACCGTGTAGAACGCTTCCCGCTCGGTTCCGATGCGGGTCCAGACGTTTTCCGCCAGCCAATCAGCCACGCTCATGCCGGTGGTGCGCGAGATGAGCCAGCCCATCGCATCGGTATTGATCGTGAGATAGCCGAAAGCCTCGCCGTGCGTGCCGTCTTTCCGGACGGTTTCCAGAAATCCGAAGTAGCTGCGTGGCCCCTCGTAGCCGTCGGGCGGGGGCAAGGGGCTGCCGGCTTGGGCATAGGTCCAGACATCAGCGTCGGGGTCGGCATAGTCCTCGGAGTAATCAAGCGCCGTCGTCATATCCAGCACCTGACGGACGGTCGCATCCCCAAAGGCGCTGTCAGCCAGTTCGGGGATCAGGTCGCCCATCAGAGCGGTCTCGTCAATTCGGCCCTCGGCCACCAGAACCTCGCCGATCAGGCCGGTGATGGACTTGGTGACCGACATCGCACCGTGCAGGACATGTTCGCCCATGCAGCCGCCATAGCGTTCATAGACGATGCGCCCCCGATGCAGAACCAGGACAGCATCGGAGTAGTTGACGTCGAACGCCTGGTCCCAGGTCATCTTCGCGTCCGACCCAAGCGGCGTGAAGGTCACGGCGTCAATGCCGGGATCAAGGTCAACGGGCAGCATGTCTGCCCCGCCCGAGCCGTTCCGCACCGCGGTGTTGGGCATCAGCGCGCGGAAATTGCAGACCGTCCAGCGCAGTTTCGGAAAGGCGAAATAATCAGGATCGGTAAAGCGGATGATCCGGTCGTCCGGGGGCGGGAAGCCCTGCATCCAGCCAAGGGCCTTCGGGTCAGAGGATTCGGCGGAAAGCACTGCGTCCTGTGCCATGGCAAAACTCCCCAGGGTCAGACCGGCGGCCAGCGCCGTAACGAAGATCGCTTTCATGTGAGGCTCCTCAATCCAGTTCCTGCACCCCGCCACCCGAAACGGTCAGAATCTGACCGCTGATCCAGCTCGCGGCGGGCGAGCAGAGAAACAGCGCGGCGTTGGCCATGTCGGCAGGTTCCCCCAGACGATTGATCGGTGTATGGGCAAGCATCTTCTGCTCAATTTCGTCGTTCAGTACCGATTGCAGCGCCGCGGTCTTCGTCGCGCCGGGTGCAATGCCGTTCACGCGGATGCCCATCGGTCCAAGATCGAAGGCGATGTTGCGGATCAGGTGGTTCGTCGCCGCCTTCGAAGCCCCATAAGAAGCCATGCGCCGGTTCTTGTTTTCGCCAGCCATCGACGTGATGGCGAGTATCGATCCGCCTCCCGTTTTCTCCATCTCTGGCGCAGCAAGTTGGGCCAGTCGGAACAGCGAGAAGACGTTCAGATCGAAAGCGCGGCGGAAATCCGCCATCGGCATGTCGAACGGTTTGGGACCGCCGCCGCCAGCGTTGCTGACCAGGATGGTCAACTTGCCGAAGCGTGCAACGGTTTCGCGCACCACACCCTCCAGATCGGTTTCGCGCGTGACATCACACGCCATGCCGGCAGCGCGACCCCCGGCCTTGCCAATATGGGCGGCAACATCCAGGGCCGCGTCCTGGTCAAGATCGCTCGCCATGACGGCCGCGCCCGCAGCGGCGAAGGTCTCGGCAATCGCTCGCCCGATGCCAGCCCCTGCCCCCGTGACAAGAGCAACCTGGTCCTTCAAAGTGAATAGCTGTGGATCGTACAATTTCTGCGCGCTCCTTTTGCACCACCTTTGCATCCCGTGCATAAAAAGAAAAATGGAAAGGCCGCGCCATGAGCGAGAGAACATCTGCGGGATCGTCCGAGGGTAACGCCAGGAAAGTGGCGATTGGTGTCGTCATCGCGCTGGTGATCCTCGTCTTTCTCTACGCATTGACAGATCGGCTGACCCCCTCGACGTCGCGCGGGATCGTGTCGGCGCAGGTTGTGCAGATCGCCCCGCGCGTCTCTGGCGAGGTCGTGGAGGTCCATATCGAGGATGACGCTGTCGTGCAGGCAGGTGATCCGCTGTTCTCGATCGACCCGCATCCGTTCGAACTGGCATTGCGGCAGGCCGAAGCGAACCTGAAGACAGCCCTTCAGAACATTGACGCCTCCAGCGCCTCGATCCTGGCCGCCCAGGCCGCCGTCACGAAGGCAAGAACGATCCTGGAAAACACACGCGGAGAGGCGGAACGCACATTCCGGCTGGAAGAACGGGGCATTGCGTCCCCGGCACAGGGCGATGCCGCGCGCGCAAGCGTTGCTCAAGCGGAAGCGCAGCTCGAAAGCGCCGAAGCCAATCTGGAAAGCGCCCGCGCGCAGCTCGGCCCCCAGGGTGAAGACAATCCCGCCATCCAGGCCGCCACCGCCCGATTGGAGCAGGCGCAATACGACCTGGCCTCGACAACCGTCACCGCGCCCCATCTTGGCGTCGTCACCAATGTCACCCTGACGGAAGGACAGTTCGTTGCCGCAGGCAGTCCCGCACTGACATTCATCGATGCCGAAGCTGCATGGATCACGGTCGATCTGCGCGAGAACCAGTTGCAGGACGTCGACCCCGGCGATCCCGCACACCTGCTCTTCGACGCTTTGCCCGGACAGATTTTTGACGGGCATGTCCAGAGCATCGCCTGGGGGATAAATCCTGGACGCAACATGCAGGGTGGTCTGGTCTTGAACCAGCCGACAAACCGCTGGTTCGAGCCCGCCAGACTCATCCCGGTGCGGATCGAACTGGAAGGCGGGATGGATGCCTGGCCGAAAAATGTCCGCGTCGGCGGCAAGGTTCACGCGGTGATCTTTGCGAACGGCAGCGACACCGGGATGCTCGCCTGGCTTGCACGCGGGCTCCAGCGCATCCGGTCCTGGACGAGCTTCCTGCACTGAGATGTATGTCACGCCCCGACCCGATGCGTCTGACGATCCGAATTACGGCATCCGCCTCGGGTTGACCGGGACTTTGGCCTATGCCGCGATCCCGCTCCTCGATCCTGCTCTTCCGCCGATCATCGCGGCGTTGCCTCTGGGTCTCATTGCGGCGCAGCGCAAGGCTTTCGATCCGGCCAAGCTTGTCGGCGGCGGGGTCGCGATGATCGTGCTGCCATGGGTCATGACGTGGCTTGTAGAGTGGCTGCGTCCGATGCCTCTGGCCTATGTGACGGTCATCTGGGGGCTCTACTTTGCCGGGTTCCTGATGATTCTAAGGACAGGCGCACAAGTCGGCATGCTGATCGTCGTCATCACGGTCCTGATCTCTGTCATGGGCATGCACGGCAACGCCACGGTCGAGACATTGCGGGACGGCTTCACGCAAGCGGGCGTCGTCACTCTGGTCGTCGGGCCAATCGTCTACCTCATCATTCCTGCACGCACCGGAGAGAAACACCTGGACGATCCCGTACCGGGCCAAGGAAACACCGTCACGGGCGCCATCATCCGTGCAACGGTCCTGTTGGGGCTCAGCTTCTGGCTTTACGCCGTCATGCAGCCCTCCGACATGATGATGGCCGTGATCGCGGCCATGGTGCTGGTGTTTCCGACGCGCCACGCGGTGTTTTCCGAGGCGTTTCAGCGCATGCGTGCGACGGTCTACGGAGCGGCCATGGCGCTTGGCATCCTGATGCTGTTCATCCTTTCGCCCCATCTTCCACTCGTTCTGGGGCTGATCTTCCTCGGCGGTCTGTGGTTCGGCCAGAAGATGATGTTCGGACCGCAGCCCAGCATGGTCTATCAATATGCGTTTTCTGTCGCGCTGGCCCTGATTGCCGGGGCGCTCAGCACTCAGGATCTTGGGTATGCAACATTCACCAGGATCATCCTGACGTTGATCGGCGCGTTCACGGCAGCCTTCACCGTTGCCCTGCTTGACGCCCTGACCGGCTGGCAAACGCCACGCCCGGAGAAACCGGCATGACGCTAGCCGCTTGATCCGCCCTGCTCTGCCGAAGATCTTTCTTCTCGTTGAAACATCGAGACAATGATGGCCGAGGCGGCGCTGACAACTGGTACGGGGGGCACGCCACCAGCCTGTGCAAGGATGATCGGCTCGCGCGCAACCGGATCAAGGATCGGAATCGCCCGAAGCTGTGCGCCATCATACGACCGATCCCCCGGTGGAAACGCATAGCTTATCCCGACGCCTTCCCCATTGGCCGCCAGGCTTCGCATGATCTCAAGCGATCTGACCCGATGCGCAACCGTCGGCGACAGGCCCTGACTGCGAAAAAGCTGCAGCGCGTGGCGGTTGGACAGCATCTCTTCAAACAGGATGAGCGGTTCGGAAGCCATGTCGGCAAGCGTGGCGCTGGGGCTCAAAGCCAAAGGGTGATCGACCGAAAGGAATGCATAGGGTACGACTTCGGCCAGAGCCATCCGCGTGAAACCCGAATCCAGGCCAAGGTCATAGGTCAATGCCAGGTTGATGCGCCCTTCCCGCATGTCACGGGCAAGTGTCTCGAAATCTGCAATGCGCCAGATGATCTCGACGTCCGGCAAGGATTTCCGCAAGGCCCGCAGCATCGGCGCAAGGTGATGTGGAGCCAGATCCTCGAAACACCCCAGCACGACGGTTCCGTTCACCGCGCGCCGGATCGCTTCAGGGTCTTCCAGCCGTCGCGCCATCGCAAGCAGCACTTCGGCTTCGCCGACAAAACGGGTGGCGAACCTCGTCATGCGCAACGGAGAGCCCTTGGACCGGAGAAAGAGCTTCTGACCGAGATTGTTCTCGACCTGGGTGAGCGCGACCGACAGGGACGGCTGCGATACATTCAGTGCCCCCGCCGCGGCGGACAGACTTCCGGCGCGCGCGACGGCGACCACATACTCGATCTGGCGGAGCGTGATGTATAGCATGAGCCTAATACTACATTAGATATTTATTATTTGAAACTAACTGCGATTCTGACGAGTTTCCGCGTGTTCAACTCGAAAGGTTTCTCCCATGCCGCATCCTCTCCTCTCACAATCCGACATCGATGCCTTCCAGCGTGACGGGGTGGTCCTCGTAAAGGGACTGTTCAAGAATCATGTGGAAACGCTGCGCAAGGGGATCGAGCGCAACATGGCTGAACCAAGCGAATACGCTGCCGAGAACCTGAAACCCGGCGAGGGGGGCCGGTTCTTCGACGACTATTGCAACTGGACCCGCATCCCCGAATTCGAAGAGGTCATCCGCACCTCGCCCGCTGCCGAGGTTGCCGCCGACCTGATGCGTTCGAAGACCGTCCAGATGTTCCATGATCATGTGCTGGTCAAGGAACCGGGGACATCAAAACCGACGCCATGGCATCAGGACGGCCCCTATTACTTTGTCGAAGGCCAACAGGCGGTCAGCTTCTGGTCCCCGCTTGACCAGGTGCGCGAGGCAGCCCTGCGCTGTGTCGCCGGGTCGCATCTCTGGCCAAAGCCGGTGCTGCCGACACGTTGGCTGGCGGAAACAAGCTTCTACCCGAACGAGGACGACTACATGTCCGTGCCCGATCCGGATGCCGAAGGCATGGACATCCGCGAATACGCGATGGAACCCGGCGATGCGGTGGCGTTCAACTACATGACGCTGCATGGCGCCCGCGGGAACACCAGCACGACGCGACGGCGGGCCTTCTCGCTCCGGCTGGTCGGTGATGACGCCCGCTATGTCGAAAGACCCGGTCGGACCTCGCCACCCTTTCCGGGCCACGACATGTCGCCGGGCCAGCGACTGCGCGAGGATTGGTTCCCCACCCTGCTGGACCGCCGCGCCGTCTAGCAAGCGGGATCAGGGCGACGGTTTCGCGCCAGGTAAAATGCATGGCCTGCTCACCTTCGAAATCGGTGGGCAGGTCTTGCCCATAAGATTCAGCACCACCGCGAGGATGCGGACGGGATCAGGATCGGATTGGGCCCGTCACCCGCAAAAGCAAATCCCCGACAGAATGGGCATCCCGTCCAGCCGACAATGGAAAGGCCCGCACAGAAGGGGCAGCGCATGACCACGGCCCGCTTTCCGCATTATGCAAAATAAAATCGTTTTCATAGACAGAGAAAACGTATAACTTCCCCTCAGGCGTGAGTCTTGGGAGGGGTGGCGCTTGGCGGAACTGCGGGTATCGGGGCTGCGAAAGGCGTTTGGCGCGGTCGAGGTGCTGAAAGGCATCGACCTTCAACTGCCGGACGGGGCCTTCGTCAGTTTCCTTGGCCCGTCGGGCTGCGGAAAATCCACGCTTCTGCGCTGCATCGCCGGCCTCGAAGACCTGACCAAAGGCTCGATCCACCTGGGCGACCGGGACATCACCGACATGCCCTCGGCCCGGCGCGACATCGCGATGGTGTTCCAGAACTACGCACTCTACCCGCATATGTCGGTGCGCAAGAACATGGCCTTTGGCCTGGCCCTGAACGGAATGCCCCGCGTCGAGATCGACCGCCGCGTGCAGAACGCGGCCGAAACGTTGCGGATCACCGATCTTCTGGATAGGAAGCCACGCCAGCTTTCCGGCGGGCAGCGTCAGCGCGTGGCGATCGGCCGGGCCATCACCCGCCAGCCGCAACTGTTCCTGCTGGACGAGCCCCTGTCAAACCTTGACGCCAGCCTGCGTGTCACCATGCGGGCCGAGCTTTCGGCGCTCCATGACCGTCTTGGGGTGACGATGATCTACGTCACCCATGATCAGGTCGAGGCGATGACCCTGTCGGATCTCGTCGTCGTGCTGGACAAGGGCCGTGTCGCGCAGGTCGGCCGCCCGCTGGAGCTGTTCCACCGCCCGGCGAACCTCTTCGTCGCCGGATTCATCGGCAGCCCGCAGATGAACCTCCTGCCCGCCTCAGTTACCCGGCAATCCGCCGACAGCGTGACGCTCACGGTCAACGGCTCCAGCCTGACCATCCCCACCGCCGGGCACGACCCGGTGGGTTCTGTTGCCGTCACCCTGGGCATCCGCCCCGACCGGCTGGAACTGGCCGAGACCGGCCAGCTTTCCGGCACCATCCGCCTGGCCGAACGGCTGGGAACCGAGAACCACCTGCACATCGACCTCGACACCGGCGGCACGGTCGTCGCCATCACCGACGGCACCCATCGGGCCCGCGCCCGCGACCGCGTACAGCTGCGCATCCCGCCCGAAGACGCGCATGTCTTCGACGCCGAAGGGCGGGCCCTGCCCCGGCGGCTTGATCCGGCGACCGAGGCGCTCATCACCGATACGAACAGACCGGCGGACCCGGCCTGAGACCAAGGGAGGAAGACCGATGACCATCACCAGACGCGCGCTTCTTGCGGCCACGATCCTGGCCCTGCCCGGCACCAGTTTCGCCGAGGATCAGGTGCTGCGCTTTGCCACCTGGAACACCGACCCGGCCAGCATCGCCATCAACCAGGCCATCGCGACCAAGTTCGAGGCAGCGAATCCCGGCGTGAAGGTGCAGATCGAGCTGTATGGCGACGGGTTTGATGACAAGCTGACCGCCGCGATGGGGGCGGGCGACGCGCCGGACCTGATGTACATGTGGAACTTCCCGGCCTACAAGGACGCGCTGCTGCCCTTGGACGACATGATCGCGCGGGATGCGACCGAGCTGAACCTGGATGACATCCCCGCCGGGCTGATGAACATCTCGAAGATCGACGGCAAGACCTATGCCATGCCGATCGGCTTCACCACGCAGGTCGTGTTCTACAACAAGGACATGTTCGCCGCCGCCGGCGTGCCGGAACCCGCAGCGGGCTGGACCTGGGCCGACCTGCGCACTGACGCCGCGAAATTCCGCAACGCGGAGACCAAGACCTACGGCTTTGCCGTCGATGCCAAGCCCGACCCGTTCGATTTCGAGCAGTTCTTCTGGTCGAACGGCACCAAGTATATCTCGGACGACGGCAAGGTGCTGGAGGGCTACATGAACAGCCCCGAGGCCGCCGAGGTGCTCGACATGTTCGCCGACATGATCAAGACCGAGGAAGCCGTCGCGCTGAACATCGGCGACGACACACCGGGGTCCGCCCTGTTCAAGACCGGCAAGATCGCCATGTTCCAGTCGGCGATGTGGTCGAAGACCGGGATTGACGAGTCCGGCATCAACTACGGCGTGGCACCGCTGCCCGCGTTTGGCGACAAGCCGGTGCATTCGGTGATCGGCGCCTCGGGCCTGTCGATTTCCGCCAATGCGAAAGACCCCGAGCTGGCCTGGAAATTCGCCAAGTTCTTCTCGACCCCCGAAGCGGTGGAGATGCGCACGAACGACCTGCCGATCCGCACTTCGGTGGCCGAAAAGCTGGGCCTCGCGACCGACCCGATCACCAAGCCCTTCTTCGACATGCTGGCGGTGTCCAACCGCGAGACCAACGCCTTCCTGAAGAACCCGAACTGGGGCCAGATCCAGGCCAACCTCGCGCTGGCGATTGAATCGGTGATGGTCGAGCAGGGCAATGCCAAGGCCCATCTCGACGAAGCCGTCGCCAATTCGGCCCGGTTCCTGAACTGAGGCCGACCGGGTTCCACGGAGAGTGAAGGCCAACACCATGTCAGACGCCCGACGGATTTCCTCCCGACGCCGGCCAAGCCTGGTGCCCTGGCTCTTCATCTCTCCGTGGATCCTTGGATTCCTGTTCTTCACCCTTGGCCCGATGGTCTTTTCGCTGATGATGAGCCTGCATGACTGGCCGGTGGTGGGGGAACGCCGCTTCGTCGGCCTCGACAACTACCGCGTGATGCTGACGCAGGACCCGAAGTTCTGGCAAAGCCTTGGCGTCACGGTGAAATTCGCGGCGATCTTCGTGCCGCTGAACATCCTGCTGTCCTTCCTTCTGGCCGTGCTTCTGAACGTCAAGGTGCGCGGCACCGCGCTCTTCCGTACCGCGTTCTACCTGCCTTCGATCATCTCCGGCGTGGCCTTGGTGATGATCTGGAAATGGATCTACTCCAAGGATTACGGCCTCTTGAACTACGGCCTCTCGCTCCTCGGCGTCGACGGCCCGAATTGGCTGGGCGATCCCAACTGGTCGATCCTGGCCATCATCATCGCCTCGCTCTGGGGGCTGGGCGGCACGATGCTGATCCTGCTTGCCGGCCTACAATCCATCCCGAAAGAGCTGTACGAGGCCGCACGCATCTCCGGCGTGCCGGCCTGGGCGCAGACGGTCTACATCACCATTCCGATGCTGTCGCCGATGCTCCTCTTCACCTTCATCACCTCGCTGATCTCGGCCTTCCAGCAACTGACCATCGCGCTTTTGTTGACGAAGGGGGGGCCGCTGAACTCCACCTATTTCTTCGCGATGTACATCTACGACAACGCCTTCAAGTTCCACGACATGGGCTATGCGGCGGCGATGAGCTGGGTGATGTTCCTGATCATCCTGACCCTCAGCATGCTGGTCCTGAAATACTCTGCCGCCTGGGTGCATTACGAAGGCGAAGCGAAGGGCGGCGGCAATGGTTAGAACCTTCACCTATGGCGCGCTGATCTTCCTCTCGGCGCTGTTCATAGCACCCTTCCTCTGGACCCTGCTGACCGCGGTGAAGACCGAGGCCGAGCTTGTCACCTGGCCCCCCGTCTTCTGGCCCGAGGACTGGCGCTGGTCGAACTTCCCGGAAAGCTGGGCCAAGCAGCCCTTCGGCACCTATCTGTGGAATTCGACAACCGTCGTGGTCCTGTCGACCATCGGCCAGGTTTTCTCCTCCTCGCTGGTGGCCTTCGGTTTCGCCCGCTTCCGCTTCCCCGGTCGCGACCCGATCTTCGTCCTCCTGCTCGCGACGATGATGATCCCCTGGGACGTGAAAATGATCCCGCTCTACATGGAGTTCAATCTCCTCGGCTGGATCAACACCCTGAAACCATTGATCGTCCCGGCCTGGTTCGGCGAGGCCTTCTTCATCTTCCTGCTGCGCCAATACATCATGACCGTGCCGATGGAGATCGACGAGGCCGCCCGGATGGATGGCGCAAATGCCTGGCAGCTCTATTGGCGCATCCATCTGCCGCTGATGGTTCCCGGTCTGGTGCTGGTCGGCACCTTCCATTTCATGAACGCCTGGAACGATTATCTGGGGCCGCTGATCTATCTGAACGACCAGACGAAATACACCCTGCCGCTGGGTCTGGGCCTGTTTCAGGGGCGCTATGACGTGGACAACATCGCCATTGCCGCGATCACGGTGATCCTCTGCCTGCCGCCCCTGGTGCTGTTCTTCTTCGTCCAGCGCTACATCATGGACAACGCGCTTGGCTCCTCGGTGAAGGGCTGATGTTCGACTTCGCCCATATCCCGTTCAGCCGCTTTGGTCGGTTCCTGACGCTCTCCATGATGGACGGGCAGGTCTGGCTGCGGCTGGTCAAGGGGGGCGATCTGAAGCCGTCGCTGGGGCGTCTCTGCCGCATCACGGTGGGCGAGGGGGAGGTGGACTGGACGCTTACCCCCGACCTCCTGACCGCCGAAACCGCTGCGGGACGGGTGGAGTTCGCCATCGGCGCAGGCGAGTGCCTGCACCTGCGCGGGCAGGGGGTTAAGGTCACCTTCGCGCTGGAAGGCTCACGTTACGACTATGCCTATCGCACCCCGCAGGGCGCGCATTGTCTGGTCGCGGCTTACGAGAACACCCGGCTGCTGCCGCGCGTGACCAAGGGGTCGGTGCAGGTCACCGGCGACTGGCGGCGCGATCATTCCGACAATGTGACGATGACTTTCGGCGGCGACACCGGGTTCGAGGGCACCATCGACCTGTTCCCCGCCATCCCTCCCGCCCCGTCGCGCGACACCTTCGACCAGGCCCGCGCGAATACTGCCGAAGATTTCGCCGGCTGGCTGTCTCGCACCCCGGAGGGCGGCCAACCCGAAGCGCGGACCCTTGCCGCCTACCTGCTCTGGGCCAACACCGTTCCTGCCTCCGGCGCCCTGACCCGGCCTGCGGTCTTCATGTCGAAGAATCACATGATCAACATCTGGTCCTGGGACAACGCCTTCTCGGCGCTTGGCGTGGCGGCAATGGACCCCGCCCTCGCCTTCGACCAGTTCGCTGCGATCTTCGACCATCAGCATGCCTCCGGCCTCCTCCCCGATTTTGTCAACGACCGCGAAGCGAGCTTTGCCTTCACCAAGCCCCCGGTCCACGGCTGGGCGATCCTGCGGCTGATCGAGGCCCACCCCGACTGGCTGACCGAAGACCGCCGCGCCGCCCTTGTTCCCTGGCTGGAACGCCAGCTGTCCTACTGGCTGACCCATGCCCGGAAGGACTCGCACAGCCTCCCGGTGTATTTCCACGGCAACGATTCCGGCTGGGACAACGCCAGCTTCTTCGCCGAAGGCGGGCCAGTGATCTCGCCCGACCTGCCCAGCTTCCTGATCCTGACCTGCGATTGCCTGGCCCGCCTCGACCCCGCCCGCGCCGCACACTGGCAGGGCGAGGCAGAGAAGCTGTCCGCCCTTCTCCTCACCCTCTGGACCGGCGCGACCTTTGGCACCCGGCTGGCCGCAGACCCCGACCGCCTGCGCACGGACGACAGCCTGATCGGTTTCATCCCGCTCCTCCTCGGGTCGCGGTTGCCCCGCGACATCGCCGACCGCCTGATCGCCCGCCTGGGCCAAGGCTGGATCACCGCCTGGGGCCCCGCAACCGAACATCCGCAAAGCCCGCTCTACGAAGCCGATGGTTACTGGCGCGGCCCGATCTGGGCGCCGACGACCATGCTTCTCTGGGACGGGCTGCTCCGCCAGGGTCGGGCCGACCTTGCCGCCGACATCGCCCGCCGGTTCTGCCGGCTCTGCGAGACCTCGGGCATGGCCGAGAATTTCGACGCCCTGACCGGGGCGGGCCTTCGCGACCGGGCCTTTGCCTGGACTTCCGCCGTCTACCTGATCTTCTCGGCCTGGCTGGCCCGGACCGCCCAAGGAAAGCAAGAATGACCGCCTTCATCACCGGCAATCCCACCTTCACCACCGCAGAACTCGCCGGGCTGGCCCTGCAGCATTTCGGTCGCCAGGGCAGCATCCGCCCCCTGCCGTCCGAGCGCGATCAGAACGCGCGGCTCTCCTGCGACGGGCAGGATTATGTGCTGAAGATCGCCAATGCGGCGGAAGATACCGGCCAGATCGACCTGCAGAATGCCACCATGCTGCACCTGGCTTGCGTGGGCCAACCGGGCATCCCCCGCGTGGTGCCGACCCTGTCGGGGGCCGACCGGGCGCTGGTCGACATCAACGGCCGGCCCTCCCCGCTGCGCCTTGTCACCTGGGTCAGCGGCACGCCCCTGGCCGAAACGCCGCGCGGCATTCCGCAACTGACGAACCTTGGCCGCTTCATGGGCGGCCTGACCCGGTCGATGCAGGGCTTCGGCCATCCGCAGGCCTTCCGCCCCGATTTCCCCTGGTCGCTGGACCATGTGATCCAGCTCCGCGACCACGCCGAGGACATCGCCGACCCCGCGCGCCGCGACATGGTGAAAAGGCTTTTCGCTCGCTACGAGGCGCAGGTCCTTCCCCGCCTTCCCGGCTTGCGCGCTTCGGTTCTGCATCAGGATGCGAATGACTGGAACGTGATCACCGATCCCGCCGACCCCGCTCGCATCGCCGGGCTGATCGACTTTGGCGACATGTGCCATGGCCGCACGGTCAACGAACTGGCGATCACGCTGGCCTATGCGCTGCTCGACACGCCCGATCTTTATGCCGCAACCCGTGCGCTGATCGCGGGTTTCAGCGCCGAATTCCCCCTGACCGAACCCGAGGCCGACCTCATCTTCGACCTGATGCGGATGCGCCTCGTCTGCTCGGTCTGCCTCTCCTCGCGCCAGTCGAAGCTGCACACGGAGAATGACTACCTCCTGATCTCGCAGGCCCCGGCCTTCGCGCTTCTGGAACGGCTGGACCGGATCGACCCCGGCTTCATGATCGCACTCTGCCGCAAGGCCGCCGGGTTCGAGGCGGTCCCCGGCGCCTCCGTCATCGTCGCCGATCTTGCCGCCCGCACCCTGCACCCGGTCCTTGCGACCGACCCCCGTCGCGCCGCCCGCATCGCGTTGCCCACCGACGGCAGCCACCCGGATATGCCCGCCTTCTCCGATCGCGCCTTCGACAGCTGGCTGCAACACCAGCGCCCGGCAAGCCTGCCCATGGAGCTGCCCTTCCTCGGCTTTGGCCTCTATGGCGAGAAGCGGACGGTCGACACCGACGCCCGGTTCGTCGACGCGGCCAGCGCAGAACCCCGCACCCGGCACCTTGGCATCGACATCTTCGCCCCGGCAGCCACCGCGATCCATGCCCCCATGGACGGCACGGTCGAAAGCGTCACCTGCAACGCCGACCCCCTGGATTATGGCCACACCCTGATCCTGCGGCACGAAACCGCGCAGGGCACCCCGTTCTTCACCCTTTACGGCCATCTCGGCGACTCGCTTCCCGGACTCTGCCAGCCCGGCCAGACCATCAAGGCCGGAGACCTGATCGCCCATCTCGGCGACCGGCACGAGAACGGCGGCTGGGCCCCACACCTGCACCTGCAAGTGATCACCAGCCTGCTGACCCAAAGCGGCACCTTCTTTGATGCAGGTCATGACAGCCTCTGGGACATCTGGGCCGACATCAGCCCGGATGCTAACCTGCTGCTCCGCCTCGACCCGGAGAGCTTCCTTATCGACCCCGAGCCGCCCGAAGCCCTGCTGGCCCGTCGCCGCGCGGTCATCGGGCCGTCGCTGTCGATCTCCTACCGTGAGAAGCTGAAGATCGTCCGGGGCCGTGGCTCCTGGCTGATCGACCATACCGGCAGGCGTTATCTCGACACCGTCAACAACATCACCCATGTCGGCCATTGCCACCCGCATGTCGTAGAGGCCATCGCCCGGCAGGCGGCAGAGCTGAACACCAACACCCGCTATCTGCATGGGGCAATGCCTCGCCTGGCCGAACGCATCGCCGCCACCATGCCCGGCGACCTGCGCGTGGTCACTTTCGTCAACTCGGGCACCGAGGCGAACGAGCTGGCCCTGCGCATCGCCCGCACTGCCTTGGGCAAGAAGGATACGGTTGTGCTCGACTGGGCCTATCACGGCAATTCCGGCGGCACGGTCGAGATCAGCCCCTACAAGTTCAAACGCAAGGGCGGCTTCCCGCAGCCCGATTTCGTGCAGATCGCCAGCTTCCCCGACCCCTATCGCGGCCCGCATCGCGGCCCCGAGTCCGGTCCTGCCTATGCCGCCGACATCGACCGCTGCCTTGACGCCGTCACCGCCCGCACCGGCTCGGGTGCCGCCACCTTCATCGCGGAATCCCTGTCGGGAGTCGGCGGCCAGGTGATCCTGCCCAAGGCCTATCTCGCCGAGGTCTACGCCCGCATCCGCGCCCGGGGCGGGATCTGCATCGCGGACGAGGTGCAATGCGGCTTCGGTCGCGTCGGCCCGGCCTTCTGGGGCTTCACCACGCAAGAGGTCACGCCCGACATCGTCGTCCTCGGCAAACCCATCGGCAACGGCCACCCGCTTGCCGCCGTCGTCACCACACCCGAGCTTGCCGCGCGCTTCGCCAACGGGATGGAATATTTCAACTCCTTCGGCGGCAACCCGGTGTCGATGGCCGTGGGCCATGCCGTTCTGGACGTGATCGAGGCGGAAAACCTCCCCGCCCGCGCTGTCAGCACCGGCGAGGCGCTGATGGCAGGCTACCGCGATCTGGCACGCCGCTTGCCCGTAATCGGCGACGTGCGCGGCATGGGTCTGTTCATCGGGGTCGAGCTTGTCACTGACCGCGAGACCCGCATCCCCGCTACCCAGGCCGCCGACCAGGTCGTCAACCAGCTTCGCCTGCACGGCATCCTCGCCTCGACCGACGGACCCGACGACAATGTGCTGAAGATCAAGCCGCCCCTGGCCTTCGGACCCGAAGAAGCCGCGATCCTGCTGGCGGAAACCGAAACTGCCCTTTCAACCCTGCCCAACTGACACAACGGAGGAACCTCGAATGAAAGTCACGATCCTTTCCCTGCTCGCCGCCCTCTCTCTCGGCACCGCGCTGCACGCGGCCGACCTTGGCGGCGTCACCCTGAAAGTCGGCTCCGACACCACCTCGCCGCCGATGGAGTTCATCGACCCCGCGACGGGTGCGATCATCGGCTTCGACGTCGATGTGGTGAACGCGATCTGCGAACGCATCAACTGCAAGGCCGAATTCGTGACGACCGGCTGGGACGGCATCTTCACCGCGCTGCAGGAAGGCCAGTTCGATCTGGTCGCCTCGGGCGTCTCGATCACCGAGGAACGCCAGGCGGTGATGGATTTCTCCGACCCCTATATCGTCAATGGCCAGGCCATCCTGGTCCGCGCCGCCGATGCCGCCCTTACGGTCGACGACTTCAAGGCGGGCAAGAAGCTTTCCGCCCAGGCCAACACCACCGACGCCGCCACCGCCGAGGAAATCGCGGGCAAGGACAATGTGCAGGCCTATGACAGCTTCAACGGCTCGGTCCTCGCGCTGCGCAACGGCGATGTGGATGGCGTGGTGATCAACGGCGCCAATGCCGGGGCCTACGAGGCCGAGTTCGCGGGCGAGCTGGTCGTGACGATCCGCGACCTCAAGGCCGATCCGCTGGGCCTGGTGTTCCAGAAAGGCAACGACCGCGTCGCAGCCTTCAACGAGGGCCTCGCCGCGATCAAGGCCGACGGCACGCTGGACAAGCTGATCGCGAAATACTGGACCACCGAATAACCGCTCAACGCCTCCCCTCTTTGCCGGGGGGAGGCCCCCTGCCCGCCTCGCGGGCCGCTGCAATTCACGAAGGACCGACCCCATGCTCGACCATGCCTCCGACGACCTCCTCGCCCGCGCCCGCGCGCTGCATCTGCCGCGTGACTTTGTCTTCGGCGGGGCCACGGCGGCCTATCAGATCGAAGGCGGCTGGAACGCCGAGGGCAAGGGCGAAAGCATCTGGGACCGTTTCTGCCGCAAGCCCGGCGCGATCATCGACGGGTCGTCGGGCGACGTGGCCTGCGACCATTACAACCTGTGGCAAGACGACATCCGCCTGATGCAGGAACTTGGCCTTGACGCCTACCGCTTCTCGATCGCCTGGTCCCGTGTCCAGCCCGACGGGCAGGGCGCGCAGAACCCCAAAGGTCTTGCCTTCTACGACCGGCTGATCGACGGGCTGCTGAAGGCCGGGATCACCCCCTATCTCACCCTCTACCACTGGGATCTGCCGCAGGCCCTGCAGGACAAGGGCGGCTGGTACAACCGCGACACCGCCCACCGCCTCGCCGATCATGCCGAAGCGATGGCCCGCGCCTTCGGCGACCGGGTAAAGCACTGGACCACGCTCAACGAACCCTGGACCTTCTGCTGGTCCGGCCACGCCTCGGGCGAAGACGCGCCCGGCCAGTTCGACGGCGTCAAGGGCGGTCTTGCGGCCAGCCACCACGCGCTCCTCGCCCACGGCCTGTCGGTCCCTCGTATCCGCGCCGCAGCCCCTGGGGCCGAGGTCGGCATCGTCTTCGACCTGAACGTCGTCGAACCTGCCTCGCCGAAGCCCGAAGACGTGCAGGCCGCCCGCCACTTCGAACTTGCGCAGAACCGCTTCTATCTCGACGCCGTCTTCAAGGGCCGCTACCCCGAGGAACTTCTGGCTCTCTGCCAGGATCAGCTCCCCGATATCCGCGAGGGCGACCTTCAAGCCATCTCCGCGCCCCTCGACTACCTGGGCGTCAACATCTACCGCCGCTCGGTGATGCAGGCGGGCACCGAACTTCCGCCCCTCAACTTCGACCGCGTCAGCCCGCCCGGCGATTACACCGCCGTCGGATACGAGATCTACCCGCCCTGCATCCACGACATCCTCACTTACGTCCACCGCGACTACGCGCCGAAGGCGATCCACATCTCGGAAAGTGGCATGGCGACCCGGCCTGAAACGCCCGAGGCCGATGGTCTGATCCACGACCGCCAGCGCGCCGCCTATTACATCGACCACATCGCCGAACTGGACCGCGCCCGGCAGAAGGGCGTGCCGGTCACGGCCTATTTCGCCTGGACGCTGATCGACAACTTCGAATGGGCCTACGGCTACACCACCCCCTTCGGCATCGTCCATGTCGATCTGGAAACCCAGAAGCGCAGCCCCAAGCTTTCGGCGCTCTGCTACCGCGAGGTCTTGCGTGCCCGCAGCTGAATGCGTTTGCATGGTCCATCCGACCACCCCATGAGGTAATCCTTGCCCCCCGCCGCCCCGCGCCCAACCATCAAGACCCTGTCCGAGATGACCGGCTATTCCATCGCCACCATCTCGAAGGCGCTGCGCAATTCGCCAGTGGTCACCGAACAGACCCGCGCCGCGATCCACGCGGCGGCGGAAAAGGTCGGCTACCAGGTCTCCTTGCGGGGTCGGTCGCTGCGGACGGGAAAATCCTATCAGATCGCCGTCCTCATGCCGCTGTCAGTGGCGAAAAGTCATGAATGGAACGGGGTCGAGCATGCCGAGATCCTCGCCGGCATCGCCGAGGGGCTTGAGGGCTCGGCCTACCGCATCGCCGTCCATCTGGTGCGTGACACCAAGGACAGCATCGGCGTCGTGCGCAGCATTGTCGAAGGCCATCTGGCCGACGGGCTGATCTTCTCGGGCATCCTGCACGACGACCCCCGCATCGCCTTCCTGATCGAGCGCGGCTTCCCCTTCGTCACCCTCGGTCGCAGCCACAATGCCCGAGGTCATGCCTTCGTCGACATCGACAGCGACTGGGCTGCCTATGCCGCCACCCGCCGCCTGCTGGAAGGCGGGCACCGCCGCATCGCGCTGGTGAACCCCGATCCCTCGCTCGCCTACAGCGTCGACCGCATTGCAGGCTACAGCCGCGCGCTCTCCGAAAGCGGGCTGCCCCCCGACCCCGCCCTGATCGTCGGCGGCGACCTTACCGCCCGGCACGGCAAGGCGGCGGCGCTCGGCCTGCGCAGGCTTGCCAACCCCGCGACCGGCTTCGTCTGCGTCAACGAATCCACCGCGCTTGGCGTCCTCGCCGGCCTGCACGAAACCGGCGTGGACGTGGGCCGCGAGGCTTCGGTCATCGCCTATGACGACATCAATGCCAGCGCCTATTTCCACCCGCCGCTCACCACCTTCCTCTATCCGCTGGAAACCTTGAGCCGGGTGCTCGCCGCTTTCATGCTGCGGCTCCTGCAGGGCGAGGATGCCACGACACTGACCCATTTCGTCCGGACCGAGCTGATCATCCGGCAAGACGACCGCCTGCTGTCCTGACACCGGCCCAAGGAGACTCGCCCGTGAAATTCCTCCACCGGATTGACGGTCTGCGGCCGGCGAACCTGCTTCTCCTCCTGGCGCTGCCCTTCCTGATCTGGCTCTTCGCCACCTCGACCGACTATACCCGCTCGCTGGTGGCGATCATCGGGATCGAGCGCGGATCGGTGTCCCTGCTGCCGGGCTTCCTTCTGTGCCTCCTGGCCTTCGCGACGCCCGTCGCTGCGCTGTTCACCCCGCGCAGGCTTGCGGTTCCGCTCGCCCTCCTCGGCCTCGCGGCGGGTCTCGCGCTGTGCCTTACACCACTGGCGCAGCCCTTCCTGGCCTCGACAGTGGCAAATGCCGTCGAGGCGACGACCTCATCCCTCGTCGTGCCGGGCGAGATGCCGCGTCTCCTGACCGAGGCCGCCTTCGCCAGTGTCGCCAGCACCGCGCGCCTCATCGCCATCGGGCTGACCCTCGCCAACGCGCTGCTCATTGCCGCAAGCTTTCGCTCGGACTCCAGGCTGCCCCGCCGCGCGCTCCTGGCGCTGAATGGCCTCGGGCTGGCCTGGCTTCTGCTTTACGCCCATCTCGGCTTTGCCATCGGCCTGGCCGTCGCCATCCGGGCCGGTGTCACCGCCTATGTCCTTGCCTCGATCCTTGCCCTGGTCTGGGTCGGCCTGATGCAGCTCCGCCCCGGCCGCCACACCCTGCCCCTCTTCGGCCTCTTCACCGCCGCCGCCCTGTCGCTGGCCGCCTGGCAACTGGGGCAAGAGCGCCATGCCTTCGCGCTGATCGGCACCGCCGAAGGCACCATCGGCATCACGGCGGGCACGCCCTCGCGGATCGTCGATGCTGTCCGCTACGGCGCATACCCCGGCGCACCCCAGGGCGAGGCCAGGATCAAGACCGTGGTGAAGCCCGAAGATGCCATCGCCCAGGTCGCCTCCGGCAAGCTCACCGGCGCCGTGGTCCCCACTGCCCTTGCCCCGGCCGATCTCATCCTCTGGCAGACCGAGGTCCTGCCCGACGCCCGCGCCAACCTCGCCACGACCGCGCTTGTCCTTGGCATCGCGCTCGGCCTCCTGGCCTTCTGCGGCTACATCTACCAGCGCCACCCGCTGTCGATCGCCGCCGAATTCCTGATCGACACCCTGCGCGGCATCCCGATGCTGGTGATCATCCTCTACATCGGCCTGCCGCTGGCCGGGGTGCTGAAATCCTCGACCGGCGGCTTCCTTGACCCGCCGAACCTTCTGCGCGGCATCACCGCCATGGCCATCGCCTATTCCGCCTACATGGCCGAGATCTTCCGCGCCGGCATCAACGCCGTCCCCCGCGGCCAGATCGAGGCGGCACGCTCGCTTGGCCTCAGCCGCTGGCAGACCGCCCGCCAGGTGATCCTGCCCCAGGCGTTCCGGATCGTCATCCCGCCGATGGGCAACGAGTTCATCGCGATCCTCAAGGACACCTCTCTCCTGTCGATCCTGTCGATCCGTGACCTGACCCAGCGGATGCGAGAGTTCCAGTCGGCAACCTTCCTCACCTTTGCACCCTACAACACGGTGGCCATCGTCTATGTCTTCCTCACCCTCATCGCCGCCAGCCTCGTCGCACGGGTCGAAAACCGCTACCGCACCCACCGGCATTGACGGGCAGACCTGGGTCGTCACCGGCGCAGCACGCGGACTTGGCCTTTGCCTTGTCCGGCAGCTGGCCGCCCGCGGTGCCCGCGTGTTCGCCCTCTCGCGCCACCCCGGCCCCGACCTGCCGGGCGTGACGCATGTTCCCTATGACCAGTCGGACGAAACCTCGATCCGCAGCGCGGCCCGTGCCATCGCCGGACCCGTCGACCATGTGATCCACAATGCCGCCGTCCGTGGCGATACCGGGGGGCTTGCCACGCTGACTGCAGACCACCTGGCCGAGGTGATGCGGATCAACGTCGCGGGGCCCCTCCTTCTGACCCGGTCATTGCTGCCTTGCCTCAAGGTGCAAGCGACACTGACCTTCATCTCCAGCCGGGCCGGGTCTTTCACCGAAGGGCATGACCCCGACGGTGATTACGCCTACTGCCTGTCCAAGGCGGCGCTGAACCGTGCTGTCGCCAAGCTTGCCGACGACCTGCCGCAGCGGGTGCTTGCGCTGCACCCCGGCTGGATCGCGACCGACATGGGCGGCCCCTTCGCGCCCGACAGCCCCGACCTTGCCGCGCAGCGCATCGTGGTGCTGCTCAGTCGCCCTGACGGCCCGAAGACCGGCAGCTTCACCGATCCATCGGGTCACGCCATCGCGCCCTAGCTAGCCCCGCAGCGACGCGATCAGCCGCAGCACAGTCTCGGGCCCCACCGGCACGATCCCCGACGGGTTCAGCGTCTTGATCGAATAATACCCGGCCTTGATATGGTCGATATCCACCGTCTCGGCCACGCCCGGCAGCCGCAGCACGCGCTCCATATAGGCCTGCAGGCGCGGGTAATCGGCGATCCGGCGCAGGTTGGTCTTGAACAGCCCGTGATAGGCGGCATCGAAGCGGATCAGCGTGACGAACAGGCGGATGTCGGTTTCGGTGAAGCGGTCGCCGAACAGGAACGCACCGTCCAGCCGCGCCTCCAGCCGGTCCAGCGTGGCAAAGACCCCCGCCACCGCCTCGTCATAGGCAGCTTGCGTCGAGGCGAAGCCGGCCTTGTAGACGCCGTTGTTCAGGCTGTCGTAAATCTCGGCGTTCAGCGCGTCGATGTCTGCCGCCAGATCGGCGGGGTACAGCAGCGGGGTCTCCGGCACCAGTTCCGCGAAGGCGGTATCGAACATCCGCAGGATATCGGCGCTTTCGTTGCTGACGATGGTGCCGGTCTGGCTGTCCCACAGGATCGGCACCGTGGCCCGTCCGGTAAAGCCGGGGTCGGCGCGGCTGTAAAGCTCGTGCAGATGGGCCGCGCCCTGCACCGGGTCGGTGTCAGCCCCCGGATAGCCGCCGAAGGCCCAGCCCTGCTCGGTCAGCACCGGATTGACCACTGTCACCGGGATCAGCGCCTCCAGCCCCTTCACTTTCCGCGCGATCAGCGTCCGCGAGGCCCAAGGGCAGATCAGCGCGACGAACAGGCGATAGCGCCCCGCCTCGGCCTTGAACCCAGCCGTCCCGGTCGGGCCGGGGCTGCCGTCGGCGGTGATCCAGTTGCGGAAAGACGACACCTGCCGCACGAAGCGGCCCTGCGCGTCCTTGGCCTGCACCGGCTGCCAGTTCGTCGTCCATTTGCCATTCACCAACATGGTCCGTCTCCAGATACGGGAAGAGATCGGCCAGTCATACCTCTCGGGCAGCCCTGTCGAAAATGGCGATGATAGGGTTTCTCTTTCTCCAGGGTGTTCGCAATGGCCGATGGGGCAACCCTACGCCGCCCCGGTCTGCACCCCGTCCTCGGTCAGGATCACCTCCAGCCTGATGTCATGCGGCTGCGGGTAGATCGTCGCCAGCCGTGCCGCTTGCAGCCCGATCCCGATGGTGAAGGGCCGGGGTGACAGCGCCGCCAGCGTCCGGTCGAAATAGCCCCCGCCATAGCCCAGACGGTACGCGCCTTCGGTCCAGCCCATCACCGGGGCCAGCGCGATTTCCGGCACCACCGCCTCGGCCTCGGGCGGCGGGACCGGAATGTTCCAGTCGCCGCGCACCATCTTCGTCTCCGGCGTCCAGCGCCGGAAGACAAGGGGGGCAGCTTTCACCTCGACCAGCGGCAAGGCGACCGATACCCCTGCCCGATGCAGGCTGGCCAGCACGGGCCGCAGGTCCGGCTCGCCCTTGATCGGCCAGTAGCCGGAAAATACCCGGCCCTCCAGGCTGCCGAAGCGGTCGGCCAGGAAGCGCAAGAGATGTGCCCCGATCCTTTCGCCCATGCTGGCGCGGTCGGCCACGCTCATCGCATCCCGCTCGCCCCGCAACCGCTGCCGCTCGGCCTTGCGCCAGCGCGCCACGTCACGCGCCTGTTCGGGATCGACATGGCTCGGGTCGAAATAGGTCGGGTCCACCTCGGCCGCCATGCAGGGGGGCGAGGCGAAGTGGCGCGGTGTGTCGTCGGTCTCGTTCATCGTCCAGCCCCTCCCGGCAGCGCCGCCAGACAGGCCGACGCCTCCTCGATCATCCGCCGCAGACGCTCGGCTGCGGGCACCACGTCGCGGATCAGGCCCGCGCCCTGCCCGGCATAAAGCGCCATCTCTTCCAGTGACCCCGTGGTATGGCGCATCGGCGAATCCGTGCTGAACCGCAACAGGGATTGCCCGCTGTCCTCGGCGATCACATCGCGCGGCAGGGTGGCCGGGTCATGGCCCATCAACCGCCCGTCCAGCGCCTCGGTGACGCTGTTGCCCATCACCCTTACCGCCGCGCCCTTGGGCCAGTTCAGCACGAAGACATCGGTCAAGACCGTATCGCCGCCCTCGGCCTCCACCACCCGCCGCTTGTGATAGTCATGCGCCCAGGCTTCCTCGGTCGCGAGGAAGACCGTCCCGCATTGCACCCCTTGCGCCCCCAGTGCCAGCGCCGCCGCCAGCCCCCGGCCCGAGCCGATGCCGCCCGACACCACCACCGGCACACCGCACTCGGCCAGCACCGCCTCGGCCAGCGCAAAGGCGCCGATCCGGCCATGCACATGACCCCCGGCCTCGATGCCCTGGATGATGATCACATCCGCCCCCGCCGCCTCGGCCTGCCGCGCCGCTTGCACCGTGCCGACCTGGTGCAGCACCAGGCAACCCGCCCGTTTCACCCGGTCCACCACCTCGGGCATCACGTCCCAGAAGAAGGTGAAGGCCCGCACATCCAGATCCAGACACCGGCTGATCTGTCGGTCCAGCAAACCCGGCTCGGTGGCCGAAGGGATCACATTCACCGCAAAGGGCCGGTCCGTCGCCGCCCGATAGGCCGCGATTTCCGCTTCGATCAGCTCCGGGCTTTCCCGGACCATGCCCAGCATCGCATAGCCCCCGGCCCGCGCGACTGCTGCGGCCAGTTCCGCCCTGGCGACACCGCCCATGCCGGCCAGCAGGACCGGCACCTCGCATCCCAGAAGATCGCAGAGCGGGGTTCGCAGCAAGGCAACCGTGTCACGCATCTTTCGTTCCCTTTCGCGCGGCGGGAACCCACGCCGGCATCCGACAACGCACGAGGGCCGGGGGCGGTTCCATGCCCTGCCCCGAATTTCGCGACTGTCCTGCGGCAGGGGCCACAGTCGTTTGCCGCACCAAGGCTGGCAATCTCCCACCATTCGCGGTAATCAACAAGGCCTCTAAGCCGCGCATGGGACCCGCATGAAACCCGAACTCATCGCCCTTGCCCGCCGGTCGCTCATCCTGGCCTCCGCCCCGGAAAACGTAGCCCGCGCCGTGCTGGAAAGCGCCCGGCTGCGCAGTTTCTCGCGCGGCGAGACGATCTTCCTGCAAGGCGAACGGGCCAGCGCGATCTACATCGTCGCCGAGGGCTGGGTGAAGCTGTACCGCATCGCGCCCTCGGGCGCCGAGGCGGTGGTGGGGGTGTTCACCAAGGGCTCCAGCTTCGGCGAGGCGGTGGCCTTCCGGCACGACACCTATCCGGTGGCAGCCGAGGCGGTGACCGACTGCGCCCTGATCCGCATCGAGGCCGACGCCTTCCTGCGCCAGATCCGCGAAAACCCCGAAGTGGCGATCTCGATCCTCTCCGCCACCTTCGTCCACCTGCATGGCCTGGTGGCCCAGGTCGAGGCGCTGAAGGCGCAGACCGGCGCGCAAAGGGTGGCCGAGTTCCTGCTGGAGCTGGCCCCCTGCCCCGACGGCGCCTGCGAGGTGACGCTGCCCTATGACAAGGTGCTGATCGCCGGGCGTCTGGGGATGAAGCCGGAAAGCCTGAGCCGGGCCTTCGCGCGGCTGAAGGATCAGGGGGTCACGATCAAGCAGAACACCGCCCAGATCGAGGATCTTGCCACCTTGCGCGACTATGTCGAGGAAGACCCGGCGCTGGCCTGGTCGAAGGGGGGCTGATGGCCGACCGGCTTCTCCGCGCGCTGGCGCTGATCGACGC
>JAGPEG010000007.1 GCA_018057165.1 Tabrizicola sp.
GCAACTACCCCCTTCCCCCTGCCGGACCCATGGTCTACCAATTTGGTATGATCTGGACGATCCCGAATTCGCTGACCGTGCTTCGTCTGCTCGCCGCCCCCGGTGTGGCGATCATGTTCCTGTATTTCCACCGCCCCTGGGCCGACTGGCTGGCGCTGACCCTGTTCGTGGGGGCGGCGATCACCGACTGGTTCGACGGCTATCTTGCGCGGCTGTGGAAGCAGGAATCGAAGTTCGGCGCGATGCTGGACCCGATTGCCGACAAGGCGATGGTGGTGATCGCGATCATGGTGATCACCGGCTACAACGGGATGAATCCCTGGCTGATCCTGCCCGCGACGCTGATCCTGTTCCGCGAGGTCTTCGTGGGCGGGTTGCGCGAATATCTGGGGGCGAAAAGCGGCTTGCTGAAGGTCACCAAGCTGGCCAAGTGGAAGACCACGGCGCAGATGATCGCGATCGCGGTGCTGTTCCTGGGGACGGGGCTTGAATATCTCAACGGTATCGCCATGCAGGGAATGACGCCCGAGCAATATGTCGAGGCGGTGATGGCAGGCACGGCGGACCCGATCCGCGCCTGCGGCAAGCGCGACTGCGCGTCCTATGCCAATCTTGTCGGCATCTGGCTGATGTGGGTGGCCGCGCTGCTGACCATGGTGACGGGGTGGGAGTATTTCGTGAAATCCCTGCCATTCCTGCGAGAAGACAAGTGATCGAGGTGCTGTATTTCGCCTGGGTCCGGGAACGGATCGGGCTGCCGCGCGAGCGACTGGAGACTTCGGCCACCACGGTCGCCGATCTGGTCGAGGAGTTGCGCGCGCGGGAAGAGCGCTATGCGATGGCTTTCGCCGAACTGTCGTCGCTGCGGGTCGCGCTGGATCAGGAGCTGGCGTCCTTCGATGCGCCGCTGGCGGGGGTGCGCGAGGTTGCCTTCTTCCCGCCGATGACGGGCGGCTGAGATGCGGGTCGCGGTGCAGTCTGCTCCGTTCGATCCGGGGGCCGAACTGTCGGCCTTCTCGGCGGGCGTCCAGGGGGCGGGGGCGGTGGTCAGCTTCACCGGGCTGGTGCGGGACGAAGGCGGCAAGCTTGCCGCGATGGAGATCGAGCATTACCCCGGCATGACCGAGAAGGCGATTGCGGGAATGGTCGATGAGGCCGTCCGGCGCTGGTCGCTGGGTGCTGCGCTGGTGATCCACCGGCATGGGCGGCTGGCTCCGGGCGAGGCGATCATGATGGTCGCGACGGCGGCCCCGCACCGGGGGGATGCTTTCGCGGCGGCAGAGTTCCTGATGGACTACCTGAAGTCGCGGGCGCCGTTCTGGAAGAAGGAGACCTTCGCCGACGGGGCGGAGTGGGTGGCCGCGAAGGATGCCGACGAGGATGCGTTGAAGCGGTGGTGATGTCCACGCTGGGCGCCGCGGGGGGCATCTACGATTTCAACAGCTTGGCTGTGGGCGTTCAGCAATCGTCAATGACGTTTCACAAGGGGCCGCTTGGGAGCGGCAGCCCGCAATTGGTGATCGAGGCGAGACGCCTGGACGGGGTTTCCTGCCTGAATAAGTATTTACAATACCAATTAACGGGCCTAGACAGGATTGCAAGCTGATCGGGACCTTTGCCATGTCCTTGCCCCCGCCTCCGATGCCATCCGCCAGCTCCGGGACCGCCGCCGCCCTGACGCGACACATCGAGCTGCGCTTTCACGCACGCCATCGCCAGCAGTTGCCCGAGCTAGCCGCCCTGGCCGAGCGGGTGGAGGATGTGCATTTTGGCGATGAGCAGGTGCCTGTGGGACTGTCGCTTCTGCTGCGGCGGATGATCGGCGAGCTGGAGGTGCATATGAAGAAGGAAGAGCTGATCCTCTTTCCCGCGATTCGCCGTGGTGGCGGAACGGGGATCGAAGCGCCCATCGCAACGATGCGCACCGACCATGACGACCATGACCGGGCAGTCGCCGAGATCCGCCGTCTGACCCGGAATCTTGTCCTGCCCGAGGGTGCCTGCCGGACCTGGGCGGCGCTTTATGCCGGGCTCGGCGAATTCCTGACCGACCTCGCCGAGCATATCCGGCTGGAGAACGAGGTGCTGTTCCCGCCCTTCGAGACCGGGGTGGCCCATGCCTGAGCGCGCGCCTGAACCCGGACCCGGCCCGGCGCCACCGCGCCCGCCGGTTCCCGACGATCCGGTCGACCGGATCCGTATCAAGCGAGCCTATCGCGCGGCGCGCGTGTCGGATGGCAAGCGCATCCTGGTGGACCGGCTGTGGCCGCGTGGCCTGGCCAAGGACCGCGCGCGCCTGGACCAATGGTGCAAGGATATTGCGCCAAGCGATGCGCTGCGGCGCTGGTTCCACGTCGATCCTGGCCGGTGGGAGGAGTTCGTGGCGCGCTACCGTGCCGAGCTTGCCACCCAGCCCGGTCTGCTGCGGGATCTTGCTGCCCTTGCCGACAGCGGCGTGGTCACACTGCTGTTCGCCTCGAAAGACGAGGACCGGAACAATGCGGTCGTGCTGCGCGACTGTTTGCGGGCCGAGATCGGCAAGGGAGGCAGCGCCGTATCCGAAGCCTGACCGGGCGGGTCAGGCGGGGATGTTGCCGGGGACGACCGCAAGAACCGTCAGGTTGCGGCTTTCGCCGCCGCGGGTTTCCCACTGGAACCGCGACCCGGCCTTGAGCCCGATCAGTGCCACCCCGATCGGCGTCAGGACCGAGGCGCGTCCCGCGTCGATGTCGGCCTCTTCCGGCCAGACCAGTGTGGCGGTCTGCTCTTGCCCGGTCGTTTCATCGCGCCAGGTGACGCGGCTGCCGATCCCCACGACATCGGCGGGAATCCGGGCGGCGGGCAGGATGCGCGCGCGGGAGAGTTCGTCGAGCAGGCGGTCGGCCAGCTCGGGCATCCGCGCGGCCGCGCCTTCGACCAGGGCTTCGAGATGGTCGACCGTTTCCTGCGCAATGGTGATCTGCGGGCGTTGGACTTTGGACATGCAGGATGCTCCTGTAGGAGGGCGGGTGCCGGAAGGACGGAAAGGCTCAGGGTTCAGTTGTCCCCGGACGCAGGGTCAGCGCAGCCGCGCCAGCGCCCGGGGCCGGGCGCTGCCATACGGAATTCCGGCCATTGTCCGGTATCTGGGGCTGGCGACAATCCTGATCATTGCAGCAGAATAGGACGGCTGGGCGCCAAGGTCCATGCCGGTCATGCTTCATCTTTCCAAAGCCGCGCCATGATCTGCGCGCCAGGGGCAAGATCGGCGATTTGCCCGGAATGCCCCGTCAGGCGGCATCTGATCCGGAGGGGAGACACATCATCGGAAGCAGATGTTTTCCGACCGGACCCAAGGGCAGGCTGGAAACCTGCGCAATTGCCGCGTAACAAGAACCTACCAACTCTCGTCGGGAGCTGCAGGAGGTGTCATATCACCGTCTTGGAGACAGGATACGGGAGGCCGGTCAACAATGGAGGATGGCCTGATGATGCTGAAGACTGCACTTGGACTTGCCACGGGACTTGTGGCCGTACTGTCGACCACGACGCTGTCTGCCCAGACGGTCGAGGAAATCGCGACCGCCGCAAAGGCCGAAGGCATGCTGACGACCATCGCCCTGCCGCATGACTGGTGTGGCTATGGCGACGTGATTGCCGGCTTCAAGGCGAAATACCCCGAGATCAATGTGAACGAGCTGAACCCCGATGCCGGCTCGGCAGACGAGGTCGAGGCGATCAAGGCCAACAAGGACAACAAGGGCCCGCAGGCGCCGGACGTGATCGACGTGGGCCTGGCCTACGGTCCCTCGGCGAAGGCCGAAGGGCTGACCCAGGCACACAAGGTTGCCACCTGGGACGAGATCCCCGAAGGCATCAAGGATGCGGACGGCCATTGGTACGGCGACTACTACGGCGTGATGTCCTTCCTGGTGAACAAGGACCTGGTGGCGAACGTGCCGCAGGACTGGGCCGATCTTCTGAAGCCGGAATATGCCGGTCAGGTGGCGCTGGCGGGCGACCCGCGGGCGTCGAACCAGGCGATCCTTGCGGTGCTGGCCGCGGGCATGTCGACCGGGGCTGCTCCGGGCGAGGCTGCGGGCAAGGCTGGTCTTGATTTCTTCAAGCAGCTGAACGACGCGGGCAACTTCGTTCCGGTGATCGGCAAGGCTGGCACGCTGGCGCAGGGCACCACGCCCATCGTCATCATGTGGGACTACAACGCCCTTGCCGCGCGTGACACGCTGGCCGGCAACCCGCCGGTCGAAGTCGTGGTGCCGAAGTCGGGCGTCCTTGCCGGCGTCTATGTCCAGGCGATCAGCGCCTATGCGCCGCAGGCGAACGCGGCGAAGCTGTGGATGGAATATCTCTACAGCGACGAGGGTCAGCTGGCCTGGCTGAAGGGCTACTGCCACCCGGCGCGCTTCAACGCGATGGCCGCCGCCGGCAAGATCCCGCAAGACCTGCTGGATGCGCTGCCCCCGGCTGCCGCCTATGAGAAGGCCTATTTCCCGACGCTGGAAGAGGTCGATGCGAACAAGGCCGCCGTCACCGGCGCCTGGGATGCGACCGTCGGCGCCAACGTCGCCGAGTGATCTGATCTGCTGCCCCGTCCCGGCCAAGCCGGGGCGGGGTCCGCTCACCGGGGCCGCCAGACGCCCTGGGAGCATGACCGACAGGGGACGCCGACCATGCCAGAGACCCTTCCGCGCGCCGCGCGCCGTCGACTGCCCGTCGAATGGCTGGGCATCCTGCCCTTCGTGGCCTTCGCGCTTCTGTTCCTGATCATGCCCACGATGAAGATCGTGATCGGGGCGTTCCAGTCCGCCGATGGCGGTTTCACCCTGCAGAACCTGATCGACCTGAACACCGATTCGATCCGCAGCGCCTACTGGACCTCGATCAAGCTGTCGCTGATCACCGCCCTTCTGGGCTGCGCCGTGGGCTTTGCGATGGCCTCGGCTGTGGTCTTCGGCGGGTTGCCCAGGGCGATCCGCAGCCCGCTGCTCACCTTTTCCGGCGTGGCGTCGAATTTCGCGGGCGTGCCGCTGGCCTTTGCCTTCATCGCCACGCTTGGCCCGGCCGGGCTGGTGACGATCTGGCTGAAGACGCAGTTCGGCATCAACCTGCGCGCCTATGGCTTCAACCTTCTGTCCTTCTGGGGGTTGGTCATCACTTACCTTTTCTTCCAGATCCCGCTGATGATCCTGATCATCACCCCGGCGCTGGACGGGCTGAAACGCGAATGGCGCGAGGCGGCCGAGGTTCTGGGGGCGACGGCGGGGCAATACTGGCGGATGGTGGCCTTCCCGATCCTGTTCCCCTCGCTGCTGGGCACTTTCGCGCTTTTGTTCGCCAATGCCTTCGGCGCGGTCGCCACCGCCTTTGCCCTGACCGGGCCGCAGCTGAACATCGTGCCGATCAAGCTGTTCGCGCAGATCCGGGGCGATGTCCTGGGCAACCCCAATCTTGGTTATGCTTTGGCCTTCGGTATGATCGTGCTGACCGGGATGGCCAATGTCATCTACATCGTGTTGCGAACCCGGTCCGAGAGGTGGCTGAAATGAAGCGTACAGTCGCCTGGGCGGCCTTCGTCGCCGGTTGCCTCTATTTCCTGCTGCCGCTGGTCGGGATGACCGAATTCAGCCTGAAGATGCGGCGGGGCGAGTATTCCTTTGACGCCTATGCCAAGGTCTTCGCGGACCCGAGCTTCTGGGCCACCTTCGGCTATTCGCTGACGCTGGCGGCGGCGACCATCGTCTTCGGCGTGCTGCTGGTGGTGCCGACCGCCTATTGGGTGCGGCTGAAGCTGCCGCAGGCGCGTCCGGTGATCGAGTTCATCACCCTGCTGCCGCTGGTCATTCCGGCCATCGTCATCGTCTTCGGCTATATCCGGCTGTACAACACCTCGTCGGTGCTGCCGCTGACCGGATCGGCCTTCGGCACCGACATCCTGCTGATGATGGGCTATGCCACGCTGGCCCTGCCCTACATGTACCGCGCGGTCGACACGGGCCTTCGCACCATCGACGTCGCCACCCTGACCGAGGCGGCGCAGTCGCTGGGCGCGGGCTGGTTCACCATCCTGGCGCGGATCATCCTGCCCAACGTGCTGGTCGCGGTGCTGTCGGGCGCCTTCCTGACGCTGGCCATCGTGATCGGCGAATTCACCATGGCGGCGCTGCTGAACCGGCCGGCCTTCGGTCCCTACATGCAGCTTCTGGGCGCGAACCGCGCCTATGAGCCGCCCGCCCTTGCGGTGATCGCCTTTGCAATCACCTGGGGCTGCATGGGGCTAATCCAGCTTGTCACCCGCTTCTCGAAACATGAAAGAGCAAAAGCCTGATGGCCTTCCTTGACCTGACCAACCTGGAAAAGACCTTCGGCACCAACCGCGTGGTCAAGGATTTCAGCCTGGGGATCGAGAAAGGCGAGTTCATCTCGCTGCTCGGTCCCTCGGGCTGTGGCAAGACCACGGTGCTGCGCATGGTGGCGGGGTTCGAGACGCCGACCTCGGGCGCGATCCGCATCGACGGGCAGGACGTGACCGGACAGCGGTCGAACCAGCGCAATATCGGGATGATGTTCCAGGCCTATGCGCTGTTTCCGAACATGACGGTGGCCGACAATGTGGCCTTCGGGTTGAAGGTCAAGGGCGTGCCCCGCGACGAGCGCAAGTCCCGCGTGGACGAGATGCTGCGCCTGATCGGCCTGCCTGAGCTGGGCGCACGGTTTCCCTTCCAGCTGTCCGGCGGCCAGCAACAGCGGGTGGCGCTGGCCAGGGCGCTGGCTCCGCGTCCGCGCGTCCTGCTGCTGGACGAGCCGCTGTCGGCGCTGGATGCCAAGGTCCGCGTCAGCTTGCGCAGCGAGATCCGCGAGATTCAGCGCGAACTGGGCATCACCACGATCTTCGTGACGCATGACCAGGAAGAGGCGATGTCGATCTCGGACCGAATCGTGGTGATGAGCGGCGGCATCGCCGAACAGGTCGGCGCCCCGTTCGAGATCTACAACCAGCCGAACACCCGCTTTGTCGCGAATTTCGTCGGCACGCTGAACACGCTTTCTGCGACGGTCGTGTCGCCGGAGGAGGGGCAGGTCGCGGTGGCGGGGCAGGTGGTGACGCTGGCGAAAAAGCCGATCCCGGCGGGCAAGGGTGACAAGGTCACGCTGGCGCTGCGGCCCGAGGCTGTTGGCTTCGGCCGCGAGGCGGGGCGCGAGATCGTGCTGCCCGCCACCATTGCCGAGGTGCATTTCCTGGGCTCGGTGATCCGGCTTCGGGTGAACGTCAACGGGGCCATCGTGGCGCTGGACACGTTCAACCGTCCGGACCAGCCGCCGCCGCCCATCGGTCTTGCCACCGAGATCAGCTTTGCTGCGGCGGATGTGATCCTGCTGCCCGACGCCTGACGAGGGTCAGGACAAAAGGCTTTTGCCGAAGCGGGTTTGCCAGCTGGGCTGGAGATCGCCGGATTCGGACCGCGCCAGCCAGACCGCGCGGGCGATGGCGCGGGCAAGGCAGGTGGCGGCGGCATGGCCCAGCTGGAAGCTGTCGGTCACGGGGTCTTGCAGGGCGCGCGCCCCGGTCGCGACGCTGAACACCAGGTCGCCGTCCAGGGGCGTGTGCGAAGGGACAAGGGCGCGGGCCATGCCGTCATGCGCGGCCACGGCCATGCGCTGCGCCTGGGCTTTCGTCAACATGGCGTCGGTGGCGACCACGGCGATGGTGGTGGCCTCGCCCAGTCGCTTGCGGGGAAGCGGCACGTCCTGCGGCAGCATCGGGGCGGGGCCGAACCCGCCGAATTCGCGGGCCTCCTCCCAGGGCGCGGCCCAGAAATGGGGCGTCTCGCCCACGGTGGCCTGGCCAAGGGCGTTGACGACGACCAGCGCGCCGACGGTCAGGCCGGAGGGCAGGATGCAGGAGGCCGAGCCGAGGCCACCTTTCAGAAAGCCGGTCATCGCGCCGTAACCTGCGCCTGCGGTGCCAAGCGCAAAGTCGGGGGCAGCGGCGTCAAAGGCGCGGCGGCCGAGGGCGGGGTAGGGGCTTGTCGCCCAGTCCTTGTCGCCGCCGTTCAACAGGTCGAAAACGATGGCGCCGGGGACAATGGGAACACGAACCGGGCCGACGGCGAAACCCCGGCCCGCCTCGCGCAGGCCTTGCATCACCCCCTGGCCGGCATCAAGGCCGAAGGCGGAACCGCCCGACAGGAAGATCGCGTCCACCGCCTGCACCATGCAGTCGGGGGCGAGAAGGTCGGTTTCGCGCGTGCCGGGAGAGCCGCCCATGACATGCACGGCGGCTACGAAGGGCTGGTCGGCGGTGAGGACGGTGGTGCCGGAGCGCAGGGCCCTGTCATGCGCGTTGCCGATGCGAAGGCCGGGGACATCGGTGATCAGGTTGCGGGGGCCGGGGCGCATCAGATGGTGATCTTGGTGACGGCGGTGGCCGGGTCGCCGGTGTTGGGGGTGCCTGCGGGCTCGATCAGGAGGAGATGGGTTTCGACCGCCGCGCGGGGACGGTGCTGCATGCCCTTCGGGACGACGAAGACCTCACCCGGTTTCAGGGTGACGGCGCTGTCAGGGAGGTCGATTGTCAGCTCTCCGCTGAGAACCATGAAGAAGTCGTCGGTGTCGGGGTGGTCATGCCAGACGAATTCTCCCAGCACCTTGACGACCATCAGGTCATGGCCGTTGAACGACCCGACGATCCGGGGCGACCAATGGGCGGTGAAGGTCGCAAGCTTGTCGGCAAGGGGGATGGGCTGCATCGGATTGGCTCCGGGTTCGGACGGGCCAGTTTTCGCAGAAGCTGCGGGAATGGGAAGGGCTGCTGACTGCTTCTCGTGCCGCGTCCTCTCGTCGCCGGTCAGCGACGAGAAGACGGCATCGAGACGCGGGGGTCAGAAATCGAACAGGTCGCCCAGGAAGCTTTCCTTGCGACGCTTCTTGTAGCCGTGCCGGTAATCATCATCGTCGTCATCGCGGCGACGGCGGTCATCCTCGCGGTAGCCTTGGGGCGCGCGGGGTTCGGGCTGGTAGACCGGGGCGGCGTGCTGGGGGGCGTGGCTCTGCACGGCCTGCTGCGGCGTGGGCGCAGGCGCGGCAGCGGGGCCGCCGAGCGAGCGTTCGATGATCTTGTCAAGCTCGCCCCGGTCCAGCCAGACGCCGCGGCATTTCGGGCAGTAGTCGATCTCGACCCCGCCACGGTCAGTCATCACCAGAGTTTCATTGTCGACCGGACAGCGCATTACTTTCTCCCATTCATGGACACGGGCCTTAGATGGGGTCGCAAACTGACCTCGCAAGGGTCGTTTCGCGACTTGCGCGAATTGTCGCGAAAGCGCATGCAGGCGGGGAGCCGTGGCGATGGCGTCGCCGCAGGGGCCAATATGCCCTGACGCTTGCGGGTGAAGCCGCTACCGTCCTGCACGCCGGGACCTTTCGGGGTTCCCAGGCATAGGCCCGGACTCCTGCATATGAGGTCTGGAAATGTCGTTGAACCGTCCTGACATGTACCGCTTCCACAATGGCGGCAAGAAAGTCACCCTGCCCTTCGCCGATCAGGAATATCATGATCGTCTGGCGGGCCTGCGCGAGATCATGGAAAAGCACGAGCTGGACGCGGTCGTCCTGACCTCGATGCACAACGTCGCCTATTACTCGGGCTTTCTGTATTGCTCGTTCGGTCGTCCCTATGCCTGCGTGGTGACGAAGACCGAATGCGTGACGATTAGCGCGGGGATCGACGCGGGCCAGCCCTGGCGCCGGTCGATTGCCGACAACATCACCTATACCGACTGGCAGCGCGACAACATGTGGCGCGCGGTGGCCTCGGTCTCGGGCGTCGGCAAGAACATCGGCTGCGAGGCGGATCACCTGACGGTCGAGCGGATGGAAAAGCTGAACAGCTTCCTCCAGCCGAAGCGCGGCGTCGATATCGCGCCGGCGACGATGTACCAGCGGATGATGAAATCCCCCGCCGAAATCACCATGATCAAGCACGGGTCGAACGTGGCCGACGTGGGCGGTTATGCGATCCGCGAAGCGATCAAGGTCGGCGCGACCGAGCTTGAGGTCTCGATCGCGGGCCGTGACGCGATGGAGCGCGAGATTGCCAAACGCTTCCCGGATGCGGAATACCGCGACACCTGGGTCTGGTTCCAGTCGGGCATCAACACCGACGGCGCGCACAACCCGGTGACGAACCGCAAACTGCAGCACGGCGATATCCTGTCGCTGAACTGCTTCCCGATGATCAGCGGCTATTACACCGCGCTGGAGCGGACGCTGTTCGTGGGCGAGGTCGACGATGCCTCCATGCGCGTGTGGCAGACCAACATCGACAGCCATGAATTCGGCATGAAGCTGCTGAAACCCGGTGCCTCCTGTGCCGAGATCACCATGAAGATCAACGAGTTCCTGGCCGAGCGGCAGATGCTGCAATACCGGACCTTCGGCTATGGCCATTCGTTCGGGATCCTGTCGCACTACTATGGCCGCGAGGCGGCGCTGGAACTGCGCGAGGACATCGACACGGTGCTGGAGCCGGGGATGGTGATCTCGATGGAGCCGATGCTGACGATCCCGGAAGGCATGCCGGGGGCAGGCGGCTACCGCGAGCACGACATCTTCGTCGTCACGGAAGACGAGCCGGAGGACATCACGCATTACCCCTACGGGCCCGCGTTCAACGTGGTTGCGTAACCGAAACGTCATGCCCGCGTCATGCGGGTGATACGGTGAGACGTCAGTCGGGGCGGGACTTTGTAATGAAAGGACCGCCCCGATGCATTTCCGTCTTACGCTGACCTCGGCGCTTGCGCTGGCCACAGCTGTTCCCGCGCTGGCCGAGCCGGTGTTCAACCGCGTTGCCTCGTTCGCGACGCCAGCCAACATGGCCGAGGGCGAGGACCGGGCGCGGGAGACGAGCGCGGAGATCATCGCCGCGTCCGAAGACGGGATGATGCTGGTCTATACCGACAGCCCGCTGGGCGTGGTGGGGCTGGTCGACATCGCCGATCCGAAGGCCTTGAAGCCGATGGGCACCATCGCGGTGGGCGGAGAGCCCACGACGGCGGTCTTCGTGGGGGGCATGATCTTCGCGGGGGTCAATACGTCGGAAAGCTTTGCGGCCCCGTCGGGGAAGGTCGTGACCGTCGATCCGGCGACCAGGGCAGTGGTGGCAGAGTGCGATATCGGCGGGCAGCCGGATTCGGTGGCGCGGGCGAAGGACGGGTCGTTCCTGGCCGTGGCGGTCGAGAACGAGCGGGACGAAGCGGTGAACGACGGCGCGCTGCCGCAGATGCCGGTGGGCTATGTGGTCAAGCTGCCGCTGAAGGACGGGGTGATGGACTGTGCCGGGTTGCAGAAGACCGAACTGGCCGGGCTGGCGGACGTAGCGGGCGAGGACCCGGAGCCGGAATACGTCGATGTGAACGACGCGGGCGAGATCGTCGTCACCCTGCAGGAGAACAACCATATTGTCGTGATCGGGGCAGATGGCACGGTCGCCAGCCATTTCAGCGCGGGCGCGGTGGACCTGGCGGGGATCGATACGAAGAAGGACGGCAGGCTGGACTTCTCGGGCAAGGCGAAGGCCGTCCTGCGTGAGCCGGATGGCGTGAAATGGGTCGATGCGGATCATCTGGTGGTCGCCAACGAGGGCGACTGGAACGGCGGGTCGCGCGGGTTCACGATCTTCAAGCGCGACGGTTCGGTGGTCTATGACAGCGGTGCCAGCCTGGAGCGGGCGATGGCGGCGGTGGGGCATTACCCGGACCATCGCAACAAGAAGGGCGTCGAGCTGGAATCGGTCGAGGTCGCCACGTTCGACGGCGTGCGCCTGCTGTTCGCCGCCTCCGAGCGCGCCTCGCTGGTGGCGGTCCATGACCTGACCGACCCTGCGGCCCCGGTGCTGAAGCAGATCCTGCCCTCGGGCATCAGCCCCGAAGGCATGGTCGCGATCCCGGCGCGAAACCTGCTGGCGACGGCGAACGAGGTGGACCTGCGGGCCGACGGGTTGGCCCCGGCGCATGTGATGGTCTACGAACGCGCCGAGGGTACGGCGGCCTATCCGACGATCACGAGCGAGGGGTCCGACCCGCTGATCGGCTGGGCGGCGCTGTCAGGCCTGGCGGCGGACCCCGCCCTGGCGGGCAAGCTGTATGCCGTCAGCGATTCGGTCCTGTCGGTTGCACCCACGATCTACAGCATCGACGCGACGCAGGCTCCGGCGAAGATCACCGGGGCGATGGTGGTGACGCGCGGGGGTGATCCGGCGCAGAAGCTGGATCTGGAAGGCATCGCGGCGGATGGCGAGGGCGGGTTCTGGCTGGCCAGCGAAGGCCGCAGCGACCGGATGATCCCGCATGCACTGCTGCATGTCGACGGGACGGGCGCGATCATCGAAGAGATCGCCCTGCCAGAGGCGCTGCTGGATCAGGAGGTCCGCTTCGGGTTCGAGGGCGTGGCCAAGGTCGGCGAGGTGATCTGGCTGGCGGTCCAGCGTGAGTGGCAGGATGATCCGGCAGGGATGGCCAAGCTTCTGGCCTATAACACGGCGGACAAAAGCTGGGGTGCGGTGCACTATCCGCTGGACCCCGCCCCGGAAGGGGACGGCGCCTGGATGGGGATTTCCGAGCTTACCCTGCACGGCGACCACCTCTACCTGATCGAGCGGGACAACCAGGTGGCCGACCGGGCGGCGACCAAGGCGCTGACCCGCGTGGCGCTGGCCGGACTGAAGCCCGCGCCTCTGGGTGGCCCGCTGCCGGTGGTGGCGAAAGAGCGGGTGCGTGATCTGATCCCCGACCTGAAGGGGTTCAACGGCTTCGTTGCGGAAAAGGTCGAAGGCTTTGCGGTCGATGCGGCGGGGGCGGGTTGGGTCGTCACCGACAACGACGGGACCGATGACAGCAGTGGCGAGACCTTCTTCTGGTCGGTCGGGCAAGTGGCCGCGGCCGCGAACTGACAAAACCGAACCTTTGCCCCGGATTCCGGCAAGAATCGGCAACCGGGGCAATATCGCCCGCGAAGATTCGGAAAAGCTTGTGCTTTTAGGCTTGACGCATGGCCAAGGGCATGGCGCAAGGTTAACCCAGCTGCCCTTCAGATGAGTCTGCATCCGTGACCCACTCCCTTGCCCGGATCTTCGTGATCCTTGCCCTTCCCTTGCTTGCCGCCTGCGCAGGCACCGCGAAACAGAAAGCGCCCGAGGCCGTTCCCGGCTATGAAGGCGTGCAGGACGGGGAGTTCTTCATCGAGCCGGTCCCGGCGAAATACCTTCAGGACGGCAACAGCCGGACCGAGGTGGCCTATACCGGGCCGGAAGCACCCGGCACGGTGGTGGTCGATACTTTCGCGCGGAAGCTTTACCTGGTGGGCGAAGGCGGGACGGCCACGCGCTATCCCATCGCGGTCGGGCGCGAGGGCCTGTCGTTCCGCGGCACCGGCACGGTCGGGCGCAAGGCGGAATGGCCGTCATGGCAGCCGACCGGGAACATGATCCGCACCCGGCCTGATCTTTATGCGGCCTATGCGGGTGGCTTGCCGGGCGGGTTGATGAACCCCCTGGGCGCACGGGCGCTGTACCTTTATCGCGGATCGCGGGACACGATGTTCCGCATCCACGGCACTTCGGACGGGGCGTCGGTCGGCCATGCGACCAGTGCGGGTTGCATCCGCCTGTTCAACCAGGACGCCATCGACCTTTACAACAAGGTGCCGAACGGGACCCGCGTGAAAGTGCGGAGCGAGGCCGAAAGCCTGGCGCTGGAAGGGCCGCAGATGCTGAATGCCCATGGCCACATGGTCCCGGAAACCCCGGAGAACGTGGAAAAGAAGGCGAAGGACGAGGCGGCGCTGGCCAAGCAGGCGGCGCGCGACAAGACCGCTGCCGAGAAGGCCGAGAAGAAGCGCCTGGCCGCCTGCGCCCGCCGGGGCATCCCCGATGACGAATGCGCCCCGTCGGAAAGCGTGGCGACCGTGACGGTGGGCACCTCGGAAGCCGGTTAAAGCCGGATGACGTAATCCTTCAGGGTGGTCTGCACGACCTCCCACGTCCCTTCGAACCCCGGACGGATGATCAGGCTGTCGCCCGGATGCAATTGGGTGACGCTGCCATCCGCGCCGGTCAGCAGGGAATAGCCTGACAGGATCCGGAAATATTCCCATTCGGAATAGCTGACGCGCCACTTGCCGGGCGTCGATTGCCAAAGCCCGGCATATAGCCCGTCGCGGTCCTCCAGGTTCCAGGTCGAGTGGACAGGATCACCCGAGATCACCTTCTCCGGATCGGGACGGGTGACATCGGGCGCGGTACCGTCGCGGCTGACGCGCTGGATCAGGGGCATGGGCGACTCCTTTTCCCGACATTCAGGACGCGAGGGTTGCCGGGGTCAAGCCTGTGCTTTCTCGTCGGCGTTGCTGCGCTGCGGCGCAAATTTGTTGCGGTAACTTTCCGCTTATGCCCATATGGCAGGCAGACAGCGAACCCCCGCCCAAGACTGCGAGGCCCAAGATGAGCGCGACTTCCCCCGTCCGGTCGGTGCTTCCCCCCGAAATCCGCGCCCGCAAGGGCAGTGCGCCGCTGGTGGTGCTGACGGCCTATTCCACGCCTGTCGCGCGACTGGTCGATGCGCATTGCGACATCGTGCTGGTGGGCGATTCGGTGGGCATGGTGATCTACGGGATGCCATCCACCCTGGGCGTGACGATGGAGATGATGATCCTGCATGGCCGCGCCGTGGTGCGCGGGGCGCAGAAGGCAATGCCGGTGATCGACATGCCCTTCGGGTCATATGAGGAGGGGCCGGCGCAGGCCTTCCGCAATGCCGCGCGGCTGATGGCGGAAACCGGCGCTCCGGCGGTGAAGCTGGAGGGCGGACAGCACATGGCGGAGACGATCGCCTTCCTGACCGCGCGGGGCGTGCCGGTGATGGCGCATGTGGGCCTGACGCCGCAGGCGGTGAACACGCTGGGCGGCTACAAGGTGGTGGGCCGCGCGGAAGAGGCCGAGAAGGTGATGGCCGACGCCCGCGCGGTGGAGGAGGCCGGGGCGTTCTCGGTCGTGCTGGAGAAGGTGCCGGAGGGGCTGGCGGCGCGGATCACGCAGGCACTTTCGATTCCCACGATCGGCATCGGGGCCGGGGTGCGCTGCGACGGGCAGGTGCTGGTGGTCGATGACATGCTGGGCCTCTTCACCGATTTCCGGCCGAAATTCGTGAAGCGCTATGCCGAGTTGGGCAAGGCAGCGGACGAGGCGATTGCGGCCTATGCGGCGGAGGTGAGGTCTAGGGCCTTCCCGGCGGCGGAGCATTCCTTTCCCGACGTAGTCCCGGTGAAAAAATGATCCTGAAGACGGTGGCCGACCTGCGGGCGGTGGCGCGGGGCTGGCGTGCGAAAGGCGAAGTGATCGGCGTGGTGCCGACGATGGGGGCGCTGCATGACGGGCACCTGTCACTTGCCCGGCGGGCGCGGGCCGAATGCGACCGGGTGATCACGACGATCTTCGTGAACCCCAAGCAGTTCAACAACCCGGATGACCTGAAGAAATACCCCCGGACGCTGGAGGCGGATGCCGGATTGCTGGGCACGGTTCCGGTGGACGCGGTCTTTGCGCCGCCGGTCGAGGAGGTCTACCCCGAGGGTTTCATCACCACGGTTTCGATGCAGGGCGTGGCGCAGCCGCTGGAAGGCTACATGCGGCCGGGTCATTTCGACGGGGTGGCGACGGTGGTGACGAAGCTCTTCGGGATGAGCCTCGCCGACCGGGGCTACTTTGGCCAGAAGGACTGGCAGCAGTTGCAAGTCGTGCTGCGGCTGGTGCGCGACCTGAATGTGCCGGTCGAGGTGGTCGGCTGCGAGACGATCCGCGAGGCGGACGGGCTCGCGATGTCGTCGCGCAACGTGCGGCTGACGGCGGCGGGACGGGGACGCGCGCCGGTGCTGTATGCCGCGATTTCTGCGGCAGCCGAGGATATCCGGGCGGGTCATGCCGACCGCATGGCGATCCGCGAGGCGGCGGAAACCATGCGCGAGGCCGGGTTCGAGCGGGTGGAATACATCGAGCTGCGCGATGCCGAGACGCTGATGCCCTCGGACGACCCCCGCCGCCCGCGCCGGATGTTGGCGGCAGCCTGGGTCGATGGCGTGCGGCTGATCGACAACATTCCGGTGTGAGGGACGGCTTTTGAATTGGGCGCTGGCGCGCGAGGCTTTTGTCTCGTCGTCGGGCTGCGCCTCCTCCTCGGTCATTGGGGGCGCTTCGCCCCCCAAACCCCCCGAGAGTATTTGCCAAGGAGCAAATGCAGGATTCCGCGCTTGGCGGATCGGGGGAGTTGTTGCAAGACTTGACCCGTTCAGCGGTGTCCGAAAAACCGGGGCCGGGATGATGTAATTTGGCGTTACATCACTAAGTGATGCAAACGGGTTCAACGGAGGGTCGGATGGCCGATTTCGAGACGCAGATCAAGGAAAGCCAGGCTCAGGTCGCCGAGGCGCAGGCGAAGATTTCCGCCATCACCAGCCGGATCGAGGAGGCGCGGTCGAAGCTGGACCAGGGCGTCACGCTGGACGTGGAAAACGCCACGCTGGAGGATGTCCACAAGCACACCGACCTGATGAACGCCAACATCGCCGAGCTGATCATGGGGCTGGACGATGTGACCGCGGGCTTTTCGGCAGAGTTTGCCGAGATGCGGACGAAGACCGGGATGGAGAGCTTCATCGGCATCTTCTCCTCGGCGAAGGCGGAATCGATGCGGCAGGAGCGGATGCGCTCGGCCTCGGTCGATGACAAGCTGCAGGATCTGATTTCCAAGTCGGATGTGATCGTGAAGCTGTTGCAGGGCCAGCTGGACCTGTTGAACGGGCAGAAGACCAAGGTCGAGAACAACCTTGCCGGGACGCTGGTGGAGCGTGAGGAGACGGTGGGCGCGCTGGAGGCGGTGCGGACGGAAGTGGCCGGGATGGACCCGAAGATCATCGAGCTGGAGAACAGGATTTCCGTCGAGCAGGACGCCGCGGCGCGGACCAAGCTGGAGACGGAGCTGGCGACGCTGAACGCCAAGTACAACGCGCTGGTGCAGGACGAACAGGTGAAGCTGGCGAAGTCGCAGACGCTGGAACGCTATATCGAGAAGGGCAAGACCTGGGTCGACTCGCTTCAGAACCAGGCGGCGACGCAGCTGGTGCTGATCAACAAGCTGCAGACGGATACCAAGCAGCGGGTGGTGCTGTATGATGCTTTGACGTCGTCGTTGAAGACCGCCCAGCAGCAGGACGTGGCGCACCGGATCAACGAGATCGGGGTGAAGACCGACCAGGAAGCCCAGACCGCGATGGCGGCGATCGGGGCGGCGACGAACGACAAGATGGCCGACATGCTGGAAGCGCATGAGGGGCATATGGTGTTCGCGCGGGCGATCCTGGAGCAGAAGGCGAAGGCGGATGAGCGCTTTGCGCGCCGGTTCGCGGCGATTGTCGAGAAGCACGACAAGAACGCGTATGGGGAGTGAAGTGGACTGGTCCTCCTTCTGGTCATGGAAACCAGCGACGTTTCAGGTGCTGCTGCTTCAGTGGCTTTGCAGTGCGCCGTTCCTATACTTGCTTGGAAAACCTGTAGGAGTGATCCTGTTTGCGGTAATGCTTGCTGCCCTGCCGCGCCAGATCACCCATATTCTGAACCCCGATGCCTGACCCCACCGTCAAAGACGTCCTCACCTCGGACCATCACGAGCTTTACGATACGCTCACCGCGCGGCGCTATTTTGCCAAGTTCGACCGGATCACCAGCCATCTCGCACGGGTGGCGGCGGAGGTGGAGGCGGAGGGGAAGCTGAGCCGGACCGAGGCGCGGGTACTGGGGGTTTACCTCAAGGCGGTGGCGGGGACCTTCCGGGCGTTGAACCACAAATACCTGATGACCGGGCGGGGCGAAGGCGCCCCCCGGCTCACCATCGACCGGCACGAGAGCGGCTTTCCGGTCGCGCAGGAGCTGATGACCATGGCGGTCGATGCCCAGCAGGCCGAGAAGCATCTGGCCGGGATGCCCTCGGAAGCGGAACTGAAGGACCGGATGGTGCGGCAGATCGTGGGGGAGCAGACCATCCCGACGGCTCTGCAATTCGCTTTGTCGCAGCGGTATTACTATGAGGCGCTGGCGGCGGGGGGCATCTTCTGGGCGCGGAACGACCCGGATGCGCAGTGGATCGAAGACCTGGGGGAACGGCGGCATTTTCTGGTGCATTGGGCGGTCTGGGATACGCAAGTGAACCTGCCGGTGGTGTATCTGATGGACGTCGAGGACAGCGCGAAAAAACCCCTGCCGAACGACGCCTACCGCTGGCCCGAGGTGCAGCATGCGCTGATGGCGCAATCGGTGGGGGGGTTGAAGCTGCTGACCATTGCGATGGGATTCGACAAGGATTTCCCCGATCTGCACCCCAAGCGGCTGCGGCGGATCATCCTGGGGCCGATGTATTCGGCGGGGTTCACCTTGCAATCGGGGCCGATTTCCAAGGTGCTGGAGGGCGCGAAGGCCCCCGAAGGCGAGGACTGGGCGCTGGTCTGGACGGTGGAGGATCTGGTCAGTGACCGCGAGGAAGAGGTGAAGGACGGCTGGTTCTCGACGGTCGGGCGGCAGGTCTACAAGCTGGACGCGGTGGCGGGGGCGGAACTGGGGGCCACGCGGCAGGAGCGGATGATCATCCTGCCGGAGAAACCCTATCAGGTGCTGGTGGAGCAGGACCCGAAGGGGCTGCGGGGGCTGCGGAAGTTCGTCGTGGGGGCCGGGGGGCGGTTGATTCCGACGTTGTGAGTTTGGCTGGCGTCCGGGGCGCTGCCCCGGGCCCCGGGATATTTTTGGACAGATGAAAGGGCTTCAGCATGAGCACGCGCGACACGATGGAGCTGAAGGAAGAGGTGATCCGGGCGCAGTATGAGGCGGCGTTGGGGATGGTCTTCGGGTTCGATCACGCGCCGCGGCTGGCGAAGCCTTTGGTGGCGGCTGCGGTGGCGGAGCGGTCTCCGGGGGTCGGGATGCGGCCGACGTTCCGGTCCACCATTCCGGGGATGGCGACACGCTCGACGGCGCGGCCGGGCGGGGTGCGGCTTTCGGAGCGGGTGGAGGGGCTGGGGGATGGCCTCGTCTCTCCGGTGCAGGCGGCGGTGCTGAATGCGCTGCGCCGGTCCTTGGCGATTGCGTTGGCGATGGGGGAGACGTTTTCGGCGCAGTCCGGGTTGGCGGAGTTGAAGAAGGCGAACCTGGAAGGGCGGGTGCCGGAGCCTCGGCGTGCGGAGTTCGGGGAGTTGTTGGCGGGTGAGGCTTTGGTGGTGCTATTCACCTTCGGCAACGCGCTGGCCTATCTGATCGCGCCGCATGTGGGGACTTCCACCGTTGAACTGGGCGAGGTCGAGGAGGTCTTGACCGACAACGCTCCGCTGGCCTTGCAGGGGGCGCTGTGGGAGCTGGATCAGGATATCGGCGCGCTGGCCACGGATGATGTGAAGCTGGTGGCGGTGGTGTCGGGTTTTGCCGAGGCCTTGATGAAGAAGGTGCAGATCCGGGCGGAGAACGGGGCTCGGACGTCTGTATTCACCGCTGGGTCGTGGAAGGTCGAGGTGGATGGCCTCACCATCGCGGGGTTCAAGCCGGCGAAGGCGGCGAAGGGCGGGTCCATCGCGATGGCCTTCAAGAAGCCGCATGAGGTGGTGGGGAACCATATCGCGAAGTACCAGAGTCTGCGGCTGGCGAAGATGCTGATGGCCTATGACTTTGAACGCCGGCTGAACCCCTTTGCCGAGCTGGGCGGGTTCATCTTCACCTTCATGGGGGATGGGAAACCGGGGACGGGGAAGACCACGCTGATCCAGATGATGGCGGGATTGTTGAACGATTACTGCAAGGTGGCGGGCTATCCGTTCCGGTATCAGAACTTCAGCATCGACCAGATCGACAGCTATCAGGGCAAGTCGGGGCAGAACGCGAAGGCGTTCATTGATGCGGTGCTGGACCCCTCGGTGATCGGGTTCGGGACCATCGACGACATCGACCAGGTGGCGGGGAAGCGCGGGGACCGGCAGTCCAGCGCGGGCCAGCAGGAGGTGACGGCGGTCTTCATGCAGGCCTTTGCCGGGGCGGGGACGGTGGTGCGGGGGAACTGCACGTTCGGGATGTTCAGTAACTACCCGGAGAACGTGGACGACGCTTTGCGCCAGCGGGCGGGGGCGCGGTTTCTGGTGGATGGGCCGCAGTCGAAGGAGGATTACATCGATATCCTCTCGCTTCTGCTGGGGAAGAACCATGCGATCCCGGTGGGGGAGCATGAGTTGTTCGCGGCGCAGGAGATCAAGAAGGCCGTTGCCGCCAGCTTTGAGGGGTATTCGAAGCCACATGAGGAGGGGTTGCTGAAGGTCTGGGACAAGGTCTCGGGCGAGATCGGCACGCTGGATACGCTGGCGAAGATGGGGGCCTATCTGAAGGCCATCCAGCAGGCGGATGAGCGGTTCACGGGGCGGGCGATCAAGAACATCACCGATGCGGTCAAGGTCCGGGCGATGGACTTTGAACTGCCGGATGAGTGGATGGATCAGCCGGACCTCTTCCTCTTCAAGCCCTATGACGAGAAGCTGGCGATGATCCGGGGGCTGATGACGCCGATCACGGTGGAGATGGTGATCCAGGAGATCAACCGCTATGCCGACAGCGAGTTCCGCTATGCCGACAAGTCGGACGAGGTGGCCATCGAGGCGATGGTGCGCGACTTTGGCCGGACGGAAGAGGCGAAGCGGCGGTATCTGGAGGGGAAGTGAACGAGGCGCTGACCCTGACCCTGTGGAATGCGATCCTGCCGCTGGCGGGGTTGTGTGCGCTGGTTTGCTGGATGCCGGGGTGGCTGGTGGGGCGTGGGAACCTGTCTCAAGGAGCGCTTGCGCGGGCGGTGGGGGTGACGGCTGTGGTGGCGCTGGTCGTGGGGGCCGTGCTGGCGGCCGGGCTTTATGCGGCGATCAACGAGGGGGTCTGGGCGGGGGTCCTGGCGGCTCCGCTGGAGCGGGCGGGGTTCTTCCTGGGCCGCTCGGCGCTGTTCGCGCTGCTGTGGGGGCCGGTGTTGGGGTTCGTCTGGCTGGTGAAGGCGCAGGAGCTGAACCGGCGGTTGGGGATGCGGATGGTGGATGGGGAAGGGGGAAGGGGTGAGTGAGGGGGCTTCATCTTTTTGGAGAAGGTTGTGGGAAGCATTTCTAACAACCTGGCCACTGTTTTCCGCGGGCGCTGTCACCTTTGCCTTTTCCTTGTGGGTTTATGTGCTCGCTTCTGAAACTGTTCCGACCGATGGTGGTCTACATATTTCTCGGTGGAACCTGTTTTTGACGGGCTCACCAAATACTATGGGTGATACGCTTGCTGGATTTATCGGATCTCTTACCCTTATCTGGGTCGTGGCATCCGTTGTTCAGCAGAGCATGGAGTTGCGAGAACAGAGAAAAGAGTTTGCGCACATGGTGAAGGCGCAAGAGGCTCAAGTCGATGCTCTAAATGCTCAAGCAGAAATCTTCATACAAGAGCGCCGTCATCGGGAACAAGATCGATTTGAGGAACTCCTTGATCAGAAAGTTGAACGGCTAAGAAGCGATATACAGAATTACGTCCCACGATCTTGTATATGGACGCAAAAACTACTCGATGCGCCCGAATATGAAGAGCCATGGATTCGGCTGAACCTTCTTACCCATGATGACAATCACCAAATCTCAAAAATGAAAGACTCAGCATTCTTTAGGAGCGCTGGTCAGCGTCAAAACGATAACTATTTGGATATTGCAAGTAGGCATCAATATATCGTGTCAAAGCCAAAGGCATCATCTCTTTCGCGTGTTGTTGATCTTCTGGATTCGATAGTTGCGCTTACAGATAACCTTTCGGATGCTCAGAAGCAAAGAATTGAAAATCTAAGGGTTGTTCCATTGCAGAAGTTCTTCCGAACGATTCAGTCTGGCCCACTCTTTGATCAGGACACTAAAGGAGGTGTAGAATGAAACGCCTCATCCAACGCGGTCTCATGTTCGGGAACCTGATCGAGGTCTCCTCTCCGGCGCTGGTGGAGCGCTACAACCGGGCGCTCAAGCATCTGACGGGGAAGACCACGAAGCTGGACGATTTCCACATTGACCTCTCCGGCTATTCGCCCGAGATCGGGGATGAGCTTAACGACGACCTCTACCTCAACCCCAACGGCGCGAACCGCCAGTTTATCTTGCTGACCACGGCGCAGAAGGATGCGCCTTTGTTGAACATCAAGTTCTCCACCAGCCGGGGCATCCTGACGCAGTTCATCGAGACCAACGAGGCGCAGCTTTTCGCCCTGACCGCGCGGGATGCGGTGGCGGGGGAGTTGCAGAACTCGGTCTATGCGGTGGACACGCCCGCTAGCCTGTTCGACATCCGGCAGGTGACGGTCGAGGCGGATACGATCGGCGGGCATGTGGCGGATGCGGGGAAGCTGGCGAAGCTGATCGAGCGGTTCCGGCAGGAGCCGGACGGCTGGCGCGATGATGTGCTGGTGGCCGAGATGATCGGCCTCGCCAAGAAGACGGGCGACGTGACGCGGGTGCCGATCTCGCTTCCCGCGATGACGTTCCAGCAGTCGAACTTCTGGACCAGCCATTTTGGCGGCGTCTACATCTTTCAGGGCGTGCGCTATCCGGCGGTGATTTCGACGCTGGACTGGCATTCCCTGGGCGAGGTGCCCATCGCGCAGGTGATGGACCTGACCTTGCGCAACCAGATCGCCGACTGGCTGGAGCGGAACGGGCTGACCGAGCCCATCGTGCAGGCGCGGGGGGCGGATGCCTCGGCGATCCTGCGGCAGAAGATGGATTTCATCCTGGTGGATGCGGCGGACCGGCTGGGGATCGAGGTCGGCGACTCGCGGCGGACGGAATTGCGGAAGGTGGCCTACAAGCTGGGGACATCCTTGCCGCAGGAGTTTCTGGGGCTGGCGGACCTTCTGCGCTGGGTGGAGGCGGGGGGGCCCTGGCCGAAGATCACCTCGGAGCATCCGGCGTATTTCTACACCTTAAGGGGCAAGGCGGGGCCGGACCGCGATCTGGTGAACATGCTCTTGTCGGAACTGTCACCGATGGACGTGCGGCAGATGTTCATCACCCACAAGGAGCTGTTCTACGCGCAGTACAAGACCTGGAGCGACCGCAAGCAGACCTATGTGGCGGATTTCCTGGCGCGGGAGTATCAGGTTGACAGGGAGGGCGCGCGGACTGCCCTCTTTGGCCCGGAGCCGTCGATGGACGAGTTGCACCGGCCGCAGATGGCCGAGGGGCCGAAACCGGCGCGAACGGCAGGACGCGGGCCGGTGGTGGGCCCCTGGGGAGGGAGACGCTAGATGGGTTGGCTGCGGCTTGCGTTCTTCATGTATGTCGGGCTGACGATCATCTATTTCGTCACCGGCATCTATTCTCGCTCGGTCCGGCGCGAGAAGCTGGAGAAGGAATGGGACACCGACCCCGCGCGGGAAGGGCAGACGGTGCAGGAGCGGACCGCCTTCATCGAGGCCGGGATGGTGCATTACGACAAGGGGCTGAAAAAGCGGCTGCTCTGGCTTATCTATATCATTCCGACCATCGGCTTTGTGGTCACGATCTACTTCATCAACTGGCACTGAGAGGGGATGCCCATGTGGACCAAGATCAAATGGGGCATCCGCATTCTGGTGGTGCTGATCGTCGGATTGTTCCTGCATTATACCTTGCCGCAGCATGACATCGTGCGGATCACCGAGACCTCCAACCGGATCACGCAGATCGGCGGCAACTGGATCTTCTATTCCATCGAGGACACGGGGACCGGCGCCGAAACCAGCACTTCGCGCGACATCCGCTTCATCGACGCGGCCTTCGCGGATGGCGACGTGATAGTCTACCGCAACGAGGATACCGGCTGGTTCTGGCCGCCCTATTTCAAATGGGACAGCGCCACATTGCAGGCCGAGGCCGCGAATCTCCGCTCGACCTCTGCCGCGCCGCAATGGGTGTCGATCACGCATTACGGCTGGCGGATCCCGCTGTTTTCGGCCTTCCCCAATGCGGTGAACATCACCCCGGTCGAGGGGCCGGATGTGACGATCATCCCCTGGGTCAACATCATCCTTCTGGCGATGCTGGGTTTCCTGATCCTGATGATCCGCCGGATGTGGGCGCAATTCCGCGAGCGGATGGTCGATCCGGCGCTGGCCGATGTGGGCGAGACCTTCGATGCCGCAGGGGAGCGGGTGGAGGCCGCGCGCAAGGAGGCGCGGGGGTTCTTCGGTCGGATCGGCGCCTGGCTGGGGACCTGGCGGGCGAAGAAGTAAGGGCCGTTCCGACGGCAAACCTAGTCGTAGCGGGCAAAGACGCTGGACGAGCCGTCGCGGGCGATGAGCAGGACCTCATAAGGCTCACGTTCGGTTTCGGGACCCATGCCAGGCGATCCGAAGGGCATTCCGGGTACGGCAAGGCCGATGGCGTCGGGCCGGTCGGCCAACAGGCGCTTTACATCGGCGGCGGGGACATGGCCTTCGATCACATAGCCCTCGACTTGGGCGGTGTGGCACGAGACCTGTGTGGTTTGAAGCCCGAGCGAGGCTTTCAGGTCGGCAAGGGCGCCGGGTTCCATTTCTTCGAAGCTCACCGGAAATCCCGCGTCGCGGACATGGCCGATCCAGTCGTTGCAGCAGCTGCAGCCTGCGTCCTTGACCACATGCATGTTCGGCAGGGTGTCGGCGGCCAGAGGGCGGGCGGCTGCAAGGGTAGCGGCCAGAACGAGGAGTTGACGACGGGAGAGGGCAGTCATGGGGCGTTCCTGAAAGGGCCAGTCGCCAAAGGATAGCAGCAGGCTTGTCGCACACCAGTCACGAAGCGGTGCAAGACCCGCCCCGCGACCTTTCGGCGCGGGGCGGGCGATGGCTCTTCAGGCCCTCAGACTGCCGCCTGTCGCCTTCGTGACCTTCTCGATGATCTTCGCCGACACGGCTTCGATCTCGGCTTCGGTCAGGGTCTTGTCCTGCGGTTGCAGGCGGACGGTGAGCGCGATGGATTTCTTGCCCGGTCCCATCTGCGCCTCGGCCTTGTCGCCGGTGAACTGGTCGAAGACCCGGACGCTGTCGATCAGCACCTTGTCGGCGCCCTGGGCGGCGTTGACGGCGGTCAGGGCCTCGACGCGGGCGTCGACCACGAAGGCGAAGTCACGGTCCACCGCTTGCAGGTCGCTGATCGCCAGCGCCGGGCGGGTGGGCGTTTTCACCTTGGGCGCGGGGACGTTGGCGACAAGCAGGGTGAAGGCCACGGCAGGGCCTTTCGCGTCCATGGCTTGCAGGATGCGCGGGTGAACCTCGCCGAACGTCGCCATGGTGTTCGGCCCAAGCCCGATGACACCCGAGCGACCGGGGTGCCACCACTGGGCGGCTTTGCGGCTGATCTGGACGCGGGCGGGCGCACCAAGGGCGGCAAGGACGGCCTCGGCATCGGCCTTGGCGTCGAAGACGTCGATCATCCGGCGGGAGCCGTGGGGATCACGGCCCGCCGCCGCGCCGACCAGCAGGCCAGAGGCTTGCAGGTGCTGGTCGCCCGGCTCGCCGCCGTGGAACACCGGGCCGATCTCGAACAGCGCAAGGTCCATGAAGCCGCGGGCCTGATTGCGGGCAGCGGCAGCGAGGAGACCGGGGAGAAGGTCGGGGCGAAGATGCGTCATCTCGGAGGAGATCGGGTTTTCCACCCGCACCGCCTCGGTTCCGCCGCCGAAAAGGGCTGCCGATCTGGCGTCGATGAAGCTGTAGGTCACGCATTCGTTGTAGCCGAGCGCCGCGATGGTGCGCCGGGCAGTGCGTTCGCGGGTCTGGAGCGGCGTCAGGATCGGCTTCGGCACGCCCGGCAGGCTGCGGGCCATCGGCGCGCCTTGCAGCTTGGTCAGGCTGGCGATGCGGGCGACCTCCTCGATCAGGTCGGCATCGCCCAGGATGTCGGGGCGCCAGCTGGGCGGGGTCACGGCATTGCCGTTCAGGGTGAAGCCAAGCGCCTCCAGCGTGGTGCGCTGGGTGGCTTCGGGGATCTCCATGCCGACCAGGCTGACCACGCGGGCGGGGTTCAGCTGGTAGCTGCGGGTCTGGTCGATGGGGGCGCCGTCTTGCACCACGGTCCCGGCCTCGCCACCGCAGAGGTCGAGGATCATCTGCGTTGCCAGTTCCAGGCCGGGCAGAGTGAAGGCGGGGTCCACCCCGCGTTCAAAGCGGTAGCGGGCATCGGAGTTGATCTTCATCGCGCGGCCGGTGGCGGCGACGGTGATCGGATCCCACCAGGCGCTTTCCAGGAAGACATCGGTAGTGTCCGGCGTGCAGCTGGACGCTTCGCCGCCCATGATCCCGGCCAGCGACTCCGGGGCCCGGTCATCGGCGATAACCATCGTGCCTGCGGCGAGGCTGTGGCTCTTGCCGTCCAGCGTGTTCAGCGTTTCCCCGGCTGTCGCGGGGCGAACGGAGAGATTGCCCTTGATCTTCGCCGCGTCGAAGACATGCAGCGGGCGATTCAGGCCGAAACAGAAGTAGTTGGTGATATCCACCAGTGCCGAGATGGGTCGCAGGCCGATGGCCTTGAGCCGCGCCTGCATCCAGTCGGGCGAGGACCCGTTCCTGACGCCCCGGATCAGGCGACCGGCGAAATGCGGGCAGCCCTTGGCCTTGAGGGCGGGGTCGATGTGGATGCCGATGGGGGTGGCGAAGCTGCCCTTGACCGGGGTGATGGCGAGGGGTTTCAGGGTGCCGAGGCCCCGCGCCGCAAGGTCGCGGGCGATGCCGTGGATGCCAAGCGCGTCGGGGCGGTTCGGCGTGACCTTGATCTCGATCACCGGGTCGTTCAGACCCTTCCAGTCGATGTAGCGCACACCCATCGGCGCGTCGGCGGGCAGTTCGATGATGCCGTCGTGGTCTTCCGACAGCATCAGCTCGCGTTCGGAACAGAGCATGCCGTTGCTGTCGACACCGCGGATGTTGCCGGGCTTGAGGTCGACGCCGGTGCCGGGGACATGGGTGCCGGGCGGGGCGAAGACGCCGACGAGGCCGGTCTTCGCATTGGGCGCGCCGCAGACGACCTGCACCTCCTCGGTCCGGCCACCGGGGCCGTCCGGCCAGGTTTCCACCCGGCAGACGCGGAGGCGGTCGGCGTTGGGGTGCTGCACGGCCTCGATCACCCGGCAGATCCGGAAGGCCCCCAGCTGCGCGGCAGGGTCTTCGATGCCTTCGACTTCCAGGCCAAGGTCGGTCAGCGCCTCGGCGATGGCATCGACACTGGCCTCGGTGTCGAGGTGATCTTTCAGCCAGGACAGGGTGAACTTCATCGGCGGGCCTCCAAACTCGGGTTCCGATTAGCGGAAAGCGGCGGGAAGGGGAAGCGTCAGGAGGTTGCCCAGGCCCAGGCGTTGAACAGGCCGAAGAGGATGGGCTGGTGGAGGAGGTAGATGATGAGCGAGTGGCGGCCGGGGAAGGTCAGGGCGCGGGTGAGGCGGGAGGGCCGGGTGCCGCGCCAGAGGTCGAGCTTCACGGCCTTGGCGAAGGCCAGGCCCGCGAGGGCGGGGGCGGTCCACGGGATCAGGGGGACATAGTCGCCCATCATCGGGCGGCTTTCGGCAAGGCCGGTCCAGACCAGCCAGAGCGGGTCGAGGGCGGGGAACCTTGGACCCCAGGCGGCAGCGAAGATCAGGAGCGCGAGGCCGAGGGTGACGGGCCAGGGCAGACGCAGGGCGAGGAGTCCGAGGAGTGCCGTGGCGGCGAGGGCGTGGAGGATGCCGAACCAGATCGGTCCTCCCGGCACCAGCCAGAGGCTCGCCAGGGTGACGAGGGCGGCGGCGGCGGCGATCATCGCCCAGCGTTTCCAGAACGCGGGCCAGCGGATGCCGCGGCCATGGGCGAGCCAGAGGCCGATGCCGGAGAGGAAGAGGAAGCTGCCGGCGATCAGGCGGGCGAAATAGTACCAGAAGGGCTGGGACATCGTGCCCGCGTCGATGTGGCCGAACAGGGCGAGGTCGAAGGTGAAGTGGAAGATCACCATGCAGACCACGGCGAGGGTCCGGGCGGTATCGAGGCTGGTGAGGCGGGTCTGGGGGGTCATGGCGCGAGAGTGGCGCGGTTTCAGGGGGGCCGCAAGGCTGGTGGCTGTCCACAGTGGACAGTTTGCGAAGGTCTTTGAAAATCAGTGTGTTGGCTTTGGGCGTTTACCAAACTTTAAGGATTGGGGCCGTGCAGTCGACCCTGTCGCGAACCTGGACCGGGTGCCCCATCCCCTCGCCATGAGGAGGAGGGGTGGGGGGTGGTCGACGAGCCCGTCCTGTCGCGGGTCGGGGCGGTTTTCGAATTGAGCGCTGACGCGCAAGCCTTTTTGTCTCGCCCTTTGCGCGTGAAGGACGCGCAAAGGGCTCGGGTTGCCTCCGGCGGGGATATTTGGTGCCAGGTGAAAGGGCTGGCTGCGGTCTTGCGGATAACGCGGGGTTCTGGCGTGGCACGGCGGGGCGGATCGGGCGATTGTCGATACCCCATTGCGCATGGCGTGGTTTGGCGCTCCTGCGGCGAGTGCAGCAGGAGCGGTGCTTCAGAACATCTGCAACAGCCGCTTGAGGTAGTCGAGTTCCTCGAGCGGGCGGGTCAGCTCGCCCGAGCGGCGGCGGATTTCGTCCAGGAGTTCCTGCGCGCGTTGGTCCGGGTCGTTCTGCACCATGTTCTGATCCGAGCCGATGCGGGCGGATTCGCCCGGACGGCGGCCAAGCGGGTCGGTGCCGTTCGGATCGGCGGAGCCGAAGTCACGCTCGCCGCCCTGTCCGTCGCGGTTCTGCCGCTGTTCCTCGGCCAGCGCCTCGCCGAAGTTCTGCATCCCGTCGCGCAATGCTTCCATCGCCTCGGCCTGACGGTCGAGCGCGCCGCCGAGATCGCCGTCGCGGAGCGCATCCTCGGCGTCTTCCATCGCCCGTCCGGCGCGGTCGAGGTCGCGGCGGCCAGCTTCGCCCGGTTCGGTGCCATCGCCCGGAAGCTCGCCGTTCTGGAGCTGGTTCAGGCGGTCGCGCAGCCCGCGCTGGCGGTCGGAAAGCGCGCCTTCGTCGCTGCCGCCCTGGCCATCGCCCTGCTGGTTCTGACCGAACTGGTCGCCCTGCTGATCGCCTTGTTGATCGCCCTGGCCCTGATCCTGACCTTGCTCTTGTCCCTCGCCCGGATCCTGCCCCGGACGCGGCACACCCTGCAGGTCGCGGAAGGCATCGTCGGACAGGTCCTGCTGGTCGCGCAGCGTGTCGCCGAGGCCCTGCATCCCCTTCTGGTCGGGGCTGCCCTGGCCCTGACCCTGCTGGCCCTGCACCACCTGCATGTTCTGCATCAGCTGGCGCAGTTGCTCCATCAGCTCGGCGGCTTCGGCGGTTTTGCCTTCCTCCATCAGCTGCTGCAGCTTGTCGAGCATCTGTTGCAGCTGGTCGCCGGACATCATCTGGCCCTGCATCTGGCCTTGCTGCTGCTGGTCGCCGGGGTTGCGCTGCGATTCCTCGGCCAGTTCGCGCATGTAGTCGTTCAGCGCCTGCTGCATTTCCTTCATCAGCTGGTCGATTTCTTCGGGCGAGGCGCCGTTCTTGATCGCCTCGTCCAGCCGGTCCTGGGCGCGTTGCAGGCGGTCGAAGGCGTCTTGCAGGTTGCCCTCCTCGACCATCAGCGCGATCTTCCACAGTTCTTCCGCCATCTTGTCGCGGGCTTCGGTGGACAGGCTGGCCTGCTGGGCCTCAAGCCCGCGCATCAGCACACGAAGGTGCAGGAAGGCGCGGTCGTGGCGGATGAAGCCTTCGGGGCGGTTGGTGATGGCCTTGAGCAGGTCAACCGCGCGGGGGGCGTTGATCCGGTTCCACAGGATGTCACGGCGCATCTCGATCAGCGCGGCGGCGAGGGGATCGAAGAACCGCTTGCCGTGGAGGGTGACTTCGTAGGGGGCGGAGGTGCCCTCGTTGCCGCCCGCGTCGGTGACGGCGAAGACCATGGTCACGGGCAGGTTGGCGAAGACGTGTTTCGACAGGTCATCGACCAGGGTGGCGGTCAGGTCGGTGCGCTTGCCCTTGCGGGGCAGCGGGATGTCGAGGACCACGGGCTTTACGGCTTCCGGGTCGGTTTTCAGGCCATGGCGGCGGTCGATCTTCGCGGTGTCGAGGGTGATGGTCACGCGACCGGCGGTGACGCCATAATCATCGGTCGCCTTGACGGATTGCTTGAAGCGGCCATCGGCTTCGCGTGTCATGTTGCCCGAGACTTCCACCGTCGGCGCGGCATCGGGGAGGGCGGTGATCTGCCATTCACGCCCCCCGGAGCCGTCGATGGAAAGCGTGCCGGAGCGGGTGACGGTCAGGTCGAAGACGCCCTTCATCGCGTTCGGAATGGCGGCGGGGGTGGCCTTGGTGCCGGTTTCGGGTTCGGCTGCGGTTTCCGGGGCGGGTTTGGGCAGGTCGGCGATGGTCTGGGTGACGGCAAGGTTGCCCTCCGGCCCGTAGAGCCGGATCTGCAACCGGGTGCCGGTGGGCAGTTCGATCGCCGGGTCGGTGATGTCGTTGAGGTAGAGCGTGGGCTTGCCGGTATAGGCGGGGGGCTGGGCCCAGGCCTCCCAGCTGGGGCCGCCGGGCATGGCGACGGCCGCGCCGGGGGTCAGCCCGGCGACGCTGCCCGCCTGCCAGAACGACCCGAAGAGCCCGGCCATGACGAAGGCGGTGAGGGCGACATAGCGCAGCGAGAAACGGTCGCGGGAGGAAAGCCGCAGGTCGGGCTGGACGGGCCTTGCACCGGCGGCGCGGGCGGCCATGCGGTCCTGATGCGCCTGCCAGACCGCGAGCGAGGCGGGGTCGTTCGTGCCGATGGCCTGGGTGTCGCGCAGGGCGGCGATGGGGCGGCCGGGCATTGCGGCGTCCAGCCGGTCAAGCGCATCCATCGCGGTGGGGCGGCGGAAGGTCCTGAGCCCGAGGGCGAGGAGGGCAAGGGCGATGAGGCCGACGACCGCTCCGGCGGCCTGGGCGTAACGGAGGGGGCCGAGGTCCTGGACGCCGAAGGCGAGGGCGGCGAGAGCGACGAGGGCCAGCGACCAGAGCGGCCAGAAGGCGCGGGCCAGCCGTTCGGCCCAAAGCCCGGCCAGCGTCAGCCGCATGGGCCAGACGAGCGATTTCAGCGGCGGGTCTTGCGTCGTTCCGGTCATCTCACCTGCCTGGGACCGGACCCCAGACGCCTTGGGGGTCACAGCCATGGCGGGATGGTATCGCGGTTGAGGATTTCGTCAAAGCTTGGACGCGCCCGGATGACAGCGAAGTGATCTCCGTTCACCAGCACCTCGGGGA
>JAGPEG010000248.1 GCA_018057165.1 Tabrizicola sp.
GTCCCAGGGCATGAGCAAACCCACTCCCCCGACCTACCGCACGACGAACTGGCGCTCCTACAACGCCGCCCTGAAGCAGCGTGGGTCGCTGCATATCTGGTTTGACCCGGAGACGGTCTGGCTGGCGGAACCGAGTGGCAGGCGGGGCCGTTCGGCCACCTTCACCGACGCTGCCATTCAGGCTTGCCTGACGCTGAAGGCGCTGTTCGGCCTGCCGCTGCGGCAGACGACGGGGCTGGTTGCAAGCTTGCTGGAACTGGCCGGGCTGGACTGCCAGTGCCGGACTTCAGCACGCTGTCGCGTCGCCAGAAGGGCCTGAACGTCGCCATTGCCTATCGTCAGAGCACCGGTGCCTTGCATCTGCTGTTCGATAGCAAAGGGATCAAGGCCGAAGGTGAGGGCGAGTGGTTTGCCAAGAAACATGGGGCTTCCAAGCCTCGGCAATGGTGCAAAGTCCATCTGGGTATCGATGCCGACACGCTGGAGATACGGGCCATCGAGATCACCGGCAGCAGAGTGGGGGATGCGCCGATGCTGGCGAAGCGGGCCCAGTTCCGGCCGCCTTCGTCGTGGCCGGCAAAGAGCGCGTTGCGGCGGTTCATGGCCGGGCTGCGGATGGCGTTTTCGACCAGGTTGGAGTCGATGTTGACGCGGCCATCCTCAAGGAACAGTCGGAATCCATCCTGGCGCTTCAGCATGTAGGCCATGGCTTCCCCGAGGTCGGATTTGCGCGAGACCCGCGCGGCCTGCGCCTTCAGCCAGGCGAAGAACGCGTCCACTAGGGGGCGGGACAGGTCCTGCCGGGCGGCCCGGCGACGCTCGGGGTCCGAGCCGCGGATGGCGTCCTCGACCTTGTAGAGTGCTGCGATGCGCAGCAACGCTTCATCCACGATGGGCGAGCCCTTCTGGGGCTTGGCCTTGATCAGCTTCCTGCGGCCGTGCGCCCAGCAGAAAGCCAGATGCAACGGATCTCCGCCCGGGCGCTTGGGCGTCGCCAGATGAGAGTAGCCGCCATAAGCATCCATTGCCCGGCAATGGTTTGCATGCAAACCATGAGAGGGGACCTGGATCGTGCCGTTGAATCCTTGCAGAATTTCGGCGGCATATTCGCCCTTGCGACCAGGACGGTAGTGGAACACGACGCCCGGTGGCGCGGAGCCACCCCAGCCACGGTCGTCGCGCAACACGGCCCAGAGGTAGCCGGTCTTTGTCTTGCCGCGCCCCGGGTCCAGCACCGGCGCGGTGGTCTCATCCACATAAAGCCGCGTGCTGTCGGCCATCAGCCGCTTGGCCATGTGGTCGACCACAGGGGCGATCAGCGCGCCCGTCCGGCCCATCCAGTCGGCCAGCACCGAGCGCTCGATCGGCACCCCATGCCGCGCCATGACCACAGCCTGCCGGTTGAGCGGCATGTGCTCGGAATGCTTGGAGACGGCAATCTGCGCCAGCAGCGCCTCAGTCGGCCAGCTTCCCTCCAACAGATGCGCGGGCGCCTTGGCCTGCACCACGCCCGCCCGCCCCTTGGGGCAGGCATATCTTGGGCGGACCGTAACGATCACCTGATAGCGCGCAGGGATGTAGTCCAGCCGCTCGGTCCGGTCTTCACCGATCCGGACCATGTTGCCGCAGCCGCAAGGGCAGACGAGGCTGTCGGGCTCGATCATCTGCTCGACGCGCGGCAGGCCTTCCGGCAGGGCACGTGCCTTGCGCGGCGCTCGACGGGTGACCTTTTCGGGATCGGTCGCGCTGGCCGCGATCCTGTCCTCAACAGCCGCGATCTGTGCCTGCGTCTCGGCGATGGCGGTTTCCAGATCTTCCAGCGCCAGCTCCAGCTGCGCCGGGTCCAGCTTCTCGGATTTCGGCCCGAACTTCGTGCGCCGGTAATCCTGAACCTGACCTTCCAGCTTCTCGATCAGCGCCTTCAACTCGGTGATGAAGGCCTCTTTCTCGGCCACCACCGCCTGTTCGTGCTGGCGCGCCGCGCGCTCGACCGAAAGCTCGAACTGAACTGCCGCAAAGGCCGTCATCACCTCGGGCGGAATGTCCGGGAACTGGCTGAGATCGAAGGGCTGCGACATAAGCCTTCTTACCAGATCATGGACAGAAAGCCCAATAAAACACAGCTAAAACAGCCCGGTGAGTCATCCCGCCGCAGTGGGCGGCAGCACCCGTTGCGCCATGATGCGCCGCCAATCCAATCCTTCGAACAAGGCTTCAAACTGCGCCCGCGACAGCCGCATCGTCCCGTCCTGAACCTTCGGCCAGGCAAAGTTGCCCTGTTCCAGGACCTTGTAGATCAGCACCATCCCGGTTCCATCCCACACAAGGATCTTCAATCTGTCCCCACGCTTCGACCGGAACACAACCGTCACCCCGGAATGCGGATCGAGCTTCAGTTCGGTCTGCACGATCAGCGCCAACGCCTGATGCCCGCACCGGAAATCCACCCGCTGCCCGGCAGCGCATGCTTGCATACGCGAGAGGGGGCCGCGTCGCGATCAGGATCGGCAGCCGTTGGCCCGCGACAATCACAGCACACCCCGCAGCGCCAGGATCAGCGCGGCCGCGCGCGCCACCGCAACATCGCCGGGAATGCGCAGCACCACATCGGGCCCGACCTCGATC
>JAGPEG010000124.1 GCA_018057165.1 Tabrizicola sp.
GATCAGCCCCAGGCTGTCGGTGTAGCGCTTGAGGTCCGCCTCTTCGTCCAGCTTCAGGGCACAGCGTTCCATGACGTGCCAGATCGAGACATCGGCGTTCGGCGGGAAGATCTGTTTGGCTTCCTCGGTCATCTCGTCTTCGAGGATGTGGGTCTGGTGCTTGATCATCTCGCAGCCCGCGCCCGCTGCCAGCCGCACCATCTCTTTCGCCACGGCAAGGTCGCCGCCATGGTTGATGCCGATCTCGGCGATGACGAGCGGCGGATGGTTCGGGCCGATCTCGCGGTGGGCGATCTTCATGGGAGACTCCTTGGTTCCCGTCCGTGGTGCATTGGGGTTGTGCGGCTGTCAAGCCGGGGGCGAAGCAGGCCAAGGACGGCCTTGGCCAGCGGCGGGATGACAATGGCAGAGCCGGCAAGCGAGAGGTGGTTGCCGTCGAAATAGAGCGGCTGGCCGTCCCGGACGGCATCGCAGCCGGTCATCGGGTCGCAAAGGACAGTGCTTAGGTCGAGCCGGATCGCCCCTGGCTGGTCGACCGCACTGTCGAAGATGGCCACAGTGTCGGCGCTGTAGGACTGGAACACCGGCAGCGGAATGGACACCGTCTCTGGAACCGTCCCCGTCTGCCAAAGCTTGCGCGCCATCCGGTCAGGTACGTTGAAACCCGGGTCGGGCAGCGGGTAAAGTAGAATCACCCGCTTGCCGCTGGCGACAATCCGCTGGATCGCATCACTGAGCAGGCCATCGATCGCGGCGTAGCGGTCTTCGTCGGTCATGTCGGAACTGGCGTTGATCGGATAGGCGTAGAAGCCGTCGTTGACCAGATCGCCCAACCCGTTGGCATAGTCCTGTCGCTGGACATAGCTGTTCCAGTAGGCATGCATCACCACGACCTTGATCTCGTTCGGCGTGGAAAGGTAGTCGAGCATCCGGCGGTTATGCTCGGCACAAAGCGGAGTGTTGGCCTGCCCCTCGTTGATGAGACCGGGAATCGGCAGGCAACTGGACATCGTCAGTTCCAGGAGGCCCAGGCCGTCAGCGGCAATTGCATCGCCCAGCGGCTTGGCCAGCATCGCGGCATGACTGTCGCCCCAGATCGCAACGGTGACATTGTCAGGGTTGCCGTGACGGCAGGCCGTTGCGGGATCGAGCAGTCTGTCAATCTTCCTGCCGCCGATGCACTGCTTGATCGTGCTGGGGAAGGACTCGGACCAGGCCAGCATCTCGCGCACCTCTGGCGAGACGCGGGTCGGGTAGCCTTCGGTGACATGGCCGCCGATGGCGAAGCCGGCAATGGCCAGGCCGCTCAGCCAAAGCACAAGGCTTCCCCGACGGCTTGTGGCAAAGCCGTGGCGGAAGGGCTGCTCCACGAAGCGCCAGCTTAATGTGGCCAGCGCCAGTGTGCCGAGGACCACCAGCCCGATCCCGGTCCAGTCGGCAGGCTTGCGATCAAGGATCGCCAGGAACCCGAGGATTGGCTGGTGCCAGAGATAGGCCGAGTAGCTGACCAACCCGATCCCCACCACCGGCGGCAGGCGCAGGATCCAGCGCGCAACCGAGGCCCGGTGCCCGTAAAGCACCAGAAGCACCGCGCCGCCCACCGGCAGGAGCGTCCAGGGACCGGGCCAGAGCGCCGAATGCGGCACCACGAAAAGCCCCGCAAGCACCAGCACAAGACCCAGGTCGGCCAGGATGCCCCCCGTGCGGCCCAAGACTTGCGCCCGGGCAAAGCCGAGTGCTGCCAGAACGCCGGCCAGAAGTTCCCAGGCGCGGGCATGGATCAGGTAGAAGATCGCCATCGGATCGTCCGGCCCGGTCGTCACGGCGACGGCAAAGCTGACAACCGCCAAACCTACCAGAACGCCGACACGGACCCGCGGGCCGAAGCGCCAGATCAGGAACAAAAGCACCGGCAGGATGATGTAGAACTGTTCCTCTACCGCCAGGCTCCAGGTGTGGATCAGCGGATCCTCGGTGGCGCCGGGGTTGAAATAGTCGATGCGGTTGTAGAACCAGACGTTCGACAGGAAGAGCAGTGTCGACATCGCACCGCCGCCGAAATAGCGCAGCTGTTCCGGCGTCATGGTCCCCCAACCCAGTGCAAGGCTCGCAAGGATCACAAGAAACAGCGCCGGCAGGATGCGGCGGGCCCGGCGGGCATAGAACCTGCGCCAGGAAAAGCTGCGCTCGGTCAATTCGCGCGTGACAATGCCGCCGATGAGGAAGCCCGAGATGACGAAAAAGACGTCGACGCCCGCATATCCCGAGCCGACCAATGCGACACCGCAATGGTGCAGGATGACCCCCATGACCGCAAAGGCACGCAAGCCGTCGATATCATGACGGTATTCGGACCCTGCCTGGTTTGTCACCTTGTACCAGCCTCTTGACACAGCGGCTCCAGCAACACGACTGGACCACAGCTGTCAACCCATTGCCGGATGCGCCAGCGGGTATCGCGCAAGGACCTCGTATTGCGGGGCCCTTGCTGTCAGGTGGCTGCGCCAGAGGGTCAGGTCCGTGACCTCCCAGGGGTCGGTGCGGAAGCCCGCGCCCATCGCCACGGCGCGTTCCAGGCGTAGCGCATCGACGGGCGGCGGAGTGGGAAATCGGCCAAGGGTGACATGGGGAAGGTATTTGCGCGCCGTGATGGGGCAGCCGGCGCGGCGGGCGATGGACTCGACCTTCGCTTGCAGGTGGAGGAGGTCGGGCGATGGCGCGACCCCGGCCCAGGCGGCGCGGGGCTTGTCCTTGCCGAAAAGGCCCAGACCTTGCAGCGACAGCAGAAAGCGGTGGGCGCGAAGGGTCTGGAACCCTTCATGCGCGGCCTCAAGGGCCGGTTCGGGGCAGTCGCCCAGGAAGACCAGCGTCAGGTGCAGGCTCTCGGGTTCGACCTTGCGGGGCATCGGCAGCAGGAATTGCTGCAGCTGAAGCGCGCCGCGCAGGGCGGGCGGCAGGTCGATGCCGAGAAAGGCCCGGATCATGCGACCGCCAACCGGAGGCGGCACCTGTCGCGCGCAGGGGCCGGAAGCACCGGACGGGCCGATCCACGCCGGATCTTGGAGCTGTGGGGCCGATTCAGGGCCGGAGGTAGGGCATTCCGACCCCACTTGCGATCAATTCGCCGGGAATTCACTGTGATTTCATCCTTTCTCATGCCATATTCATAAACGAGGATAATGGGCAGCGGCCAGACCCGGGAACCGGGCGGCCAAATGGGCGTGAGATGGGCTGGCAAGACAAGATAGCGGCACAAGGGGCCGGCGTGGACGGCACCCGGATGCAATATGGGGCGCTCTGCTGGCGTCTTGGCACTGCGGGTACCGAGGTGCTTCTGATCACCAGCCGGGATACCGGGCGCTGGGTGATCCCGAAAGGCTGGCCGATGCCGGGCCTGTCGCCCGAGGCTGCCGCCGCGCAGGAGGCCTGGGAAGAGGCCGGGGTCTCCGGGGCCATGAACCCGCTTTGCGTCGGGCGCTATGGCTATCTGAAATGCCTGTCGGTCACGTCCTCGGTGCCCTGCGCCGTTGCGGTCTTCGGCATGCGGGTCGACAAGCTGGCCAAGACCTTCCCCGAGATGAAGGAACGGCGGCGCAAGTGGTTTTCCCTGCAAGAGGCCTCGACCCTGGTGGCCGAGCCGGAGCTGGCGATGATCATCGCGGGCTTCCTGCCGCCGATCGCGGGCCGCGCGGCACCGATCACGGGCGATGACGACGATGATGTCGCGCCGTCGGGGCCGGGTCGGAAACGCAAGGGGCATTGATCTTTCCGGCGCGGTGCATAGGTATTCCACCGTAAAGACTGCGGGATTTCGCGGAATGATCCGTTACAGCCTGAAATGCGATGCCGGGCATGGCTTCGACAGCTGGTTCAAGGGGGCCGAGGCGTTCTCGACCCTTCTGGCTGCGGGTCAGGTGGTCTGTCCGGTCTGCGGATCGGCAGCGGTGGAAAAGGAGCTGCTGGCCCCCGCCGTCCGCCCTGCCCGCAAGGCCGGGGCTGCGCTGCCGGCGCGACCGGACCTGTCGGCCCCGGCATCGGAGCTGGAGGAAAAGATCGCGGCGCTGCGTCGGCAGATCGAGGAGAATTCGGAATATGTCGGGATGAACTTCGCCGCCGAGGCGCGGGCGATCCATGCCGGCGACGCGCCCGAACGGGTGATCCATGGCGAGGCCAAGCCCGACGAGGCGCGGGCGATGATCGAGGAAGGCCTGCCGGTCGCCCCCCTGCCCTTCCTGCCCGCCCGCAAGGTGAACTGACCGAAGTGCCCACGGCGGGCAAACGCAGGGACACCAATGAAATCAATTTGTTGGTCGCGGACGGTTACGGTTTCTTGACACCTGCCCCACGCCCTTCCTCTGGACGTCACCACCCCCGCCAGAGGCATGGCCCTGCCCCCCGGACCGACCGTCAGTAGATATAGCGGATCTGTTCGGTCCAGAACCGCTCCATCCGTTTCAGCGACATGTTGATCTCGTCCATGCCGGAGGCGTCGATCAGGCCGCGTTTTTCCATCCCCTCGGAATGCCGGGCGAAGAGGTCGGACAAAAGCCCCCGGACATGGCGGCCCTTTTCCGTCAGCTTCACCCGGACGGAACGACGGTCAATCTCGGACCGCTGGTGGTGCATGTAGCCAAGATCCACCAGCTTTTTCAGATTGTAGCTGACATTCGAGCCCTGGTAATAGCCGCGCGACTTCAGTTCGCCCGCCGTCACCTCATTCTCGCCGATGTTGAACAGGAGCAGCGCCTGGACCGAGTTGATCTCCAGAATGTTGAGCCGTTCGAATTCATCCTTGATCACGTCGAGGAGCAGCCGGTGCAGCCGTTCCACCAGGGCCAGGTTGTCAAGGTAGCAGGACAGGAACGCCTTTTGCGACCCGTCCAGCACCGGGGCATAGATTGTCATACCGTTTCTCCACCGTTCGGACGGGGGCAGAATCGGCACAAAGCACAAACATTCCGTAAACTTGCCAAGAACTTTGGCTAGATTCCTGCTTTCAGCCGGGTTTCGCCAAAGGCGGTGATCCGCGCCAACAGCGGGGCCAGCCCTGCCGGGGGCGCGGATTGGCCCAGCGTCCAGGCCATCAGATCCTGATCGTTCTCGGCCAGAAGCGCGTCATAGGTCAGCAGATCGGCTTCGGACAGTCCGGCCAGATGCGCGTCGGCAAAGGGGCCGAGCATCAGGTCCATTTCCTTGGTGCCACGCCGCCAGCTGCGCATCCGCAGCCGTTTCAGCCGCGCCTCGCCGGTTTCCCCGCTCATGCCGCCTCCTGCTGCAACAGGGCCTTGAGCCGCTTTTCCACCTGCCCCAGCTCGGCTGCAAGCCCTGCAGCGCGGCTGCGCAGACGCTGCAATTCGACCAGCGCATCTTCGGCCCCCGGACGCAGCACCGGAGCCACCGTGCCGGGCTCGGGCAACCCGTCACCCTCGGCCGTGATCAGCCAGGTCAGCGAGACATTCAGCATCCCGGCCAGCATCTGCAAGCGATTGCCACGCGGCTCGGCCATGTCATCCTCCCAGGCCTGCACCGTGGTCAGCCGCACGCCCAGGCGCTGCGCCAGTTCTTCCTGCGTCAGGCCCGCCGCATCGCGCGCGCCGATCAGCCGGTCGCCAAAGGTTGCCACATCCGCCGCATACCAGTTGCTGCTTTCCGCCATCTTGTCTTTCCTTCTTCCGATAGTGCTTGTGTCGGTGGGGGGGCAACCCTAAGACCTTCGACTGGAAATCGCAAACAGCCAGCCGGAGCCGCCGAACATGGCCTTCTTGTCCGACACGCTGGCGCGGGTGAAGCCCTCGCCGACCATCGCCGTCACGACGAAGGCGCAAGCCCTGAAATCCGCAGGCAAGGATGTGATCGGCCTTGGCGCGGGCGAGCCGGATTTCGACACGCCGGAAAACATCCGGGACGCGGCAAAGCGCGCCATCGACAGCGGCAAGACCCGCTATACGGCGGTGGATGGCATCCCCGAGCTGAAGGCGGCGATCTGTTCGAAATTCCTGCGCGAGAACGGGCTGACCTACACGCCCGCCCAGATTTCCGTGGGCACCGGCGGCAAGCAGATCCTGTACAACGCGCTGATGGCGACGTTGAACCCCGGCGACGAGGTGATCATTCCGGCGCCCTACTGGGTCAGCTACCCGGACATGGTGCTGCTGGCGGGGGGGACACCTGTCCCCGTGGTGGCGGGGATCGAGACCGAGTTCAAGCTGACCCCGACGCAGCTGGAGGCCGCGATCACGCCGAAGACGAAGTGGTTCATCTTCAACAGCCCGTCGAACCCGACCGGGGCGGGGTACACGCGCAGCGAATTGAAGGCGCTGTGCGATGTCCTGATGCGGCATCCGCAGGTCTGGGTGATGTCGGATGACATGTACGAACATCTGGTCTTCGACGATTTCGAATTCTGCACTCCGGCGGAAATCGAGCCCGGCCTGTACGACCGCACGCTCACCTGCAACGGTGTGTCCAAGGCCTATGCGATGACCGGCTGGCGGATCGGCTATGCCGGGGGGCCGGTGGCGCTGATCAAGGCGATGGGGACGGTGCAGTCGCAATCGACCTCGAACCCCTGCTCGGTCAGCCAGCATGCCGCCCTTGAGGCTTTGTCCGGCCCGCAGGAGTTTCTGGCCGACTGGCGGAAGGTGTTCCAGGGGCGGCGTGACCTGGTGGTGTCGATGCTGAACCAGGCCAGGGGCATCCGCTGCCCGAAGCCGGAGGGGGCGTTCTACGTCTATCCCGACATTTCCGGCTGCATCGGCAAGGCGACCCCCGCAGGCACGGTGATTTCCAACGACGAGGTCTTCGCGACGGCATTGCTGGAGGAAACCGGCGTGGCCGTGGTTTTCGGGGCGGCCTTTGGGGTGTCGCCGAACTTTCGCGTCAGCTATGCGACCAGCGATGAGGTGCTGCGCGAGGCGTGCAGCCGCATCCAGCGATTTTGTGCCGCACTGGTCTGACGCCGGCTGGCCTGCGATGCGGGTTGACGATTCCCTTCGGCTCGGGAAGGAATGACGGGGCGCGGCGGGTTCATCCGGCGCGCGGGCAATGGACCGATTGAGCGATGGGCGCTGACCTTCCCGACTATTACTTCCGGGTGCGCGAGAATGGTGCGGTCGTGTTCCGTCTGGGCACCGAAAACCGCCAGCGCCGGATCGAACTGGACGAGATCGCCACGGTCAACGTGAAGAACGGCAACATCAAGCCGCATGGCGAGGTGGAGCTGACCAAGGCGGACCGGACGGCCATCGCGGACTGGCTGGCGGAGCGTCAGGCGCAACTGGCGCTGCGCGAGGTGGATGACATCCTGCGCACGGTCGACCATCTGAACCTGACGACGCAATGGGCGCAGACGCGGGCGACGGATGCGCAGCTTGAGGCGGTGACGGATACGCTGCTGCTGGCCATGCACGACCTGCGCTCGATGCTGGTCAGGCGCAAGGCAGAGCGGCTGGGGAAGGCGGAGTAACCTCCTCCTGCGACTTCGTCTTCTCGTCGGAAGCGGCGAGTGACGAAGTCATCGAGAAGCGGGGCAGGTCAGATCTGCTTTTCCGGCATCTGGACGCGCAAACCGTCCAGCACATCCGTCACCTTGATCTGGCAGGTCAGGCGCGAGCGGACCGGGTCGGGCTGCCAGGCGAAGTCGAGCATGTCGGCTTCCATGTGGTCCTTCTTCGGCAGCTTTTCGATCCAGGCCGCATCGACATAGACGTGGCAGGTGGAACAGGCGCAGGCGCCGCCGCAATCGGCTTCGATCCCCGGAATGCCGTTGTCGCGCGCGCCTTCCATGACGGTAAGGCCAGTCGCGACCTCGACCACATGCTCTTTGCCACTGTGCTCAACGTAGGTGATCTTCGCCATTCTCGGGTCTCCCAGGATCGTCCCAAGTGACATAGGCCAGTCCGACCGGATTTGCCAGAGGGTGCGGGGGTTTGGCCTGCGGCATGAGGACCAAATTCCTTGAGGAAGGAATTTGTCAAATTTCTGGCTGAAGAAACTTGGCGGCGAGAGGTCCCACCGCCAGATAAGAGATTGAACCGCCAGCCTTATTCGATGGACAGCGCCACGAAGCGCGGATCACCGCCGCGCCGGACCAAGAGCAGGATCGACTTGCGCCCGGCGGCCTTGGCCTCCTTGATCCGGTCTTCCAGGTCTTGCAGCCGCACGATCTTCTGCTGCCCGGCCTCGGTGATCAGATCGCCCTCGACCAGGCCCTTGGTGAAGGCCTCGGATGTCTGGTCGACCTTCATGATCATCAGCCCCCCGGCCGAGGGGTCAAGTCCCAGCCGCGCGCGCATGTCGTCATCCAGCGGCGCAAGGGTCAGGCCCAGCGTCTCCATCTCTTTCGGGGCGTCGGGTGCGGGTGAGGAGGCGGGCATCGTCTTCGCCTCGGCATCCTCGCGGCGGCCAAGGGTGACGGCCAGCGTCTCGGTCCGGCCTTCGCGCAGGACGATGACCGGCACGGCCTCGCCGATGGGCGCGTCGGCCACCCGGCGGGTCAGGTCGCCGGCGTCGGACACGTCATTGGTGCCGAACCGGGTGATCACGTCGCCCGACTTGACCCCGGCATCCTTGGCCGGGCCGTCGGGAACGTCCGTCACAAGCGCGCCTTTGGCGTCGGCAAGGCCCATCGCCTCGGCCACGTCGGGGGTCACGTCCTGGATGCGGACGCCCAGCCAGCCGCGCCGGGTTTCGCCGAATTCCTTCAGCTGGTCCGCGACCTTCGACACCACGTTCGACGCCATCGAGAAGCCGATCCCGATGGAGCCGCCGTTGGGCGACAGGATCGCGGTGTTCACCCCGATCACCTGTCCGTCCATGTTGAACAGCGGCCCGCCCGAGTTGCCACGGTTGATCGCCGCGTCGGTCTGGATGAAGTCGTCATAGGCGCCGGGGTTCAGTTCGCGCCCGCGCGCCGAGACGATCCCCGCCGAGACGGAAAAACCCTGGCCAAGCGGGTTGCCCATCGCCATCACCCAGTCGCCCACCCGCATCAGGTCGGAGTTGCCGAAGGTCACGAAAGGCAAGGGCTTGTCGCTTTCCACCTTCAGCAGCGCGATGTCGGTCTTG
>JAGPEG010000125.1 GCA_018057165.1 Tabrizicola sp.
CGATCTGCGTTTCGGCATCCTCGCCCAGCAATGGGGGCAGGCCCAGATAGGTCATCCCGGTTTCGGGATTGGCCACGAAGACGCCCAGCATGATCACCAGCGCAAGAAGCCCGCCGAGGTAGCCGAAGGCGAAGCCCGCGCCCGAGATGGCGCCAAGCTCGTCATGATCCGACAGGCTGGGCATCAGGGCGTTGGTGAAGATGGTCGCAAACTCCATCCCGATGAAGCCGATGCCGAAGAAGAAGACGGCCCAGATCAGCACGTCGATCCCGCCGCCGGGTGCGACCCACCACAGCGCCCAGGCCCCCACCACATAGAAGGCCGAGAAGAACCAGACCCAGATCAGCCGCCGCCCCGTGCTGTCGGCCATCGCGCCCAGGATCGGTGCGAAGATGGCGATCAGCACCGAACTGGCGGCAATGCCCCAGCCCCAGAAGCTTTGCGCCGCGGCGGCCGAGGCATCGGGATCAAGCCCCTCGCCCAGATAGTAGCCGATGGCGATTTCGGTGAAATACGGCCCGAAGATGAAGGTCAGAAGCAGGGTGTTGTAGGGCTGGCTGGCCCAGTCGAAGAAATACCAGCCCCAGATCCGCTGCCGCGCGCTTGCCATGCCTGTCCCCTGTTTTTTAAGCGAAGTGAACCCGGAAACGCGGGGCGGTGCAAGGGAAGGCTGTGCGGGGTGCCAGGGTTCGCCGATAAGGTCAGCGCTGTGGCGGCCAGGGCCGCGTCGCATCGGCTTTGATCCAGGCCTTGACCCAGTCGGGCAGGTCCGGGCTGGCGGTCGAAATCCCCGCCGCTATCGCAAGTTCGGCGGGCGGCACAATCCCGGTCTTCCCCACGATGGCGGACCGGATCAGCACCTGCGAGGCGCAGTCCTCGCCCTGCCACATCGACTGCTCGGTATAGAGGAACCGCTCATCCCATCCAAGGCAGCGGCTGTAGGTGGCCAGCCGCGAGAACACCGTCACCCGCCGCCGGTAGCGCACCGAGGAACCCGCCACCGTCATCCCCCAACCCTGCGCCTTCAGGACGCGGTGGATGCCGGTCCGGGCGCCAAGGGGCAGACGACCCAGGTCATAAAGGGTCAGCGTCCGGCCATTGTTCAGCTCGACCCAGGGGTCCAGATCCCAGGGCCAGCAGAGATGGTGGCTGACATGGGTGTCGAACAGCCCCATGGGCGGCATCCGGCTGGCGCGGGTCATCTCTTTGAACATGCGCAGGAAAGGGTACATCTGGGCCTCCGGGTTTCGCGCCTGCACTGGCCCGGCATCACCGCTGCGTCAAGCAAAACGCTGCGGAAGCCATTGCCCTTCACCGCCCCTGCCGCTACCTGTGGCGAAATCCAGATGGAGTGCCCGATGACCTCGCTCTACCAGATCCTGATGTTGATCCTGCAGATCGCGCAGTTCCTGATCCTCGCTCAGGTCATCATGAGCTGGCTGGTCAACTTCCAGGTGCTGAACATCCGGCAACCGCTGGTCCGGCAGATCTGGGACGGGCTGAACCGGCTTCTGGAGCCACTTTACGCGCCGGTCCGGCGGGTGCTGCCGCCGATGGGCGGGATTGACCTCGCGCCGCTGGCGGTGCTGATCGCGATCTACGCCTTGCAGATCATCCTGCGGAACAACATCGCCAGCTTCCTCTGATCCCTTGGACCGCGCCGCCAGTCTGCTGCATTCGGTCTTCGGCTTCCCGGACTTCCGCCCCGGTCAGGCCGAGATCGTGCAATCGGTGCTGGAGGGGCGCAATACTTTGGCCATCATGCCGACGGGTGGCGGCAAGTCGTTGTGCTTCCAGCTGCCCGCCCTGTGCCGCGACGGGGTGACGGTCGTCATCTCGCCGCTGATCGCGCTGATGCGGGACCAGGTCCGGGCGCTGAAGGCGACGGGGGTCGAGGCCGGGGCGCTGACCTCGGGCAATACCGAGGAAGAGACCGAGGAGGTCTTCCGGGCCATCGACGAAGGTCGGCTGAAGCTGCTCTACATGGCACCGGAGCGGCTGGCCTCGGGCTCGGCGCTGGGGCTTCTGCGCCGGGCGAAATGCAGCCTGATCGCGGTGGACGAGGCGCATTGCGTCAGCCAGTGGGGCCACGACTTCCGCCCGGACTATCTGCGGATCGGCGAGTTGCGCCGCAGCTTGCGGGTGCCGCTGGCGGCCTTTACCGCCACGGCGGATGAGGAGACGCGGGCCGAGATCGTCACCCGGCTGTTCGATGGCGAGGCCCCCGTCACCTTCCTGCGTGGCTTCGACCGCCCGAACATCCATCTCGCCTTCGCCGTCAAGGACAAGCCGCGCGAACAGGTCCTGCGCTTTGCCGCCGCGCGCCGGGGTCAGTCCGGCATCGTCTACTGCGCGACGCGGGCCAAGACCGAGACGCTGGCCCAGGCCTTGCGCGAGGCGCGGCACGAGGCCGTGGCCTATCACGGCGGCATGGAGGCCGACGAGCGCCGCCGGGTCGAGACCCGCTTCCAGCGCGAGGACGGGCTGATCGTGGTGGCGACCATCGCCTTCGGGATGGGGATCGACAAGCCCGACATCCGCTGGGTCGCCCATGCCGACCTGCCGAAGTCGATCGAGGGCTATTATCAGGAAATCGGCCGTGCCGGGCGGGATGGGTCCCCGGCCGAGACGATGACTTTGTATGGCCCGGACGACATCCGCCTGCGACGCACGCAGATCGACGAGGGGGCGGCCCCGCCGGACCGCAAGGCCGCCGACCACGCCCGGCTGAACGCGCTGCTGGGCCTGGCCGAAGCCTTGGCCTGCCGTCGTCAGGTTCTTTTGGGATATTTCGGCGAAGGGTCGGAACCCTGCGGCAATTGTGATCTTTGCGACCGACCTGCTTTGCTGTTCGATGCCACCGATGCGGTGCGGAAGGCGCTGTCGGCGATCCTGCGGACGGGGGAGTGGTTCGGGGCGGGGCATCTGATCGACATCCTGACGGGATCGGCGACCCAGAAGGTGCGGGAGCGGGGGCATGACCAGCTGCCGACCTTCGCGGTGGGTCGCGACCTGTCGAAACCGGCCTGGGGCGCGGTGTTCCGGCAGATGATGGGCCGCGATCTCGTCCGCCCCGACCCCGAACGGCACGGCGCGCTGCGGATGACCGAGGCGGCGCGGCCGGTTCTGCGGGGCGAGGCGACGGTGACGCTGCGCCGCGACACGGTGGTGGCGGCGGGGGAGCGGGAGCCGGTGGTCCGCGCGCAGGTGGCCGAGGAGGATGCCGGGCTGCTGGCGCTTCTGAAGGCGAAGCGGCGGGCGCTGGCGGAGGCGCAGGGTCTGGCAGCCTATATGGTCTTCACCGACAAGACGCTGATCGAGATGGCGGAGAAAAAGCCCGCGAACCTGGACCAGATGGCGGGGATCACCGGGGTTGGCGCGCGGAAGCTGGAGAGCTATGGGACGGCCTTCCTGGAGGTGATCACCGGGGCGGCGGAAGGACTGCATCCGGCGCGGATGCGGCTGGTCGGGCGGCCCGAAGGCGCGGTGTTCGACCGGCTGGCGGAGGCCCAGCTTTCGCTGGCGAGAGGGGAGGATGGGACGGGGAAATATGTGACCTGTCCGCCCTCGACCCTGCGGGCCATCGTGGAGCGGCGGCCCTCGACGCTGTCCGAACTGGCGGGGATTTCGGGGATGGGGGAGGCCAAGCTGGAGCGGTTCGGGGCGGCATTCCTGGCGATCCTGCGGGACGGATAAACGGGCTGTCCACGGCGGGCAGTTTTTCCAGCCCAATGATTCCAGTGACTTGCCCGTGGGCGTTAAGGATTTGGAAAGTTCCCCCTCACTCTGACCCACTCGCCCAGGGGGAGAGGGAACGCGGCTGGACGACGTCGGGCAAGGTGTCGGAAGCTATGGTCCGCCTGGGGGTCGGAGCGCCTGGCCGGGCTGGTGCATGCCTCCGGCGGGGATATTTGGACCAGTATGAACGGGCCATTCAGGCGAGACGGCGGTGTGCCGCTTGCCGGGCGGGATGCCTGCGGCGGGGATATCTTGGCAAAGAGGCAAGCGGGTGCGGGGCCGCGAGCAGACTGCGGGGGGCAAGGCTTGGCTCTTGGCCGATGCCGCGAGGCGCGTGCGCGACCCGGCGGGGTCAGGCCGCGTTTTCTGCCGGGGCATTGACGGGGGCGCGCGCCTCGGGCGGGCGATATTCCGACAAGGCGCCCTCGATGGCGGTCTTGCGCAGGGGTTTGGTCAGGTAGCGGTCGATCCCGGCGGCAAGGATCGTCTCGGCGTCGCCTTCCATGGCATGAGCGGTCAGCGCGACGATGGGAACCCTGGACCCCATCGCGCGGATCATGCGGGCGGCCTCTTTCCCGTCCATCTCGGGCATCGAGATGTCCATGAAGATCAGGTCGGGCTGGAAGCTTTGGAACTTTTCCACCGCGATGCGGCCGTTGTCGGCGAAGCAGAGGTCAATATCCATGTCGCGCACCATCTTCTGAAACACGAGCTGGTTGGTGCGGTTGTCCTCGGCCGCCAGCACCCGCATCTGGCGGAGGTCGGCGGGGGCAGAGGGGGCGGCTGCGACCACGGTTTCGACGGCGGGCGTCGTCAGGCCTTGCAGGTGGCGGTAGAGGTCGGAGCGCAGGATCGGCTTTTGCAGGATCGCGGCGAAGTCATGCGCGAGATTGCCAAGGCCGGTGGGGTTGGAGGACAGCAGCATCACCGGCAGGATGTGACCGGCGACGCGGATCAGGTCGAGAAGCTGGACCCCGTCCATTTCCGGCATGGCATGATCGGTCAGCACCACGTCATAGGCGGGGTCTGCGGCCAGTTTTTCCAGCACCTCGGCGCCCGAGCGGCAGAGCGTGACCTCGATCCCGCAGGGGGCAAGCTGGCGTTCCAGAATGGTGCGGTTGATGAACTGGTCATCGACGGCAATGACGCGCCTGACCGCGACCGGAACCTGCACCGGCGCCGCGTCTTCGGCCACCGGGAGGGTGACGCGGAAGCCGAAGCTGGAGCCCTTGCCGAAATCGCTGTCGACCCAGACCGCCCCGCCCATGTGTTCGATCAGGCGGCGGGTGATGGCAAGGCCAAGGCCGGTGCCTTCGAACTTGCGGTTCCGCTCATCCTCGACCTGGTTGAATTCGCCGAAGATGTGGTCGAGGTAGTCCGGCGCGATGCCGATGCCGGTGTCTTCCACCGTGACATGCAGGGTTTGCAATCCGTCGGCATCATCGACCCCGACGACGCGGGTCAGGACATGGCCCTTTTCGGTGAATTTCACCGCATTGCCGATCAGGTTGGTCAGCACCTGGCGCAAGCGGCCCGGATCGCCGACGAAGCGGGTGGGCAGGAACATGTCGAAGTCGATCATCAGGTCGATGCCCTTTTCCCGCGCGCGGGGCTGGAGGAGCATCGTCACCTCATGGATCGTGCGTTCGAGATCGAAGGGTTCGGGGCGGAGCGTCAGGCGTTCGGCCTCGATCTTGGAATAGTCGAGGATGTCGTTGATGATGACGAGAAGTGCCTCACCCGAGGAGCGGATGGTTTCGGCAAAGAGGCGCTGTTCTTCGGAAAGCGCGGTGTCGCAGAGCAGTTCGGCCATGCCGACGACACCGTTCATCGGGGTGCGGATCTCATGGCTCATGTTGGCGAGGAAAGCGGATTTGGCGCGGTTCGCGGCTTCGGCGGCCAGGCGGGCGGCTTCAAGCTGCGCCTGCTGGTCGCGGATCGCGGTGATGTCGGTGCGCAGACCGACGCGGCCACCATCGGGGGTGACATGATCGGATTCGATGACGACCCGGCCATTGGCAAGCGTGTTTTCCGCGATGGTGTCGGCGGCGCGGAAATGGGCGAGGCGGTCGGCAAGCCAGTCCTCCTCACGCCCCACGGCATCGGGGACATGGCCATTCATCAACCCGTGGCGCAGGAGGTCTTCGAAGGTGACGCCGGGTTGCGCCATGGCGGCGCTGTCGGGAAACATGTCGCGGTATCGTTGATTGCAGGCCAAAAGCCGTTCCTCCCGGTCAAAAAGGACAAAGCCATCGGGCAAGACGTCGATGGCCGCCCAGATGCGCATCTGTTCGGTGATGTCGATGGCAAGGCAGACAAGGTCGCCGTCGCGGGCGCGGCGTTCCTGGACCTTCACCCAGCTGCCGTTGCGCAGCTTGACCGTGACGGGTTCGATCAGGTCGCCCTCGATTCGCGCCAGCATGCGGGCCACGAAATCCGCCGGAGCCTCGCCCCCGAGGTCGAGGACGGTTTCGGCGGAATGGCGGATGATGTCGCCATAGGGGCAGCCGGGGGCGACAAGCCTGCTGTCCAGCTGGCCGATCCAGGCGGCATTGGCGCTGACCAGCCGCTTGGCGCTGTCGAAGACGGCGAACCCGTCGTTGATGGTTTCCAGCGCGTCCCAGAGCCGGCGTTCCGCCATCACGGCGGCGGTATGGGCGCGGTCAAGGTCTTCGACAAAGCGCAGGTTCTGGTCTTTCAGCACCTCGGCCTGCGAGAGGGCGGATTTCACCACCTGGCGCTGCTCGACGATCTGGTCGGAGAGGGAGCGGGCATGGATCGCCAGCTTTTCGTTGGCGGCAAAAAGTTCCCGGCTTTTCTGTTCGAGAAGGCGTTCGGCGGCAAGCCGCGCGCGACGTTCCCTGACCAGACGTTCCGAAAGATCCATGCGTTTCCAGCCGACGTTCTGCCTGTTGTCCGGGCTGCGGAAAAAGCCGCAACATCCGGTTTTCGCGACTACCCTCGCGCAGCGATATGAACCAAGGCTTAACGTCGAAAGGGATTGGGTGCGCTTGCCACCATGTGCCGGGCCATGCGACAGTCCTGCCAATCCAAGGGAGGCATTTTTCGATGCGGTGGTTTCTGAAAGCGGCGATTGCGGCGGTGGTTCTGGGCGGGGCGGGGCTGGCATCAGCGCAGGACCTGATCCCCGAGCGGCGATTCGTCGTGACGCAGGACCAGGACCTTCCCGGCGGGGATATTGCGTCGGTTTTCGACACCACCATCGAAGCTTGCGAGCGGGCCTGCACCACCAATGCGCGCTGCACGGCCTATGTCTACAACACCAAGAACGGGTCCTGTTTCGTGAAGAACGGACCGGGCGAAGGGGCGTATTTCGCCGGGGCGCTTTCGGCCAGGGTGATCGAGGCGGATGCAGGGGTGCGGGAGGCGGCGAAGGCGCGGCGCGGAGAACTGGCCTTCCTGCCGGACTGGGACATCCAGCCCGCCTTCGACCAGGCGCAGGGGCTGGGGCGGCAGCACACGACGGGGCCCTGGGCGGCGGAGGAGCATCTGGCCGCGGCCAGTGATGCCGAAGCGAATGGCGACTGGGCGGGGGCGGCGGCCTATACCGGGGCGGCGCTGAACCTGACCGATGACGCGGCGACCTGGGGCGAATTCGCGCGGCGGCAGTTGCAGGCGGGAATCGCGGACCAGAGCCAGTCGGGCTATTTCCTGAACCAGGCTTTCCTGTCGTCGATCAACGCCTATCTGCGGGCTGAGAGCCCGGCCTTGCGGCACACGATCCTTGTCACGATGGGCGAGGTGCTGGAACGCAACGGGCGGGGGCGCGACACGGTTTCGGCGCTGCGGCTGGCACAAAGCTTGCAGGACCGGGTGGATACGGCGGCGGCTCTGGATGTGGCGATCGGCAAATACGGCTTCCGGATTGCCGAGACGCTGGTGCAGTCCGACCTGGCCCGCCCGCGCATCTGCGCGACGTTCAGCGAGGATCTGCTGGCCTCGGGCATGGATTATTCCACCTTCGTCCAGCTTCCCGAAGCCGGGATGGTGGTGGAGAACGGCGGCTACCGGCAGCTTTGCGTGGCGGGGCTGGAGCATGGCAAGCGCTATACCGTGACCTTCCGCGAGGGGCTGCCGGCGGCGGACGGGCAGGTCATGGCCAAGTCGGTCGAGGTCACGCAATACATCCGCGACCGCGCGCCGGGGGTGAAATTTCCGGGGCGGGGCTATGTGCTGCCGAAGTCGGGCGAGGCGGCGCTGCCGGTCGAGACGGTGAATACCGACAAGCTGGATCTGGTGCTGTACCGCGTGACCGACCGGAACCTGCTGCGCTCGATCCAGGACTATTATTTCGGTGCGCCGATCAACGTCTATTCCGAGGAATATTTCGCCGACACCGTGGGCGAGAAGCTGTGGACCGGCCATGCCACCGTGGCGCAGGAGGTGAACAAGGACGTCACCACCCGCCTGCCGCTGGGTGAGGCGCTTACCGGGCTTCCGGCGGGGATCTATGCGCTGAAGGCGGAAGTGCCGGGGGTGGACCCCTATACCATTGCGCCGGGCTGGCAGTGGTTCGTGGTGTCGGACCTTGGGGTCACGACCATGTCGGGCGTGGACGGGCTGCATGTGTTCGTCCGCTCGCTGGGGACGGCGGGCGCGAAGACCGGCGTGACGGTGGAATTGCTGAACCGGGCCAATACGGTTCTGGGCACGGCCACGACCGATGATCAGGGCTATGCCCGGTTCGATGCGGGGCTGACGCGCGGCACCGGGGGCAGCGCCCCGGCGATGGTGGTGGTGAAGGAGGGGGATCAGGACATCGCCTTCCTGTCGCTGACCGACCCGGAGTTCGACCTGTCCGACCGTGGGGTCGAGGGCCGCGAGGCCGCGCCGCCGGTGGATGTGTTCGTCACGACCGACCGGGGCGCCTATCGCGCCGGGGAGACGGCCTATGTGACCGCGCTGGCCCGCGATGCGGAGCAGGCGGCGGTTGAAAGCCTGCCGCTGACGGCGGTGCTGTCGCGGCCTGACGGTGTGGAATATTCACGGCAACTGGTCGAGGATCAGGGCGCGGGCGGGCATGTGTTCTCGCTTCCCATCGCAGGCAGCGCGCCGCGCGGTGTGTGGCGGCTGGAGATGTATGCCGACCTGGAAGCCCCGGCGCTGGCGTCGAAGACCTTCCTGGTCGAGGATTTCCTGCCGGAACGCATCGACTTTGACCTGACCATGGCGGAGGAGCCGCTTTATGTCGGTCGCGAGTCCAGCGTCGATCTGAACCTGGCCGCGA
>JAGPEG010000126.1 GCA_018057165.1 Tabrizicola sp.
CCGCCAGCCAGAGCTTCGACGGGATTCCCCGGCCCGATCCAGATGGTGCCGCGCATCCTTTGCCGCGACATTCCGGCGCGGCTTCCCTTGACCTGAGATTGTGAGGCCAGAATGGACGTCACCACTGCCACTTCCACCACTTCCACCACTTCCACCGCGACGGCACCGCCAGCGGGCGCTCCGAAGATCACTTCGGATTTCAATACCTTCCTGCGGATGCTGACGGTGCAGATGCAGAATCAGGACCCGCTCAACCCGATCGATTCGGCGGATTACGCGGTGCAGCTCGCCACCTTCTCGGGCGTCGAGCAGCAGGTGCGCACCAACCAGCTGCTTGCCGACCTGCAGGGCAAGTTCAGCCAGCTCGGCATGGCAGAAATGGCCAGCTGGATCGGGAAAGAGGCGCGCTCACCCGCGCCGGTGCGCTATGCGGGCAGCCCCGTGACCCTGTCGCCGAACCCTGCCGTGGGGGCGAACCGGGCGGTGCTGGTGGTGAAGGATGCACAAGGAACCCTCGTCTCGCGCGAGGAGATCCCGGTCAGCGCGGAACCCTACCAGTGGCTTGGCGCCGGAAGCGACGGCAATCCCCTGCCTGCGGGAACCTATTCCATCGCGCTGGAAAGCCTGAAGGGCGAGACGGTCATCTCTGCGCTGCCGGTCGAACATTATGCCCGGGTGATCGAGGCGCGGGGCGGCAGCAACGGCACCCGGCTGCTGCTGGAAGGGGGCGTGGAGGTGCCGGCCAGCGCCGTCACCGCCTTGCGCGAACCGCAGGGGTGAAGGGCCAGAGTTTTCGAGACTTCCGGGCGGATTCCGTCGAAGGATTTTGGCGGCGGTCGAAGCTGCCGAGAGGGCGCCGCGCATTCGACAAACCGGCATCCAGCTGCCGGACCGGCTTTGGCGGTCAGATCAGGCGGTCGATCAACAGGCCCGTCGTGAAGGCGGCAAGGATCAGGGCGACCCAGACCAGCGGTGCAAGCGACCGATGCGACCGGGGCGGCAGGCTGGCCGGATTTCCGGCGCGGATCAGTTGCGCCTCGACCAGGGCCGGAAGCTTCGGGCCGAAGCGCCCCAGCACGCGGGCGGTCTTTATCAGGTCACGCAGCACCGCCTTGGGGCCGATGTTCTCGCGGATGTAGCCTTCGACGACGGGGCGGGCGACCTGCCAGATGTTGATATGCGGGTCGAGCGAGCGGGCAACCCCTTCGACCACCACCATCGTGCGTTGCAGAAGGATCAGCTCGGTCCGGGTTTCCATTCCGAATCGTTCCGTCACTTCAAAGAGATAGGCCAGAAGCCGCGCCATCGAGATCCGGCTGGCGTCCATGCCGAAGATCGGCTCGCCCACGGCGCGCAAGGCGCGGGCGAACTCGTCGATGTCGCGGTCGGGCGACACATAGCCCGCTTCGAAATGCACCTCGGCGACGCGGCGGTAGTCCTTGCGGATGAAGCCCATCAGGATCTCGGCATAGACCCGGCGGGTATATTCGTCGATCCGGCCCATGATCCCGAAATCATAGGCAATCACATCGCCGTTCGCCGCGACCTTCAGGTTGCCCTGGTGCATGTCGGCGTGGAAGAAACCGTCGCGCAAGGCGTGGCTCAGGAACAGTTGCAGCACGCGGGCGGCGATGACCCGGCGGTCAAGCCCGGCGGCGTCGATCAGGTCATTGTCGTTCAGCCCGATGCCCTCGGCCCAGCCCAGCGTCATCACGTTGCGGCTGGACAGGAACCAGACCGGCTTCGGCACCTGGAAGCCTTCGTCCTTTTCGGTATTCGCGGCGAATTCGGCGGCGGCAGAGCTTTCGAGCCGCAGGTCCAGCTCGCCCATCACCACGCCTTCGAAGTGCCTGATCACATCGACCGGGCGCAGGCGGCGCGAGAACGGGGCAAGCCGCTCGATCCAGCGGGCGGCAAGGTAGAAGGCGTCGATGTCCTTCCTGAAGGCGCGCTCGATGCCGGGGCGGAGAACCTTGACGGCCACGTCCTCGCCGGTATCGGCCAGACTCGCGCGGTGGACCTGGGCGATCGACGCCGCCGCGACGGGTTCGGAGAAGTCGGAAAACAGGGTGGAGACGGGAAGCCCGAGCTCGGCTTCGATCATCTTCTTGGCGGTGTCGGTCGGGAAGGGCGGCAGCTTGTCCTGCAAATACTTCAGCTGCTGGGCCATCTCGTCGCCCACAATGTCGGGGCGCGTGGACAGGACCTGCCCGAACTTGATGTAGGCCGGGCCAAGGGCGGTAAGGGCGCGGGTGGCAGGGGGCAGCGCGGGGTCGCCCTTGAGGCCCACCCATTTGAAGGGCCAGCCCAGCATCCGGGCGGCAAAGCGCAGGCTGGGCGGCGCGCGGAAGGCTTCCAGCACGACGTCCATGGCGCCGGTGCGCTCCAGCGTCGCGCCCGTCCGGATCAGGCGGATGATGTTGTGCGGACCCTTCACAGCTTCCAGCCGGAATGCAGGGCGGCGATGCCCAGGGAAAGGTTGCGGTATTTCACCTGGCCGAAACCGGCGCTGCGGATCATCGCGGCGAAACTCTCTTGATCCGGGAACTTGCGGATGGATTCAACGAGATACTGGTAGGAGGCGCGGTCGCCCGCGATGATCTGGCCCATGACGGGGATGACATTGAAGGAATACAGGTCATAGGCCTTCTGCATCAGGTCATTGGGGATCTGGCTGAATTCCAGCACCATCAGCCGCCCGCCGGGGCGCAGCACGCGGTAGGCTTCGGCCAGCGCGTCTGGGATGCGGGTCACGTTCCTTATGCCGAACGAGATGGTGTAGGTGTCGAAGGACTTGTCGGGGAACGGCAGCGCCATCGCATCGCCCACCACCCAGTCCAGGCTTTGCGCCAGGCTTTCGGCCTCGGCCCGTTTGCGGCCTTCGATCAGCATCGGCTCGGTCATGTCGCAGACCACCGCGCTGGCCCCCGGAGCGCGTTTCAGGAAGCGGAAGGCCACGTCGCCGGTGCCGCCCGCCACGTCCAGAAGTCTTTGGCCGGGGCGGGGGGCCAGCCAGTCCATCATCGCATCCTTCCAGATGCGGTGGATGCCCAGCGACATCGCGTCGTTCATCACGTCGTATTTCGAGGCCACCCGGCTGAAGACCCCATGCACCATCCCGGCCTTCTCGGCCTCGGGCACGTCCTGGAACCCGAAATGGGTGGTCTTTTCTTCCGTCATCGGCCTGGCAGTCCTTGGGGGCTTGTGATCCTGTGTTCCAGCCCTCCTTATAGTCCGCCACCCTGCGCCCGCAATGCGCTGAACTGTCCATGAGGCATTGATGCCCGAACTTCCTGAAGTCGAAACCGTTCGCCGCGGCCTGCTCCCGGTGCTGGAGGGGGGCGTGATCGCAAGGGCCGAGGTCAACCGGCCCGACCTGCGCTGGCCCTTGCCGGACCGCATGGCCGAACGGCTGACCGGCCACAGGGTCACGGCATTGCGGCGGCGGTCGAAATATCTGCTCGCCGACCTCGATTCGGGCGAGACGCTGCTGGTGCATCTGGGGATGTCGGGTCGGATGCTGATTTCGGGCACGCAGATCGGCGGTTTCCACCACGACCATCCGGCCCCGCAGAAGCATGACCATGTCGTGCTGCATATGGAAAATGGCGCGCGGATCACCTTCAACGACGCCCGTCGCTTCGGCGCGATGGACCTGATGCCGACCGAAACTGCCGACCAGCACATGCTGCTGAGGGTCCTCGGACCTGAACCCTTCGGCAACGACTTCAACGCGCCTTACCTTGCCACCCGGCTGAAGGGTCGCAAGACTCCGGTCAAGGCGGCGCTGCTGGATCAAAGGATCGTGGCGGGCCTGGGCAACATCTATGTCGCCGAAACCCTGTATCGTGCGCGGATCAGCCCGTTGCGGCTGGCGGGAGAGTTGACGGAACCGCAGGTCCACGCCCTTGTCCCGGTGATCCGCGAAGTGCTGGCCGAGGCCATCGAGGCAGGCGGGTCAAGCTTGCGCGACTTCCGGCAGGCCAATGGCGAGCTTGGCTATTTCTCCAAGCACTTCCAAGTCTATGACCGGGAAGGCCAGCCCTGCGAAACCCCTGGCTGTCCGGGCACGATCACCCGCACCGTGCAATCCGGCCGCTCCTCCTTCTGGTGCCCCGCCTGCCAGAGGTGACTTGCCAAGCCGCGCATTGGTGCTAGGAGTCCCCTTCCTGACTGCCATGAAGGAGGCCGCCATGGCCTATGAAACGCTGATCGTCGAGATCGAGGACTATGTCTCGGTGATCCGGCTGAACCGCCCCGAAGCGATGAACGCGCTGAACTCTGCCCTGATGCGCGAGCTTGCGGCGGCGGTGACAGCGGCGGAAGCGAACGACCGGGTGCGCTGCATTGTCATCACCGGGTCGGAAAAGGCCTTCGCCGCCGGGGCGGATGTGAAGGAAATGGCCGAGAAAAGCTTCATCGACGTCTATTTCGATGATCTCTTCGGCCCCGAGGCGCAGGTGATCGCCCGCGCAAGGAAGCCGATCATCGCGGCGGTCAGCGGCTATTGCCTGGGCGGCGGTTGCGAGCTTGCGATGCTGTGCGATTTCATCATTGCGGCCGATACGGCGAAGTTCGGCCAGCCCGAGATCAACCTTGGCATCGTCGCCGGGATGGGCGGCACCCAGCGGCTGACGCGCGCCGTGGGCAAATCGAAGTCGATGGACATGCATCTGACCGGTCGCTTCATGGAAGCCGCCGAGGCCGAGCGTTGCGGGCTGGTCAGCCGTGTCGTTCCGGCGGCGCGGCTGATGGAAGAGGTGATGAAGGCGGCGCAGAAGATCGTCGAGAAATCGGCGGTCACCGCGCGGATGGTCAAGGAATGCGTGAACCGGGCGCAGGAAACCAGCCTTGCCGAGGGGCTTCTCTTCGAACGCCGCATGTTCCACGCCGTCTTCGCGACCGAGGACCAGAAGGAAGGCATGGCCGCCTTCCTGGAAAAGCGCCAGCCGCAGTTCCGCGACCGCTAGGAAAGCCTTCTCGCGCGACTTCACCTGCCCCTCGGACAGTCTCGCGCGGCGTGCCGAAGCCATTGGCGCGGTTTTTTCCTGGGGGGCTTTCCCTTCCCGCCGACTTGCCCTATAGGCCAGCAGCACATGCGCGTGGGCCCGCTTAGGCAAGAATCAGATCCATCCTTCGGGATGGGGCCTTCTGGTCTTTCGTGCGACCGTTTTGAAACCGATAGACCGCAAGGAAGCCACCCATGGCCAATACCGATCAATCCAAGAAACGCGCCCGCCAGTCCGAGGCGCGCTATGCCGTCAACAAGGCGCGTCGTTCGCGCATCCGCACCTTCCTGCGCAAGGTCGAGGAAGCCATCGCCTCGGGCAATGGCGAAGCTGCCCAGGCCGCGCTGAAGGCTGCCCAGCCGGAACTCGCGCGTGGCGTGACCAAGGGCGTGCTGCACAAGAACACCGTTGCGCGCAAGATGTCGCGCCTGGCCTCGCGGGTGAAAGCCGTCGCGACCGTCAAGGCCTGACCGGACCGAATCCGGAACAGCGAAGGGCGCGCCCGCAAAGGGTGCGCCCTTCGGCATTTTCACGCCATTCCACCCCCCGGAACCGGCCCGCCGTTGCCGATTTGCCAGAGCCTTCGGATTCGGGTTTGGGGAATCTGTGTCAAGCACGTTGTTCGGTTGCAGACTGCGCGCGGGGCTTGCTAGCGTGACCCTGCGATTCACTTCGTCTTGGGGGACAAGAACGGTCGCAAAGGGAAAGCTGCTGCACGGATTGGGCGCCTGCCGCGCCAAAGGATCTGAGTTTTCCATTTGCGATCAAAGAGTTGGAGGCGGTATTCAAGCTGCCCCACCACGCATGGCAAGACTGCTGGTTGTCCGGCAGGTTTGATGTGCGTCGTTCCGTCCCGCAGACAAGCCGGTGTTCCCGTGTGCCGCAGGCGGCCTTCGGGCGGCTTGGTCGGAGTGGCTCGTTCAACGACGGAACAGGGCAGGGCCGGGTTGCACCGGCTCGTATATTGACAGGTCAAAGAATGACGAATGAAACCTGGGGGCAGGTTCGGGAAGAGCTGATCAAACGGGTCGGCAAGCACAACTACGCCACCTGGATCGAACCGCTGAAGCTGTCGCAGTTGAAAAACGGCGTCGCCCGCTTCGAGGTGCCGACGATCTTCTTCGGCGACTGGGTCCAGCGCAACTACGGCGATCACATCCGCTCGCAACTGGCCAGCACCGGGGCCACCGTGGACCGCGTCGAATTCGCGGTGGGGACTGCGCCCGCCCAGGCGCGTGCCGCCGCCAAGCCTGCCGCCAAAGCCGCCAGCCCGCGGCCTTCGAACGAAGACCTGCCGGGCGCGCCGCTGGATGCCCGCTTCACCTTCGACAGTTTCGTCGTCGGCAAGCCGAACGAGCTGGCCCATGCCGCCGCCCGCCGGGTGGCCGAGGGCGGGCCCGTCAGCTTCAACCCGCTTTTCCTGTATGGCGGCGTCGGTCTGGGGAAGACCCACCTGATGCATGCCATCGCGCATGAGCTGCAGGTCCGCCGCCCCGAGCTGCGCGTGCTGTATCTGTCCGCCGAGCAGTTCATGTACCGCTTCGTCCAGGCCCTGCGCGACCGGCAGGTGATGGATTTCAAGGAACTGTTCCGGTCGGTCGACGTGCTGATGGTCGATGACGTGCAGTTCATCGCCGGGAAAGATTCGACCCAGGAAGAATTCTTCCACACGTTCAACGCCCTGGTCGACGCGAACAAGCAGATCGTCATTTCCGCCGACCGCGCTCCGGGCGAGATCAAGGATCTTGAGGACCGCATCAAGTCGCGCCTGCAATGCGGGCTGGTCGTCGACCTGCACCCAACGGATTATGAGCTTCGGCTTGGCATCCTGCAGCAGAAGGTCGACCATTACCGCAGCCAGTATCGCGGGCTGGTGCTGGCCGATGGCGTGCTGGAATTCCTCGCGCACCGGATCACCACCAACGTCCGCGTGCTGGAAGGCGCCTTGACCCGGCTGTTCGCCTTCGCGTCGCTGGTCGGTCGCGAGATCACGCTGGACCTTGCCCAGGATTGCCTGGCCGACATCCTGCGCTCCTCGGACCGCAAGCTGTCGATCGAGGAAATCCAGCGCAAGGTGGCCGAGCATTACAATGTCCGCCTGTCCGACCTGATCGGCCCGAAGCGCCTGCGCACCATCGCAAGGCCGCGGCAGGTGGCGATGTATCTCTCGAAGCAGCTGACCCCGCGCAGCTTGCCGGAGATCGGCCGTCGCTTCGGGGGGCGTGACCACACGACGATCATGCATGGTGTGCGCAAGATCGAAGAGCTGATGACCACCGACAGCCAGTTGTCCGACGATCTGCAGCTTCTGCGCCGTCTGTTGCAGGGCTGAAGCCGGGGCCGGACTTGACGGCCCGGACAATCCTACGCACAGTCCACGAAACGGTTGTGACCCGGTGGAAACCGGACAAATTCGCTGTCCCTGACGGGTCGGCAGGGGGAGTATGATGAAGCTCAGCATCGAACGCGCCACTTTGCTCAAGGCGCTGGCGCAGGCGCAGTCGGTGGTCGAACGCCGCAACACGATCCCGATCCTGGCGAACGTGCTGATCGAGGCCGAGGGCAACCAGGTCTCGTTCCGCGCCACCGACCTGGATATCGAGGTGGTGGACCGCGCCCCCGCGATGGTCGAACGCGCCGGAGCGACCACGGTTTCCGCCGTCATGCTGCACGAGATCGTCCGCAAGCTGCCCGATGGCGCGCTGGTGAACCTGACCGAGGACGCCGCCTCGGGCCGGTTGACCATCATGGCGGGCCGGTCGACCTTCAGCCTGGCGACCCTGCCGAAGGAAGACTTCCCGGTCATGGCGACCAGCGAATATTCCAGCAACTTCTCGGCCAAGGCGCCAGACCTGCGGCGACTCTTTGACAAGGCGAAATTCGCGATTTCCACGGAAGAAACCCGTTATTACCTGAACGGCGTCTACATGCATGTCAGCCAAGGCGAAACCGGCAAGGTCCTGCGCTGCGTCGCGACCGACGGCCATCGCCTTGCCCGCATCGACGCCGCCCTGCCGGACGGGGCCGAGGGGATGCCCGGCGTGATCGTCCCGCGCAAGACGGTGGGCGAGCTGCGCAAGCTTCTCGACGACGACGAGGCGACCATCGCCGTGTCGGTTTCCGAAACGAAAGTTCGGTTTGCCACCCCGGTGATCACCCTGACCTCCAAGGTCATCGACGGCACCTTCCCGGATTATACCCGCGTCATCCCGACCGGGAACACCCGCAAGCTGGAGGTCGACGCCAGCGAATTCGCCAAGGCGGTGGACCGCGTGGCGACCGTATCCTCCGAACGCTCCCGCGCCGTGAAGCTGTCGCTCGAGGAGGACCGGCTGGTCCTCTCGGTCAACTCGCCCGATTCCGGGGCCGCGGAAGAGGAACTCGCCGTGGCTTATGGCGACGAACGGCTGGAGATCGGCTTCAACGCCAAATACCTTCTGGAAATCGCCAGTCAGGTCGACCGCGAGAATGCGGTCTTCCTGTTCAACTCTGCCGCCGATCCCACCCTGATGCGCGAAGGCAATGACACCTCGGCGGTCTACGTCGTCATGCCGATGCGGGTCTGATCCACCGCAAGAACCTGGTCTGAAAGGGAAATCCGGTGGGCGGTCTGGTGATCGAAACCCTCGCCCTGTCGCATTTCCGCAGCCACCGGGCGACGCGGCTGGCGTTCGATGGCCGTCCGGTCGCCATCACCGGCCCCAATGGCGCGGGCAAGACCAACGTGCTGGAAGCGGTTTCCCTCCTCTCCCCCGGCCGGGGCCTGCGTCGTGCTGCCGCTGAAGACCTCGCCCGCCGTCCCGAGGCTTTGGGCTGGAAGGTCGCCGCTGCCGTCCGGGGCCTTTCCGCTGCACACGAGCTGGAAACCTGGGCCGAACCCGGCGAGACACGGCAGGTCCGCATCGACGGCAAGGCCGCGACCCAGGCGAGCCTTGGCCGTGTCCTGCGCGTGTTGTGGCTGGTCCCC
>JAGPEG010000127.1 GCA_018057165.1 Tabrizicola sp.
CTGACCGATCCGCATGCCAGCATGGCGCTGCAATCCAGGGTCGGGATCTGCCCCACCTCGGCCCGCTTCTACCTTGCCCCGAAGAAACGCTATTTCGAGGCGCTGCTCGATTTCATCATGGTTTCCCCCGATCTTGCCGCCGGATTCCCCGACTGGCGCATCTGGCACCCGTTCAACGAACCGCATGTCACCGCCATCCCCGAACTGCGCGAGGCGCTGCTGCAAGCCTCGGACCATTTCCCCGTGAGCATCGACCTGCCAGATGTGATTTGAAATCGCGGGTGCCTGTGCCCATATTCGGCGCATGAGACTGGTTCTTGCCTTCTGCCTCGCCGCCACCCCGGTCTTCGCCGAGGATGCCCCCGCCGTGCCGCCCGTCGAAGACGACGGCTTCAGCCTGATGGAAGAGGGGATGAAGCTGGTCATGCGTGGCATGATGAGCGAAATGCAGCCCGCCTTCGACGAAATGGGCAAGGCGCTGGAGGAGATGGAGCCGCACCTGAAAGAGCTTGGCCCGAAGCTGCAGCAGCTGATCGCCCTGATCGACGACATCAGGAACTACGACGCGCCCGTCATGCTGCCGAACGGCGACATCCTGATCCGCCGCAACGCGCCCCTGATCCCGAAGCCCGACGCCCTGCCAAAGCCTGGCCCGAACGGCGAGATCGAGCTTTAGCGCCACCTCGTTCAAAGCGGCTCCGCGTCGGAGAGGCCGACACCCCGACGCGGCTTTCATCTTCGCCCAGGCATCCCCACCAGAGGCAGTCGCAAAGCGTGACAGTCGTCCGCGAAGACGTTACCAAAGGATAAATGTCCGCGGACAACCCCTTGAAAACGCAAGGTCCAGTTTTCTGTCCATCGTGGACAGCTACCCTTTCGCCACCCGGATCAGGTCCAGAATCTCCTTCGCCGCCGCCGGGATATTGGTCCCCGGCCCGAAGATCGCCTTCACCCCCACGCCCTTCAGGAACTCATAGTCCTGCTGCGGAATGACCCCGCCGCAGATCACCAGAATATCCCCCGCCCCCCGGCTTTTCAGCACCTCGATCAGCTTCGGAGCCAGCGTCTTGTGCCCCGCCGCCTGGGATGAGATCCCGATCACATGCACATCATTGTCGATCGCATCCTGCGCCGCCTCTTCCGGGGTCTGGAACAGCGGTCCCACATCCACATCGAACCCGATGTCGGCGAAAGCCGTGGCGATCACCTTCGCTCCCCGGTCATGCCCGTCCTGGCCCATCTTCACGACCAGCATCCGCGGCCGCCGCCCCTCCGCTTCCGCGAAGGCCTCGACATCCCGCTGGATCGCCTCGAACCCCGCGTCGCCTTCATAGGCCGCGCCATAGACCCCCGCGAGGGTCTTCACCTCGGCCCGATGCCGCCCGAACACCTTTTCCATCGCGTCAGAAATCTCCCCGACCGAGGCCCGTGCCCGAGCCGCCTCCACCGCCGCGTCCAACAGGTTGCCGCCCTCACCGGCCCGCCGCGTCAACTCGGCCAGCGCCGCCGTGCAACGCCCCTCGTCCCGCCCCGCCCTGACCGCCTTCAGCCGCGCCACCTGCGCCTCGCGGACCGCCATGTTGTCGATGTCGCGGATGTCGATCTGATCTTCCTGATCCTTGCGGTACTTGTTGACCCCGACGATCACCTCGTCGCCCCGGTCGATCATCGCCTGCCGCCGCGCCGCACTTTCCTCGATCCGCAGCTTCGGCATCCCCGAGGCCACCGCCTTGGTCATGCCGCCCATCGCCTCGACCTCCTCGATCAGCGTCCAGGCCGCCTCGGCCAGTTCAGCGGTCAGGCTCTCCACATAGTAGGACCCCGCCAAGGGATCGACGACATGGGTGATCCCCGTCTCCTCCTGCAGGACCAGCTGGGTGTTCCGCGCGATCCGCGCCGCGAATTCCGTCGGCAGCGCAATCGCCTCGTCCAGAGCGTTGGTATGCAGCGACTGCGTCCCCCCCAACACCGCCGCCATCGCCTCATAGGCCGTGCGGATGACGTTGTTGTAGGGGTCTTGCTCCTGCAAAGACACTCCCGAGGTCTGGCAATGCGTCCGCAGCATCAGGCTGGAAGTCTTCTTCGCCCCGAATCCGTCCATGATCCGGTGCCACAGCATCCGCGCGGCGCGCAGCTTGGCGACCTCCATGAAGAAGTTCATCCCGATGGCGAAGAAGAACGACAGCCTTCCTGCGAAGTCGTCCACATCCATCCCCCGCGCGATGGCGGCCTGCACATATTCCTTGCCATCCGCCAGGGTGAAAGCCAGCTCCTGCACCAGGTTCGCCCCGGCTTCCTGCATGTGGTAGCCAGAGATCGAGATCGAGTTGAACTTCGGCATCTCGGCGGAGGTGTACTCGATGATATCCGCGATGATCCGCATCGAGGGTTCGGGCGGATAGACATAGGTGTTCCGCACCATGAATTCCTTCAGGATGTCGTTCTGGATCGTCCCCGACAGGTCGGCGCGTGCTACGCCCTGCTCTTCCCCCGCCACGATGAACGACGCGAGGATCGGGATCACCGCCCCGTTCATCGTCATGGAAACGCTGATCTTTTCCAGCGGGATACCGTCGAAGAGGATCTTCATGTCCTCGACGCTGTCAATCGCGACCCCCGCCTTCCCCACATCGCCCACGACCCGAGGATGGTCAGAGTCATAGCCCCGGTGCGTCGCCAGGTCGAAGGCGACCGACACCCCCTGCTGCCCGCCCGCCAGCGCCTTGCGGTAGAAGGCGTTCGACTCCTCGGCGGTGGAGAACCCTGCATATTGCCGGATCGTCCAGGGCCGCCCGGCATACATCGTCGCCCGGACGCCCCGCGTGAACGGCGCCACGCCCGGCAATTCAGCCATCTGCGGCAGCCCCTCCACGTCCGCCGCCGTATACAGCGGCTTCACGGTAATCCCCTCCAGCGTCCGCCAGTTCAGGGCCTCCGGGCCCTTGCCCTTGAGTTCCTTTGAGGCCAGCGCCTCCCATGCTTTCAGGTCCGCCATCACTCTCTCCATTCCACGCCCTTCAGCGCTTGGGCTTTTCCGCTTTCGCCCCTATATCAAGGCGATGCAGCGTCTTTCCCGTCGTCCGTTTCTTGCCGTCCTGGCCCTGGCCCTTCCGGCGCTATCGCTTTCCGCAAGGGCCGATGAGGCCCCTTTCGCTCCGGTCCCGGCGGATCAGGTGGTCGAGGCCGACCTCCTTTTCCTCCGCCGCCCGGTCATCGTCTTCGCCGACAGCCCCTATGACCCGGCTTTCATCCGGCAGATGGAGCTTCTCGCCCGCTCTTACGCCGCGCTGGCCGCCCGCGACGTGATCCTGATCACCGACACCGATCCCGCGAACCCTTCCAGTTTGCGCAAGAAACTCCGGCCGCGCGGCTTCTCGCTGGTACTGATGGACAAGGATTGGAAACCCTCGATCCGCAAACCCCTGCCCTGGGAAGGGCGCGAGATCGTCAATTCCATCGACAAGATGCCCATCGCGCGCAGCGAGGCGCTGGAGAGGAACCCGGCGGGACGCTGAGCCTACTCCAGGAAATCCTCGGCCACCGGAATGCGACCGAAGGCGATCTTGGCCCCGGTATAGGCCACATGATGCGGTGGCAGTTCGCCGAACCGCACGGTGTTCTGGCCATAGCGCAGGTTCAGCCGGTCGATGGCCCGGCAAAGCCGCACCTGCCCCTCTTCCCCCGCCTGTGGTGCCGCGAAAAGATCGCCGGTTTCCTGGCCCTGGGGCAGCAACCCGCCCAGCACCACGTTCACCGCCTGCATCCGACCGCGCGGCAGCCTTGCCCAGTAGCGGTCCAGCGTTTCCAGCAGGAAGAACGTATCCTGCGTCGCGCGGATCTGCCCTTCCTGCGCCGGATGGCGGCCATCCTCCAGCCGCAGCCCCACATGCAGGCTGCGCGTCAGAAACCCCTCGCGCCGCAGGCGTGCCGCCGCCTTGACCAGCAGGCGCCGGGCCACCAGCCGCGCGCCCTCGGGTGTCTTGTTGCCCGCCGTCAGCACCTGGCCATGACCGATCATCCCGCGCCGGGTCTCCGGCCAGACCACATGCTCGCCGCGCAACTCGCGCAGGAAACGCTCGCCCGTGACGCTGCCCCAGATCGCCCGCGCCCGTTTCGGGTCCAGCGCGTAAAGCGACGGCACATCCGGCACCCCCGCAGCCAGCAGCCGGTCGCGCATCCGTCCCGAGATGCCGGGCAGGTCGTCCAGCGCCAGATGGGCGATGCGGTCGGGCAGGATCTCCGGCAGCAGCCAGTGCAGGCCCCCCGGCTTTTCCAGCCCCGCCGCCACCTTGGCCAGAAGCCGCGTGGGCGCCAGACCCACCGAACAGCGCAGGGCGGGATGCACAAGGTCCAGCACCGCCTGTTGCAGGGCACGGCCCAGGTCCAGCGCCTTTGGCAAATCCTGCTGCGATCCGGTCAGAAGGCAGGAGCATTCGTCGATCGACCAGATCCGTTGCACCGGCAGCACCGTTTCCACCGCCCGCAGGATCGCATGGTGATAGCGCACGCAGACATCGTGCTTCACCGGCCGGAAGACGATGCCGGGGCAAAGCTGCCGCGCCTCGTCCTGCCGCGTGCCCATCTTCACGCCGCAACGCTTGGCGTCGATGCTGGCCGCGATACAGGCCGCGTTCGGCGCATCGGTCGTCAGCACCCCCACCGGGCGGCCCATCAGCGCCGGCTCCTCGGCCTGCGCGACCGAGGCGTAGAAGCTGTTCATGTCGAAGAACAGGATGGAGACGCGCGGAGGCATGGGCGGGCGCAAGTCCGGGACAGATGCTGGGCATCAAATTTGAACATAAAGAGAACAAATGTCCAGCCTCTGCCCGCCGCCAGAGCCCGGCCCCGCCGCCCCATCCCTCTCTCACGAGGTTTCCCCCAGACCCACCGGCAAAGACGCCAGCCCCTCCCTTGACGGGGACGGGATCGGGGTGGGGGATACCCCCGGCAGACATCATTCGAACTCCAGGATCACATCGTCGACCTTCAGGCTCGCCCCGGCAGTGGCCTTGATGGTCTTGACCACGCCCTTCCTCTCGGCCTTCAGGATGTTCTCCATCTTCATCGCCTCGACGGTGGCAAGCGCCTGGCCTTCCTGGACCTCCTGGCCCTCCTCGACCGCGATCTTCACGATGAGGCCCGGCATCGGGCAAAGGAGGTATTTCGAGGTATCAGGCGGGGCCTTCTCCAGCATCAGCCCGGCCAGCGCCTTTTGGCGCGGCGACTGGACATGAACCTTCAGGTCCGCCCCGCGCAGCCGCATCCGGAAGCCCATCGGGATCTTCGCGGTCTTGATCACCAGCGGTTCGCCCCCGACCGTCAGCCGAGCCAAAAGCTGACCGGGCGTCCAGTCGCTTTCGACCCGCAGGTCGGTGCCATCGTCGAAGACGACCGTCGATCCCGCCGGATCGGCCATGACCCGCACCGGCCAGCTTTCACCTTGCAAGCTGACGACCCAGTCATCCCCCACCCGCCGCGTGTGGTTGTCCATCGTGCCGGAAATCCGCGTCCGCCGGATTTCCGCCACCCGGTTCATCGCCGCCGCCGCCGCCGCAACCCGGCGCAACAGGCTGGCGTCCAGCGTGGCCCCGGTGAAGCCACCCTCATATTCCTCGGCGATGAAGGCTGTGGTGATATTGCCGCTGGCAAAGCGCGGATGGTCCATCACCGCGGAACAGAACGGCAGGTTGTGGCCGATGCCTTCCACCTCGAACGTGTCCAGCGCCAGCCGCATCTCCTCGATGGCGTCCGCCCGTGTCGGCCCCCAGGTGCAAAGCTTGGCGATCATCGGGTCGTAGAACATGCTGATCTCGCCGCCCTCGTAGACGCCGGTATCATTGCGCACGACGCCGCCGCGCGCGGTCTTGCCCTCGACCGGGGGCCGGTAGCGGGTCAGCCGCCCGATGGAGGGCAGGAAGTTCCGATACGGGTCCTCGGCATAGAGGCGGTTTTCCATCGCCCAGCCGTTGATTTTCAGGTCCGACTGCTGGAACGGCAGCGGCTGACCATCGGCCACCCGGATCATCTGTTCGACCAGATCGACCCCGGTGATCAGTTCCGTCACCGGATGCTCGACCTGCAACCTTGTATTCATTTCAAGGAAGTAGAAGTTGCGGTTGCCATCGACGATGAACTCAACCGTCCCCGCCGAGGTATATCCCACCGCCTTCGCCAAGGCGCAGGCCTGTTCGCCCATCGCCTTCCGCGTCGCCTCGTCCAGGAAGGGCGAGGGTGCCTCTTCGATCACCTTCTGGTTCCGGCGCTGGATCGAGCATTCCCGTTCATGCAGGTAGACGCAGTTGCCGTGCTTGTCGGCCAGCACCTGAATTTCGATATGGCGGGGCTGGGTGACGAACTTCTCGATGAAGATCCGGTCGTCGCCGAAGCTGGCGGCGGCTTCGTTCTTCGAGGACTGGAACCCCTCCCGCGCCTCGGCATCGTTCCAGGCGATCCGCATCCCCTTGCCGCCGCCGCCCGCAGACGCCTTGATCATCACCGGATAGCCGATCTGGGTGCTGATCTTCACCGCCTCGTCCGCGTCGGCGATCAGGCCCATGTAGCCGGGGACCGTCGACACCCCCGCCTCCATCGCGATCTTCTTACTGGTGATCTTGTCGCCCATCGCCTCGATCGCCGGGGACGGCGGGCCGACGAAGACCACGCCCTCGGCCTCCAGCGCCGCCGCGAAATTGCGGTTCTCCGACAGGAAGCCATAGCCCGGATGCACGGCTTGCGCGCCGGTCTGGCGGATCGCCGCCATGATCCGGTCGATCACGATATAGGACTGCGCCGCCGGGGACGGGCCGATATGCACCGCCTCGTCCGCCATCTGCACATGCAGCGCATTGCGGTCGGCGTCGGAATAGACCGCCACCGTCTTGATCCCCATCTTCCGGGCCGTCTTGATCACGCGGCAGGCGATCTCGCCCCGGTTGGCGATCAGGATCTTGTCAAACATCGGCTCCCCCCATCAGGCGCAAAGAAAAGGACCACCCGGGCGGCTGGCCCGGATGGTCCTTGAACGTGGTGTGAACCGCCCTGAGGCGGCGGTATCAGTAGCCCGAGTTACAGGGCGGCAGGCCGACCTCGATGCCGCAGGTCGCGACACCGGCAAGTCCGCCAATGACGGCCCCGGTAAGCATGTTGCTGTCGGTCGCATCGGCGACCAGAGCGCCTGCCGCCGCGCCGGCCATGCCGCGCGACGCCGGGTCCTGCATGCAGCCGGCCAGGGACGTGGAAAGAAGAGTGAAGACGACAAGCGACTTGCGCATAGGATACTGCCTCGTGAGTTTGTTGTTATTGCTGCGGATTCTACAGCAATATCACGCATTTCAAAGCAGATTTTGTTTCCGCTCGACCCGCTGCGGATCAGGCTGGGCGCAACTCCGCTGAAAAGGATCGGTCCGGCCTGGGACGGGCCGGACCGCAGGGAAGGGGAAGGGTAATAACGTTGACTGCGCAAGTCGTGGCTAGGCTGCCCTTGACCCGCACAGAAACAATGACGCGCCGTCGCCTTCATTGCAAACGCCGCGAAAACACCGGCGCGTGCCTGGGCAGAACCCTGCCAAACCAGAGAAGACGTCGGCGAATTCATGCCTAATCCGCCTCCTTGTCCCAGTCGTCGGCCAGCGCATCGGGGGCGTCGGGGGCGAAAGCCTGCGGGAAAGCCGCCTCTGCCCGCTTCACGTCGATCTTCAGAAGCGCCTCATAGGAACAGGAATCGAACGGGTCTTCCGCTGCCACAACCTCGCGCCCGAATACCCAGGAAAGCCGCCCGGCATCCAGGTTGCCGCGCTCGAACGGTTCTTCCCCGAAATACTGCCAAAGCGCCGCCATGAACGCCTGGTCGGCCGCGCGGTCGGCATGCTTGCGATCCCTGAACCGCTCGCGCTTTATCAGCTTCGTCGCGCCTTCCTTCACATTGGCGCGGCGGATGGTGAACTGGAAATCGGTCCCCGGCATCCGGCCGGGAAAGCCCCTGTGCTTCAGCATATCCTCTGTCTCCTGTCATGGCAGTTGACAGCACGGATAGGCGAAAGCTGCGGCGCGGCCCAGAGGAACCGACGCGAGACACTTGCTATGTCAGAGGGTTTCGGCCTGCAAACCGCGCCCGCGCGCAGGAGGCCGAGGGTTGGCGCGGGCCCACCCGGCATGCGCCGGCAGGCCCGCTCCGCAAGATTACTTGTACTTGCCGGTTTCCACGACTTCCGGGGTGACCGGCTCGGGGGCAACTTCTGCTTTTTTGGCGCAAGCGGCGATTGCCGAAACCATAGCCAAAACCAGAACGAGACGTGCGCTCTTCGACATCCTCTACTCCATCCTTCTTGGGGTGCTTCGAACCCCTCGCGGGTATTCGGCACCTGTTCGCTGTTTAAGGCCGATTTGGCCCGGCCCGCCGCCACCCTAACCGAAACCCGTCCGATTTGGTATGTCGGCCAGACCAAGTTCCCGACCTGTGGCGTTCCTACATCAGCCAATAGTGCAAGGCCAGAAGGAAAATCCATCTTTCGCGGCTGCATCAGAACACCTCCCAGACACAGGCGCCATTCTCGATCCGGTAGGATTCGAAGAACTGAACCACATCGGGGGCCGCCTCGCCAAACGGCACTTTTGCACCGGCGAACGAGATGACAATCTGCTGCGGCTCGGGCACCATGCCATCGGTCCGCTCCAGCGCGAAACTGTCACAAACCACCTGCATGTCGGTGGCCGCAGCTTCCGCGTCTTCGGACGCAAGACCAGGCGCCAGGAAGCGGAAGCGCGCGGTGGCGCCCTGCGGTCCCGGAGCGTTGGTGATCACGTCGATCAGCGAAAGCGTGCGCCCCGAAGGCACCTTGACCTTGGGACCGTCGCCCGCCTCCTCCTTGCAGCCCGCAGCCGCCGCCAGGGCAGCCAG
>JAGPEG010000128.1 GCA_018057165.1 Tabrizicola sp.
GCCCCCCTCGCGCCGGCCTTCGACAACGACATTGCCGCCCCCGGGCATCGCGTGGAATGCGTTCAGCATCAGGTTGGTGACCAGCATGCGCAAATCGCTCTCCGAACCAAGAAACCGCAGCCCGGGCGTGATGTCCGTGCCTTGCGTGCAGCCGGCCTCTTGCGCCTGATAGGCCAGGATCTCCAGCGCCTCGGGAATGACCCGGTCGATATCCACCAGCACCGGATCGGGCGATGGCGGCAGGCACAGCGTCAGCAAGCTGTTGGTGATCTTCAGGGTGCGGCCGACCTCCTGTCCGATGGTGTCCAGCCGCTGCCCGGCCTCGTCGACCAGGCCCTCGGCCAGTTCGGACCTGGCCACTTCAAGCAGAAGGCTGATCGAGGACATCGGGTTGTGGATCTCGTGGGCAAGCCCGGCAGCCAGCAGGCCAAGCTCCGACAGGCGCTGTTCCTGCGACAGGCGGGCCTGTTGTTCAAGATCGCGGATCGCCTCGACCACGCAGGGCACGGGCTGCCCCCCGATCATCAGCATCAAAGGCGCGGCAGCCACCTCGACATGGATTTCGACGGCTTCCCCGTTGGCGCCGCAAAGATGGGTCTGGCGACAGGTCAGCGGCAGGGTGCCGGCACGCGCTTCGGCCAGGGGGCAGCAGACAAGCGTCTCAACACAAGGCGTGTCGCGTCCATGGGTCGACAAATGACACGGCTGCCCCACGGCCTGCTTCGGTGAGGAGGCGCCGACATGGGCGGCATAGGCGTCATTGGCGATCAGGATGCGATAATCCGGGCCGATCACGCGGATGGCGTCCGGGATGGCGTCGATCACGGATTGCAGAGTGCTGCGCCCGGCTTCCAGATCCTGCGCGGCGGCTTGCAGACGGCCGGCCATCTGGTTGAACCCGTCGGCCAGCAACGAAATCTCGTCGGTGCCGGTCTGGGCAAGTCGGTGGTCAAGCCGTCCCGCCGCCAGTGCCGCGGTGCCATCCGCCAGGTCTTCCAGCGGGCGCAGCACCGTGCGGCGCACGACGATCCAGCTGGCAAGCAGGCTCGCCCCGGTGACGGCAAGACCGGCCAGCGACAGCAGGGCGACCGTGCGCCTTGCTTCACCGTCAAGCCCGGCAGTCGCGTAGTCGACGACCAGCAGGCCATTGACGGGATGGCCGGTCATCGGACCGTGACAGACCTGGCAGCGCGCCTGATTCAGGACCGGGTTGACCGAACGCACGATGCCGCTGGTCAGCATCTCGGACAATGGTTGGCGGCTGGCAAAGGCCTGACGGATCAGCGCGCTGTCCAGGGTCGTGCCTTCCTGCGCAAGGTCCGAAGCAAATCGGACCTCGAAGTCCGGGTTCAGGATGCGGACAGCCACGATGTCTTCATCCGCGCCAAGATCGGCGACGATGGCCCGCAGGCCCGGCAGGTCGCGCTTGAGCATGGCGTTTTCCAGTGCGGCATGCAGCAAGCCATTGATCTGCAGCGCAGAGCGTTCCATTTCGGCCGCGATCCGGCTGCGGTAGAGATCGGCGATCAGCACAAGAAAGGCCGCCGACAACACGATCAGCACCGCCGCCAGCGTCACCACCATCCGCCGCTGCAGGCGCGCCCGCGTCCAGCCAAGGAACCGCGCGACAAGACCCGGTCGCGCAGTCATGGCATCACCTGGAACGAACGGCCCGAATGGCCCGTCGTGACGCAGATCGGGCATTGCGGGCCTGCGGCCCAGGGACCGGATGCGGGCACATGCACATCGACCTTGCAGGCGGAACAGCGAAAGCCGATCAACGCCAGAGGTGCTGCGGGCAAGGTCTGCTTTTCAACGACAATTGCGTTCACCGGGCAAACATCCATACACAGGGCACATCCAGAGCACGCTCCCGGCGTGAAACCATACACCTCAGTGCCCTGCTCTGCCTTGATCCTGAACAAGACGGACTCGGGGCAGATCCGGATGCAGGCGTCGCAGCCGGTGCAACGATCCGGGTCGATCCGGGGGGCATAAGCCACGCGCCGCGCGGTCGCATCAAGCGCATCGGCGCCAGCTTGTGCTTGCAGCCGGGCAAGGGCGCGGCCAGATGCGGCTGCGCGCAAGGCGGGTGCTGCGCCCAATCCGAACAGTCGACGGCGGGCCGGATCGGCGGCCTCGTGCCGCGCGGCACTGATCCCTGGCCCGGCTCCGGGCGCACCGGAGCCGACCCGGACGGACAGACCGCCCAGGCCACGGTCTGCCAGCAGCGCGTTCAGATCATCGAGATGCCTTGCGACCGGCAGGCCGCAGCCGTCAGGGCACGCAGCGCATTCGGCGGTGCGGACGGTCAATTGTCGCAGGCCCGACAGCCACAGGCGGGCAAGCTGCTCCAGCCCCAGGGCCTGAAGGCAGACCTCCGCGGCGCCCGTGCTGTGGCCAAAGGCCGGGCAGACAAGCGCGGCCTCGGTCACCGGTCGCGGTGAAGCGACAAAGGGGGCATCCCTTCCGGCCAGACTGACGGCACCCTGCGGACAGGCCGCCATGCAGCCGCCGCAGCCCGAACAGGCGGCGGCGTCCAGCATCAGGCCTTCCTCCGTCGCCTCAAGCGCGCCACGCGGGCAGGCATCGGCGCATGCCGAGCAGCTGGCGGCGGCAAGCCGGCCGTGGCTGCACGCGTCGCCGTCGATCACTGGCAGGGGCAGCGGCGGGGGAGACGCAGCGCGTGCCACGGCCGCCCGTCACCAGCCTTCGCCAAGACCGGGAACGAAAGGACGGTCGGCCTCGGCTTCCACTTGCCGGCGGGCGCGGTCCTCCTGCGCCTTCCAGGCGTGATCGTGAACCTGCGGCGGACGGTCGGTTGCCAGTGTCAGATCGTCCCGCAAAGCGGCAAGCAGCGCTCGGGTGATCAGGCAGGTTCCGGCATGGAACGGGTGCCGCGCCCGCGAGGCGACACGCAGGCAGAAATCGGGCACCCAGGGCAGGACGTGATCGTCCAGAAACACCGCCGCATCCACCAGTGCGTCTTCGCTGCCGATCGACAGCAGATGCGCGACGAACTGCAACTCGTGGGCGATGTGATCGTCGGGGCGCAGGCGCCAGTCTGGCACCGTCAGCCCGTAATGCGCATACCAGTCGCGCACGGCGAACATCGGTTCCTGCCGTTCCAGATGGTCCTCGGTCATCCAGACCGACCCGGTCGGGGCAGCGCGGAACCCGTGGTTCAGGTAGGCGTCGGCGAAATCCGCTGCCAATTCGTCCAGCACCTCGGCGGGGACCGGGCGGGGAAACCCCGCCAGCACCCGTCGAAAGCCTTCGGCGATCTCGGCGCCTTCGGTGCCGGCAAGGGCAGCGGCCAGAAGATCGGCAAAACCCGATTGCCAGAGCCCCTCGATCAGCGCCGAATCCGCTTCGCGGTCGTGCAGACGGATGACCGGGCCAAGAAGCTCGGCCCAGGGCGCGAACCGAGAAGTCCCGGGCTGGTTGCTGACGGCATCGCGCGGCATCACTCCACCCGGCCTTTCGAATGGGGCACGAAGCGGATCGAGGGGTTGGTCAGCTCGGGATCGGCCATGGATTTCACCTGCCGCACCAGATCATCCGCGGGCCCGACGGCTTTGGTTTCATAGGTCCCGGCGTCGATCTGGTCGATCGGGCCGATGTCCAGAACCCGCATCATGCAGGCCGACACGCAATAGGGTTTGCGGCCCGCCTCCAGCTCGTCGATGCACATGTTGCATTTCTGGACGATGTTCAGCTCGACATTGAACTGCGGGGCGCCGAAGGGGCAGGCCGCCTCGCATTTGCGGCAGCCGATGCACAGCGTCGAGTCGATGTCGACCACGCCATTGTCGACGCGCTTGAAGATCGCACCGGTCGGACAGGCCGGAAGGCAGGCCGGCTCGGCGCAATGGTTGCACGACATGTTGACCTTGAAGGCGAAGACCTCGGGGTAGGTGCCGCCCTCGATATACTGCACGCGGCGAAAGCGGGGGCCTTCGGCAAGGCCGTTCTTGTCCTTGCAGGCGATCTCGCAGGCGCGGCAGCCGATGCAATCCACGTTGTTGTGGATGAAGGCCAGCTGCATTTCGGGAACCACCGGTTCATAGACCTCGCGCTTCTTCTTGAGGATGGCTGCCTTCAGGGTGCTCTTGTCGCCGTCGGCCATGGTGCATGCCCTCTCAGTTGTCGCGCCGGAAGACGTGGCTGCGGGCCGTCGCCAGCTGGTCCCAGCCGGGCCGGTGACGCAGGTCGGTCTTCTTCAGGTTCACGAGGATGGTGTTGTAGGCAAAGGCGCCGGCGGGGGACGGGTTGTCATCGGTCAGGAAATCCGGGTTTCCGGACAGGTCCACGCCGTTCTCGTCGATGTCCATCCAGGCGCCTTCGTGCAGCACGACGACACCGGGCATGCAACGTTCGGTCACATGAACAGGCGTCACCACGCGGCCGCGCGCGTTCCAGACTTCGACCGTGTCGCCGTTGCGGACACCCAGCGCCCTGGCGTCGGCGGCGTTGATCGTGGTTTCCTGGGCAAAGGTTTCGCGCAGCCAGGGGATGTTGTTGAAGATCGAATGCGTCCGCCAGCGCGGATGCGGGGTGATCATCTGGAACGGGTATTCCGCCACCTTCGGATCACCGCGGCCTTCCCAGGGTTCAATCCACTTCGGGATGGCGGGGATGTAGTGGCCCCATTGGGTGCGCGTCCAGTCCTTCACCTGGGCCAGCGTGGTCGAGAAGATCTCGATCTTGCCGGACGGGGTCTGGAACGGAATGCCCTTCTCGATCTGGTCCTGGAAGGCGACATGGGGCCGGGGCAGGATGAACTTGTAGACCCCGCGCTTCTTGAATTCTTCCCAGCTCCAGGTGACGCCCTGTTCGTGCTGCACCTTGCGCCACCAATCCACCAGATAGGCCTCGTCCACCGCATCGGGATTGTTGAAATAGCTCTGGTCGGCCTTGGGGTTATAGGCCGGGCCGAAGCCAAGCCGGTAGGCCAGCTCGGTGAAGGCCTGGAAGTCGGTCTTCGACTCGCCCAAGGGCTCGATCACCTTCGGGCGGTGGATGTAGTAGTGCCCCTTGTACCAGGGCAGCGCCACGTCGTGACGCTCGAAATGGGTGGCGATCGGCAGCAGGTAATCGGCCCAGATCCCGGTCGGCGTGATGGTGCTGTCCATGCAGACCAGCAGGCTTTCGCCTTCCCCGTAGCTCTCCAGCTTCCGGATCGCCTCGATTTCCTTGTTGATGTTGGTCAGTTGGTTGATCCAGTCCGAGCCTTGCCAGAAGATCCCGCGGATGTTGGGGATCACGCCGTCAAGGTTGTCGCCGCGCGGCCACAGCCCCAGATCCTCGCGTTTCAGGTCCGGATAGTTCAGGACGGCATGCGCCCAGCGGTCGGATTTGAGCGAGGCATACCAGATGTTCGAGTTCTGGTCATAGGGATAGGCAATGGATTCGGCGTGCCAGCCCTTGCCGACCCCTTCCGCGCAGCCACCCAGAACGCCGATGTTGCCGGTCATCGCCTGCAGGGCGGCGGCCATGCGGTTGTATTGCTCGCCGTAGGCCGTGCGGCCCGGCGCCCAGCTTGCCTTCAGCGCGGCGGGCTTTGTATCGGCATACATCTCGGCCAGCTTGATGATGTTCTCGGCCGGAACGCCGCAGATCTCTGCCGCCCATTCCGGGGTTTTCGCGATCCCGTCCGCCTTGCCCTCGATATAGTCGCGGAAGTTTTCCTGCCCCTGCGCCCAGTCGGGCATCGTGCCGGCATCCATGCCCTGCACGAAGCGGTTGATGTAATCCTGGTCATGCCGGTTGGTGGCGAAGATGTGATAGGCCATGCCGGCCATCATCGCCGCATCGGTGTTGGGGCGGATCGGGATCCACCACGCATCGTAGGAGGCCGCCGAGTCGGTGTATTGCGGGTCGATCAGCACGAACTTGCAGCCGCGCTGCTTGGCCATCCGCATGTAGTAGAACGTGTTGCCGCCGTGGAAGGTATAGGCCGGGTTCCAGCCCCACATGATGATCAGCTTGGAATGCGCGAAGGCATCGTCTTCGTTGCCGTCCTGGATGGTTCCGAAGGTCCAGCGCGACGACGATGTCGTGCCCTGGTAGGACGGCACCGACCAGCTGTTGGTGCGGCAGCCGAACATGCCCAGGAACCGGCCCAGCAGGCCCTCGATCTGGTCCGACTTGTGCAGCACGCCGTAAGAAGCGCCGGCATAGGATTGGTCCAGCAGGGCAGTCGGCCCGTAGGTATCGCGCAGATGAACCATGCGCTCGGAGATCTCGGTCAGCGCCTGATCCCAGGAAATCCGCTTGAACCTGGCCTCGCCGCGCTTGCCGACCCGCTTCATCGGGTAAAGCAGGCGTTCGGGCGAATAGAGCCGCGACCGGTAGGACCGCCCGCGCAGACAGGCGCGCAGTTGCGGCTTTTCCTCGGTATCGGTGCCATAGGCGTCGCCCTGATAGCTGCCGTTGTCGGTGGAAAGGCGCACGATCACATCGCCCTTCTTGTGTGCCACCAACATGTGGCGCGACCCGCAGTTGTGCGCGCAGGAGGTGACGACAGTCGTCAGTTCGTCATCGGTCGGATAGGGTTCATAGGCGAACCCATGCGCAGGCGTCGCCTTGCCGCCCACCAGTGTCGCCGCGGCGGTGGCCGTCGCACCCTGAAGGAAGGCCCGGCGGGTCGGTGTCAGCAGGGCCGAAAGGCGCGACAGATCGAATGGCTTGGTCATGGCATCGGTCCCTTTCACGGCGCCGGCGTCAGGTGGTATTCGGGTTTGGATTGCGTGGGCCGGTCCAGCGCCCAGTCGGGCACGGTTTCCGCGTCCATCAACGGCCAGGGCGTGCGGGCGTAGGGATACGGGATCCGGTACCATGCCCGCCCGCCGTGACAGCCGTAGCAGGTGTCCGACGTGCCGGCCCGCGCCAGTTCCTCGATCGTCGCGGCCTTCAGGTAGGTGACGTTATGGCGGTTGGTGCGGAAGGTTTCCGCATGGCACGACAGGCAGCCGTTCGGCGCTTCGGCATATTCAAGATCGACCCGCACCTCATGCCAGGGCCCGCCCAGACCCATGATCAATTCCGGGTCGGGCATCGCGCCATGGCACAGCAGGCAGGTTTCCGACGGGTTCACCATCTTGCGCAGGGTGAATTCCGGGATGGCCGACGCAAGGAAGGCATCGCGCGTCGGCATCATGTCCGGGCTTTCCTCGCGCGGGTCGTTGCCCTTGTGGCAGAAGGTGCATTGCAGGTTCATCACCGACTGCGCGAAATCGCTTTCCATGTGCCGCCAGTGAAAGTCGGACTGGCCCTGCGCATAGGTATCCAGCGTTTGATACCAGACCATGGTTTCCGCCGCCTTGACCCCGGCGGGCGAGGCATCGCGGACATCATTGGCCAGGATTTCCTGATGGCAAGCCAGGCATTCCTCGTTCGAGGCAGTCTCGATCATCGGCGGGAAATGGATCGGGTGATAGGTGGCGCGCTGATAGTCAAGCGTCGGAATCTCGGCCTCGAGAGCGGCCAGTTTCGCGGCGATCCCGGCAATGGTTTCGGGCGTCGGTTCGGGCGGGTTTTCGTAGGTCACGCCCTCGGGGTAGGGGACAGGGTCAAGCGTGATGATCGCATCGACGGCCAGATCGGCGTAGGGGCCGGCATCGGCCCCCGTCTCGACCCCCGTCTCGGGCGCGGCATCGGGTGTATCGGTTGCCACGGGCCCGGCTTCGGCCAGCGTGACCGGGCTGTCCGACTGCAGCCCGAGCCAGCCGATCAGGTTGCGCCGGTCATCGGCCTTCCTGACCCCCGCAAAGGTCATCTTGGTGCCCGGCGCGAAGGCCGAAGGCTTGGTCAGGTAGGCGTCAAGCGTCGCTTCGTCCCAGGCCTGCCCGGCATGGGCCAGCAAGGCATCGGAATACTTGAACCCCTCCTGCGCGGCGATGGGGCCGCCGAACACACCCCAAAGTGCGGGTCCGGTTGCGTGCTTGGCGCCTTTTTCGGCCTTGTGGCAGGCCTTGCAGGCCTTGAACACCTTTTCGCCGGCCGCAAGGTCGATACCAGCGGCCGGTGCTTCGGCGACCACTTCAGCGCCGGTCGACGTGGCCTGTTCGGCGGGCTCCGCCTGCTGTGGTGCAGGGCTATCAGGGACGATGGCGGCAGCTTCCGCTGGCGGTGCGGGCATCGGATTCGCTGCGGGGCCCTTGTAGATCAGGACCCCCAGGACGAAGACCGCAAGAAAGGCCAGTCCGCCAAATCCGAGGCCGAAAATCGCTCCGATGACCGTTTCATACTTCTTCATGGCTTGGGCCCTGCCTGGCTGGATCGTGGTCGTGCGTCGGAAGGTCTTTTTTGCGGCTTGGCCGCAGCGGTCGGGGTCAGTTCCCGGTCGATGCCGTCCGGGTGCAAACCCATGCTCCGTTGACCAGCGAATACTGGCTGCATTCCGGATCTGCAGCGACCTCGGCCGCTTCGGGGACCGCTTCGGGCGCCGCAGGCGCGGCACTTTCCGGTTTGCCGTCCGTCTCGGCCGCTGCGGGCGCTGCGGTTTCAGGGACGTCTCCGCCCTTCGAGGTCGTGAAGTAGACAGCTGCCAGGATCAGGACCGCCGCAAGAAGGAGAGCGATGTATGAGGTCTTCATGATTATCGGTGTCGCCGGATGAGAGGGTAAAGGAACCCCGGGGCGCGCACGGTAGGCGCGCCCCGGGGAAGGGATCATGCGATCAGTTGGACGGCGGGGTCCACGTACCGCCCATGCCCGACATTCCGCCCATGCCCGACATTCCGCCCATGCCCATCTGGGCGCCGCCTGCCCAGCTGTACTGGGTGCAGACCCAGCCATTGCCACCGGCCCCGTCCATGCCGGACATACCGTCCATGCCCGACATACCGTCCATGCCGGACATCCCGTCCATGCCGGAC
>JAGPEG010000249.1 GCA_018057165.1 Tabrizicola sp.
TCAACTCCTTGACACGGCGGACATCCAGGTCGAAGCTCCTGCCCTTCGGTCCCACCGAAACGCGGTCGGCCTCGACCAGGTCATCATGTTCGGCCCCCAGAACCTCGCGCAACTCCCGCAGCGCCTGCCGCAGGCTCGACCGCGCCAGTGCCTCGGGCGCGGGGTCCCACAGCAGCGAGGCCAGCTGTTCTCGGTTCATCCGCTGGCCGGGAGAGAGCAGCAGCAGCCCCAGCAGGCAGCGGGTCTTCCGGGTCTTGAACGCGACCTCCTCGCCCGATGCGATGCGGGCGACCCGGCAAGAGCCCAGGAGATCGACTTGAAACCGGAACATGCAAGAGGTCCCCCGACACCTCGTCACCAGCGTTGCACAAGGCGCCGGGCGCTTTCAACAGGCGAGCGACGATATGTCCAGCATATTCCTGCGGTTGTGGCGCACGGGCAGCGGCGCTCAGCGGGTCAGGAAGGGCTTCGCCAGCATCGTCGGCGGCACCGGCACGCCCAGCCGCGTCAGGATCGAGGGGGCGAGGGCAAGTTGATCCAGAACTTCATCTTCTCCCGGCAAGCTACTGTCACCAAAGTAATAAAACCCAAAGTCCCGCTGATCCTCTCCCGTCCCGCCATGGTGGCCGCGGGCGTCCTGCCCGTGGTCGGCGGTGACGATGACCTCATATCCGTTCTGCCGCCAGCGGTGGAGAAACGGGGCCAGGATGGCGTCAAGGTGGAAGCAGGCGTGATCCATCTCTTCGCAGTCATGGAAGAACCGATGCCCCATGCTGTCCAGCGTGCAGGTGTGCAGGATGCCGTAGTCGATCCCCTTGACCTCGCACAGCCTTGTCAGAGTCCCGAACAGGTCGTAGTCCGAGGGCGTCATCTGGTTGGCGTGGCCATAGCCGTGCATGGTGTGGAACCGGCCATGGGTGATCGGGCCACCCGGTTCGTCATATTCGATGTCGCGGACCACATCGAACGGCGCGCGGTTGAAGAACTCGGACCAGTAGCTGTGCGTCACCGCCCCGGTGATCTTGCCCGCCCCGGTCAACGCGCTGAAAACATCGGGAAAATCCAGCCGGCGGATGCCCGCATTGTCCCAGATGTGATGCTGCTGCGGCGGCACCCCGGTGTGGATCGAGGCGTAGCACGAGGCCGAGGTCGAGGGCAGGACCGAGCGCATCCGGCGCACTTGGGCCTGACCCTGTTCGACCCAGCCTTCAAGGTTGCCGAAGAGCCGCCGCCAGTTCCGGTAGGGCACGCCATCAAGGATGATCAGGAGGAGTTTGGTCATGTCTGATGCTCGTCTCGTAAACTATCGCCACATCACGGAATTTTCAAAAATTCCGCACCGGAGCCTTCAAAGGCTCCGTCCCGATTTCTTCGAAGAAATCGCCGCCCGTCAATTCCCCGCGCTTTCCATCTTGCGATGCGCGATCACCTGCTCCAGCCAGCCCAGCTCCATCTCGGGAACCGAAGACAGCAACAAATCGGTGTAATCGTCGAAGGGCGGGGTCAGCACGTCGGATTTCTGGCCGTAGCGCACCACCGCGCCCTTGAACATCACCGCGATCTTGTCGGCGATGGCCTTCACCGTCGCCAGGTCATGCGTGATGAACAGATAGGCCACCCCGGCCTCGGCCTGAAGGGCCAGGAGCAGCTTCAGGATGCCGTCCGCGACCAGCGGGTCCAGCGCCGAGGTCACTTCGTCGCAGATGATCAGCTTCGGCTGGGCCGCAAGCGCACGGGCAATGCAGACCCGCTGCTTCTGACCGCCCGACAGCTCGGCGGGGTAGCGGGCGGCAAAGCCCTTGCCCATCTCGATCTGGTCCAGAAGCTCCTGCACCCGGCGGTCGCGTTCCGTCCCCTTCAGGCCGAAGTAGAACTCCAGCGGCCGCCCGATGATCGTCCCCACCGTCTGCCGCGGGTTCATCGCGGTGTCGGCCATCTGGTAGATCATCTGGATTTCGCGCAAGTCATCCTTGCTGCGACCGGCAAGATCGGTAGAGAGCTGACGTCCGGCAAAGCTGATCCGGCCCTGTGTCGGCGGCAAAAGCCCGGTGATCGCCCGCGCGAGGGTGGACTTGCCCGAACCTGACTCGCCCACCACGGCAAGGGTCTGCCCGGCAGGCAGATCGACCGAGACGTTCTTCAGCACGTCGAAATTGGTGCCCCGGTAGCGCGCGGTCACATTCTGCACCTGCAAAACCGGCGGGGCAGGGGATTTCTCGGTGTGTTCCAGCCCCCGGACCGAAACCAGCGCCTTGGTATAGTCCTGCGTCGGTCGGTGGATGATCTGCCCGGTCTCGCCCAGCTCCACCATCTTGCCGTGGCGCAGCACCATGATGTCGTCGGCGACCTGCGCCACCACGGCAAGGTCATGCGTGATGTACAGCGCCGCCACCTGGGTATCGCGGATCGCCTCCTTGATCGCGGCCAGCACGTCGATCTGGGTGGTCACGTCCAGCGCGGTCGTCGGTTCGTCGAAGATCACCAGATCGGGCTTCGGACACAGCGCCATCGCCGTCATGCAGCGTTGCAACTGCCCGCCGGACACCTG
>JAGPEG010000129.1 GCA_018057165.1 Tabrizicola sp.
TTCTCCTCCGCCGTGCTGGATTCGGCCGCGCTTGGCTTTCTTGGCATGGGCGCGCAGCCGCCCAGCCCGGAATGGGGCACCATGCTGGCCGAAGCGCGCGAGTTCATCCTGTCGGCCTGGTGGGTCGTCACCTTCCCCGGCATCGCCATCCTCGTCTCGGTTCTGGCGATCAACCTGATGGGCGACGGGCTGCGCGACGCCCTTGACCCGAAACTGAAGCGGAGCTGACAGATGGCGCTTCTGAACATCCGCAACCTCACGGTCAAATTCGCCACCGCGACCGGCAGCTTCACCGCCGTCGATGGCATCGACGTCACGGTCGACAAGGGCGAGGTGCTGGCCATCGTCGGCGAAAGCGGCTCGGGCAAGTCGGTGTCGATGCTGGCGGTGATGGGGCTGCTGCCCGACACCGCCACCATCACCGCCGACGAGATGACCTATGACGGTCAGGACATCTCGAACCTGACGGCGGCGCAGCGGCGCAAGCTGATCGGGCGCGAGATCACCATGATCTTCCAGGAACCCGTCGCCTCGCTGAACCCCAGCTTCACCACCGGCTTCCAGATCGAGGAAGTGCTGCGGCTGAACCTGGGCATGTCCCGGCGCGCGGCCCATGCCCGCGCGCTGGAGCTGTATCAAGCCGTCGGCATCCCCGAGCCCGAGGAAAAGCTGAAGGCCTATCCGCACCAGATGTCGGGCGGGCAATGCCAGCGGGTGATGATCGCCATGGCGATTGCCAGCAATCCGCGCCTTCTGATCGCGGACGAACCCACGACGGCGCTGGACGTGACGATCCAGAAGCAGATCCTCGACCTGCTGATGACGCTGCAGGAAGATTACGGCATGGCCCTCATCCTGATCACGCATGACATGGGCGTGGTGGCCGAAACCGCCGACCGGGTGGTGGTGCAGTACAAGGGCAAGAAGATGGAAGAAGCCGACGTGCTGTCGCTGTTCGAAAACCCGCAGAATCCCTATACCCGCGCGCTCTTGTCGGCCCTGCCGGAAAACGCCACCGGCGACCGGCTGCCCACCGTGTCGGATTTCTTCCAGCAGGAGGCCGCGCGATGACCGCTGTTGTCGAAGGCAAGGCCATCATTCAGGACTACCGTATCCCCGGCGGGATGTTCGCCCGCGCCAGGACCGTGCGCGCCCTGAAAGGCGTGGATTTCAAGGTGGAAAAGGGCAAGACCCTGGCCATCGTCGGCGAATCCGGGTCGGGCAAGTCCACTCTGGCCCGGGTGATCGCCCTGATCGACGCCCCCACCAGCGGCGAGCTGCGGATCGAGGGCAAGCCCGTCGACATCCGCACCCGTCGACCGGGGCCGGAGATGCGCTCGAAGGTGCAGATGGTGTTCCAGAACCCCTATGGCAGCCTGAATCCGCGCCAGAAGATCGGCGACGTGCTGATGGAACCACTGGTCATCAACACCGATATCCCTGCCCCCGAACGCCGCGCGCGGGCCGAGGCGATGCTGGCCAAGGTCGGCTTGCAGCCCGAACATTTCAACCGCTATCCGCATATGTTTTCCGGCGGCCAGCGCCAGCGCATCGCCATCGCCCGGGCCTTGATGCTGAACCCCTCGCTTCTGGTGCTGGACGAACCCGTCTCGGCGCTGGACCTGTCGGTTCAGGCGCAGGTGCTGAACCTTCTGGCCGATCTTCAGGACGAATTCGGCCTGACCTATGTCTTCGTCAGCCACGATCTTTCGGTCGTGCGCTACATCGCCGACGAGGTGATGGTGATCTCGAAGGGCGAGGCGGTCGAACAGGGCCCGCGGGAGGCCGTCTTTGCCAATCCGACCCATCCCTATACCCGCCAGCTTTTCGCGGCGACCCCCGTCACCACTGTCGCGTCGATCCGCGCACGGGTTGCGCAGCGCAACATGTCCCGCGCTGCCAGGCTTGCGACTTGAGGCGCTCCGCCATCTTGCTGCGCATCGTCGACAGAGCGGTCCCGGCTGATTTCCTGTGAAAAGCAAGCGGCCCTCCTGGGGATCGCCGCCAAAGCCCCGCTCGCACCCGTGATCGGCCATGCGACGCCTTTGCGCGACCGGCAGGGAAGGGCCGTTCCTGCATCCTGGGCGTAAAAGTTCGGAAACCCGCGCAGCTTGGGCCGTTCCTGCACGCACCGCCACCGGGCCCAGAATCTGCCGCCTTCCCGCGCGAATGACGCAACTTTCCTGCCACACCGGATGACCGGGTCTGGGACGGACAATGGCACCAGAAATGGCATCAAGCCCTTGGGATCAGGGGAGTTCTTTTAGATCAAGGGGATGGGTGGTGCTGCAAGAGAGGATTGAACTCTCGACCTCTCCCTTACCAAGGGAGTGCTCTACCACTGAGCTACTGCAGCGCCGTTGGTGGCGGGTGATTAGACGCAATCGGAACGGGGCGCAAGGGGGTTGGTCGGGAAATCCGGCCCTCTCTGGACCCACCCGCGCCCTTGGGGTAGAAGCCATCCCCATGCGCAGCCCCTCGGACCCGCCCCTCAGCGAAAAGTCCCGGACCCTCAAGCGCCCCGCCAGCCGGGAAGACCGGCTGAAAGCGGCGCTCAAGGCGAATATGGCGCGCCGGAAGGCACAGGCAAAGGCCCGCAACGCCGAAGACGGCCCGGGCGATGATATGGACGAGACCGAAAGGGACTAGGGCAGATGGATTCGATTCTGGTGCGTGGCAACGGGGCCCTGTCGGGGGCGATCCCGATCGCGGGGGCGAAGAACGCCTGCCTGACGCTGATGCCCGCGACGCTGCTGTCCGATGAACCCCTGACGCTGACCAACGCGCCGCGGCTTTCGGACATCCGCACCATGACCCAGCTCCTGCAATCGCTGGGCGCGGAAGTCGCAAGCCTGCAGGACGGGCTGGTGCTGGCGCTGTCCTCGCATTCGATCACCAACTTCAAGGCCGACTACGACATCGTCCGCAAGATGCGCGCCTCGATCCTGGTCCTTGGCCCGATGCTCGCCCGCTACGGCCATGCCGAGGTTTCGCTCCCCGGCGGCTGTGCCATCGGCGCGCGGCCCGTCGACCTGCACCTCAAGGCGCTGGAGGCGATGGGGGCGGAACTGGAACTCCGCGACGGCTATGTCCATGCCAAGGCCCCCGGCGGGCGGCTGAAGGGCGCGGTGGTGGACTTCCCCTTCGTCTCGGTCGGCGCGACGGAGAACGCGCTGATGGCGGCCACGCTGGCCAAGGGCACCACGGTTCTGAAGAACGCCGCGCGCGAGCCCGAGATTGTCGATCTTGCCCGTTGCCTGAAGAAGATGGGCGCGAAGATCGACGGCGAGGGGAGCTCGACCATCACCATCGAGGGCACCGACCGGCTGGGCGGGGCGACGCATCAGGTGGTGACCGACCGGATCGAGCTGGGCACCTACATGCTGGTCCCGGCGATCTGCGGCGGTGAGGTGGAATGCATCGGCGGCACGCTCGACCTGGTGCAAAGCTTCGCCGAGAAACTGGATGCGGCGGGGGTTTCCGTGACGCAAACCAACCGCGGCCTGAAGGTTGCCCGCAAGAACGGGCGCGTGCGCGCGGTTGATGTGATGACCGAACCCTTCCCCGGCTTCCCGACCGATCTGCAGGCGCAGATGATGGCGCTGCTCTGCACGGCCGAGGGGACCAGCGTTCTGGAAGAGAAAATCTTCGAGAACCGCTTCATGCATGCGCCGGAGCTGATCCGGATGGGCGCAAAGATCGACGTGCATGGCGGCACGGCCACGGTCACGGGCGTCGAAAAGCTGAAGGGCGCGCCGGTCATGGCGACCGATCTCCGTGCCAGTGTTTCGCTGATCCTTGCAGGCCTCGCGGCGGAAGGCGAGACCGTCGTCAGCCGCGTCTACCACCTGGATCGCGGCTACGAACGGGTGGAAGAGAAGCTTCGCGCCTGTGGCGCGCATATCGAACGCATCCAGGCATGAGCGACGCGCGGTTTGAAGAGGGCGGCGAAGCGCCCCTGCGGCTGGTGGTGCAGGATGCCGATGATCTCAAGGTCATCTCGACGCTGGTGCAGGACGCCGTCCTGCCCGCGGCCGAGCTTGCCTTCGATGCGCGCCGCCGCCGCTTCGCGCTGCTTCTGAACCGCTTTCGCTGGGAAGACCGGGTGGAAGCCGAACGGGTGGGGCGGGCCTATGAGCGTGTCCGTTCGCTGCTTGTGGTCGAAGATGTGCGAAAAGTTCAAACCATGGGCTTTGATCGCGGTGACAAGGACCTTGTATTGTCGCTTTTGTCCATGGACTTCACACCGGGCGAGGATGGCACCGGCCGCCTGACTCTGACGCTGGCAGGTGACGGAGCCATCGCGCTTGACGTCGAGGCGCTGGAAATCCGGTTGGATGATGTGACCCGGCCTTATCGCGCACCCTCGGGCAAGGTTCCGCATCACGACTGACCGGAGCCTTCAATGGCTCCGACGTACCCGGCTTGAGGCCAACGCCCCCGCCCGCTATCTCGTCCCCGACCGTGACGCCCCGGAGGCCCCGATGCCCGTCTTCCTGACCACCGCCGACGCAGGCTTCGAGGCCGCCTTCCAGTCCCTCCTCGGGCAAAAGCGCGAAGAGGCGGAAGATGTCGATCAAGCCGTGGCGCAGATCATCGCCGATGTCCGCAGCCGGGGCGATCAGGCGGTGATCGATCTGACCCAACGCTTCGACCGGCTGACCCTCACTCCCGAAACGCTCGCCTTCAGCCAGGCCGAGATCGACGCGGAAATCGCCAAGGTCACGCCCGAGGATCGCGCGGCGCTGGATCTCGCGGCGGACCGCATCCGGGCCTACCACAACCGCCAGAAGCCGCAGGACGAAAGCTGGACCGACAGCGCCGGGGCCATACTCGGCTGGCGCTGGACGCCGGTCTCGGCGGCGGGGCTCTACGTCCCTGGCGGGCTCGCCTCCTATCCGTCCTCGGTGCTGATGAACGCGATCCCCGCCAAGGTCGCGGGCGTCGAACGCCTTGTCATCGCCTGCCCCACACCCGATGGCCGCGTGAACCCCCTCGTCCTTCTTGCCGCCCGCATCGCCGGGGTGGACCAAGTCTACCGCATCGGCGGGGCGCAGGCGATTGCGGCGCTGGCCTACGGCACCCGGACCATCGACGCCGTGGACAAGATCACCGGCCCCGGCAACGCCTTCGTCGCCGCCGCCAAGCGCCGGGTCTTCGGGCGGGTCGGCATCGACATGATCGCGGGACCGTCGGAGATCCTGGTCATCGCCGATGCCGACAACGACCCCGACTGGATCGCCCTCGACCTCCTCAGCCAGGCGGAACATGACGAAAGCGCGCAGTCGATCCTGATCACCGACAGCGCCGCCTTCGGCGAAGCGGTCGCCAAGGCCGTCGCGAAGCGGCTGGAGACTCTGGAACGACGCGCCATCGCCGGGGCAAGCTGGGCGCAGCACGGGGCGGTCATCATCGCCCGCAGCCTGTCCGAGGCCGCCCGGCTCTCCAACCGCGTCGCCCCCGAACACCTTGAGCTTTGCACCGCCGATCCCGAGAGCCTGGCCCGCGAGATCACCCATGCCGGTGCCATCTTCCTGGGCCAATACACCCCCGAGGCCATCGGCGACTACATCGGCGGGCCGAACCACGTCCTGCCCACCGCCCGCTCGGCCCGGTTTTCCTCCGGCCTCTCGGTCCTCGACTTCCTGAAGCGCACCACGCTGGCGAAGATGACCCCCGAGGCGCTGAAAGCCATCGGCCCCGCCGCCGAGCGTCTGGCGCAGTCCGAAAGCCTTCAGGCACACGGGTTGAGCGTGCGGGCAAGGCTTGATCGGCTGAACGGCTAAGGCTGGATGGGGCAGCCCGTCATTTCAGTGACTGCGGCGGCAAAAGATTCCGCCGCCCCCGGGCCTTTTGCAGCCCAATAGACATGCTCACCTTTGTCTATGCGGTGAAACCCGCGCCGCTCCAGTGGCGCCGGTCCGCCGCATTTCGCTACGAAAAGCTTGGAGACATACCATTCGACAAGTTTTCGGTTCAATCCACCCACCTTTGCTCCATCAAGAAAGACGACAGACTGCATCTCTAAAACCTTGACGAAATAGCCACGACTGCCCCTGATCCTCAAGAGCATTGCTTTCTCTGCGGCGGGTAAACTCCGCTCTTTGCTCAAATCATCCACGGCAGGCGAGCCGTTTGCAACGATGGCTGCCGCTAGTGGCATGACCGGACGTGTTCTCGTGATTGTCGTCGATTGAGGCGAGCTCGGCTTCTCCAATGCCCAATCTAAAGCGTCTTCCGATTGCGGTCTCCCGAACAAACGGAAGCGCGAAAGATGCGGAAGATGCGCAATCACCCCGCCGTTCGGAAGCCTATACCGGCGGATGACAAGGTCGCCCCAACCCGCAGGGCGTTTACCATCAAATTTGGCTCCGGTCAGTTCCACCGCAAGCGCCGCCGCTTCGTCCGAAACTGCCACGATAAGCCGTAGTCGCGCGTCAATCAGCGGTTCGCGCCAGAATGACCGCCCGAGAGACAGCATGGCCCGACGCTGTGCAAGGCTCGCGCCTTTCCAATCGTCAGTTCGGAAAGGTGCCACGACACCAGTCAGTATTGCTTCCGGAGGTGAAGCAACCCGCGCGGCGAACGTCAGGAATTGCTGTGTCAGCGGTGAAACTGTCGTTGACGCTTCGATCAAATAGGAATTGCCCCGTTCGTCGGACACTGTGCGGAGTTCGGCAAACGGGGGCGCACGCCCAGGATTGAGAGAAAGGAACGCAACTTCCAGGCCCGCACGACTCGACCAGGGACCATAGAGGAACTTGAAGCCCTGCGAAAATTGAAGCTTGGTCTCTTCCGCAGTCAGAAGCTGTTGCCAGCCATCCCGATCCATTCTCGTCTACCTAGCAAGCCCTAGTCTGAGGCTAACTGGCTTGCGAACGTGCCGTCAACGGCCTTGCGTGATGCATCCCGCTTTGGCATCACGGTCCGAACCGCCGGGGAACGAGGCCCATGAACCGCATCTGCCAGATCGAGATCGACGAGAAGGGCCTTGCCCGCCCCACGCCCGAGATCGAACAGGAACGCCGCGTCGCGATCTTCGACCTTCTGGAGGAGAACTCCTTCACCCCCGCCCGCCGCCCTGACCGCGCGCTGCCCGACGGCCCCTGGCGCGTGCTGCTCGCGATCCGCGAGGGGCGGCTGGTCTTCGACATCGCGACCGAAGCGGGCGAGAAGGCCGCCGAATTCCACCTTTCGCTCGGGCCCTTCCGCCAGGTGGTGAAGGATTATTTCCAGATCTGCGAAAGCTATTTCGACGCGGTGAAACGCCTGCCGCCCTCCCAGATCGAGGCCATCGACATGGCGCGGCGCGGCATTCACAACGAGGGGGCCGCCATCCTGTGCGAGCGCCTGGGTGGCAAGGCCGAGGTCGACACCGACACCGCCCGCCGCCTTTTCACCCTGATCTGCGTGCTGCACTGGGGCTGAGCTTGGGCGATTTCCCGCATTCCATCCTGTTCTGCTGCGACCACAACGCCGTGCGGTCCCCGATGGCCGAAGGCCTGATGAAACAACTCTACGGCCAGCGCGCCTATGTCCAATCGGCGGGCGTGAAGAACGATATGGAGATCGACGGCTTTTCCGTCGCGGTCTGTCAGGAACTGGGCATCGAATTGTCGCGCCATCGCTCCCGGTCCTTCGAGGAGATGCAGGATTGGGGCGACGATCTTTCGCAATTCGACCTGATCATAGCATTGAGCCCCGCAAGTCAAAGAATGGCGCTGGAATTGACGCGGTTTCATCATCTGGAGATCGAATACTGGCCGATCCTCGACCCCACCGGATTGGGAGAGACGCGGGAGGCGAAACTGGCCGCCTACCGACAGGCGCGGGACCAGATCAGAACCCGAATGCTGGAACGGTTCGGGGCGCCGACGGAGGGGTAGGAGTTCAGAACTGTGCCTCTAGCTCGTTTAGAAGTTAGATTTTCGTGCGAAGAGGGGTTCTCATGCTTGACAAGCATGCTGAGGCTGTTTCCCAGTTGTGTTGAGCGGTAGCTCGGTATCTAATCCATGTCTCATCTATTTTTGCCTGCGATGGGGATTGGATGGCAGCCTCCTCGTAAGGCGTTGCCTAATCCGTGTCTAACTGAAGGACACCGATTTTGAAATGGCGGGAGCATCCTTGGCGAATTTTGCTCATCTGTCTTTGCCTTGGTGCTGCTCTGAGATTTTTTGGAGGAGACATGCTAGATAGAGTATACTCATTAGTCGGCATGGAGCCGATGCCGTGGCAGATGGAATAGAGCCGAGCGAGCCGTAGGGTGCGTGATTTCACGCACCATCAGGATGAGGCCACGGGTCAGTATTACCGCGTCAATCCCTACGACGTTCGAATCCAGCCCAGCCTGCATCCGGACTGCAACCCGACGCGTGCTTGCGAAATCTTCGTGGTCGACGGTCGGTTTGACGGAGCGTCGCTGCCCGAGAACGGCTCGCGGACGGCATCCGCTCCTGACAGTTCGGCCCCTCGCCCTTCGACTGGCTTCTCGCGGCCTGAAAGAGCCGGGTCCGTGGCGGATAAAATCCTTTCCAAATCCTGAGCGTCCGCGCGTAACCCCTTGATCCAAAAGGGTACGAATTTCTGTCCACCGTGGACAGGGTCAAGGCAGGCCCCTGCCTACCGTCGCTTCTTCCGGGCGAAGACCTTGCGGAACCGGCTGCGGTTCGTCTCGATGAACAGGTCGAACGGCACCGCCAGCCGCCCCGCCCGGTCCAAAAGGTAGACCACCCCCGCCAGCGCGGCCAGCGCC
>JAGPEG010000130.1 GCA_018057165.1 Tabrizicola sp.
GCGTGGTCGTCGCCCACATCTTCCTGAACCTGCCCCTGGCCACCCGGATGATCCTGCAAGGCTGGCTCGCCCTCCCGTCCGAGCGCATCCGCCTGGCGCAATCCCTGGGCTTCGGCCCGCGCGAGACCTTCCGGCATCTGGAAGGACCCATGCTGCGCGAGGTGTTGCCCGGCACGGCGCTGGTGATCCTGGTGATCTGCCTGACCAGCTTTGCCGTGGTGATCACGCTGGGCGGCGGCCCCTCGGCCACCACCATCGAGCTGGCGATCTACCAGGCGGTCCGCTTCGAGTTCGACCTGGGCAAGGCCGCGGCGCTGGCGGGGATGCAGCTGGCGCTGGGGTCGATTGCCACGCTGGCGGCCTGGCTCTTGACGCGCCCCGCTGGCTTTGGCGCCGGGCTGGACCGCGACCTGCGCCTGACGGCCCCTGCCGGGTGGCGGCGCTGGGGTGACATGGGCGCGCTGGCGGCGGTGGGCCTGTTCCTGACCCTGCCGCTGGCTGCGGTGCTGCTGCGCGGCCTGCCGGGGCTGGCCGATCTGCCTGCCTCGGTCCTGCCCGCGGCGGGGCGGTCGATCCTGGTGGCGCTGGCCTCGGCGCTTCTGGCGACCACCGCCGCGCTGACCCTGGCGCTGGCCGCCGCGTGTCGTCCCCGCCCGCTGATCGAGACCGCCGCCACCCTGCCGCTTGCGACCTCGGGTCTGGTGCTGGGGACCGGGCTTTTCCTGCTGATCCAGCCCCTTGTGCCGCCGACGACCCTGGCCCTGCCGGTCACGGTTCTGGTCAACCTGGCGCTTTCGCTGCCCTATCTCTACCGCATCCTTTTGCCAGAGACCCGCGCGCTGCATGCGGACTACGGTCGCCTGGCCGACAGTCTGGCCCTGCAAGGCTGGCCCCGCCTGCGCTGGCTGGTCCTGCCGCGCCTGGCCCGTCCGCTGGGGTTCGGAGCCGGGATTGCCGCCGCCCTGTCCATGGGCGACCTCGGCGTCATCGCGCTGTTCGCCGGGGAACAACAGGCCACGCTCCCCCTTGTCGTCAGCCAGTTGACCGGCGCCTACCGGATGGAGGCCGCCGCCTCGGCCGCGCTGATCCTTGTCACCCTGTCCTTTGCCCTCTTCTGGGTCTTTGACGCCGGAGGCCGCCGTGTTGCAGCTTGATCGCCTGACCATCACGCAAGGCGATTTTCGCCTGGCCGCCGACTGGACCGCCCCGGCGGGCAGCCGCATTGCGGTGATGGGGCCGTCAGGCGCGGGGAAATCCACGCTGCTGTCGGTGATCTCGGGGTTTTTCGCCCAGACCTCGGGCCGCGTGCTGTGGCAGGGGCAGGATCTGACCCCGGTCCCGGCGGGGGAACGTCCGGTGACGATCCTGTTCCAGGACCAGAACCTGTTTCCGCATCTGACGGTCGCGCAGAATCTGGGTCTTGGCCTCCGCCCCGACTTGCGGCTGACCCCGGCCGATCACGCCCGCATCGACAGGGCGCTGTTGCGTGTCGGGCTTCAGGACCTTGGCCCCCGTCGCCCCGCGCAGCTTTCTGGCGGTCAGGCCAGCCGGGCGGCCCTGGCACGGGCCTTGCTTCGCGCCCGCCCGATCCTGCTGCTGGACGAGCCCTTCGCCGCGCTTGGCCCGGCCCTGCGTTCCGAAATGCTGCAGCTGGTGCGCGAGGTGGCAGACGAGACCGGGGCGCTGGTGCTGATGGTCACGCATGACCCGCAGGACGCGCTTGCACTGGGCGGTGATACGGCCTTTGTCGCCGGTGGGATCGTCCATCCCCCGGTTGCGACGGCAGAGCTTTTTGCCAATCCGCCGCCCGCCGTGCAGGACTATCTTGGCCGCAAATGAAAAACCCCGCACGGGGGCGGGGTTTTCCGAAAGGTGGCGCTGATCCGGTCAGGCGGTCTTCTTGCCCTTGATCCCGGCCCAGATCCGCTTGTTGGTCAGGTAGAGCAGGGTCGACAGGACCAAGAGGAAGATCACGCTGACGAAGCCCGCGTTCTTGCGGTCCATCAGCTTCGGCTCGGCGGCCCACATCAGGAACGAGGCCACGTCCATCGACATCTGGTCCACGGTCGCCGCAGTTCCGTCGGCGTAAGTCACCTGATCATCCGACAGCGGCGCCGGCATCGATATCCAGCCGGTCGAGAAGGCGTGGTTTTCGTAGAAGGTGGTGCCGAATTCTTCCTTCTCCTCGCCGGTATAGCCGGTGAGGATCGCGTGGATGTATTCCGGCCCGCCCATGCCGCGGAACAGCTGGTTGATCCCGGTGCCATAGGGCCCGTGGAAGCCGGCCCGCGCCTTCGCCATCAACGACAGGTCGGGGGCGCCCGCATTGGTGTTGGCGGGGAAGTTGTCGGTCGGCAGGCCCTCGCGGTCCTCTCCGGTTTCCTTGTCGGTCACGGTGAACTGCTTGGCATAGGCCCGGACCTGGTCTTCCGGAATGCCCGGCCCGCCCGCGTCGGACAGGCTGCGCAGCGGCACGAACTTCAGCCCGTGGCAGGCGGCGCAGACCTCGGTATAGACCTGAAGGCCGCGCTGCAGCTGGAACTGGTCGAACTTGCCGAACGGGCCTTCATGGGCGAAGGCCACGTCCTCGATATGCCCGCCTTCTCCGGCGGCGATGGCGAAGCCGGAGGTCAGGGTCAGGGCCGAAGCGGCGATGAGTGCGATGTTACGGAACATGTTCGGTATCCTCTCACTCGGCCTGATGGGCTTTGGGGCCGTAGTGGGCGTTGAAGTCTTCCTCGATGGTCGCAGGCTGGGCCAGCGGCTTCTCGATCACGCCCAGAAGCGGCAGGATGATCAGGAAATAGGCGAACCAGTAGGCCGAGGCGATCAGGCTGATCGTGGCATAGGGTTCTTCCGCAGGCATCGCGCCGCACCACATCAGGACGACGAAGTCGATGCACAGGAGGGCAAACCACCATTTGAACATCGGACGATAGCGGCCCGAGCGCACCGAGGAGGTGTCGAGCCAGGGCACCAGCGCCATGACCGCGATCGCCCCGAACATCGCCAGCACGCCGAAGAACTTGGCGTCGATGATGCCGAAGGACAGCCAGTTGGCCGCGATCACCACCCAGACATCGGCGGTAAAGGCGCGCAGGATCGCGTAGAACGGCAGGAAGTACCATTCCGGCACGATATGCGCAGGTGTCGCCAGCGGGTTCGCCTCGACGTAGTTGTCGGGGTGGCCGAGGAAGTTCGGCATGAAGCCGACCACCGCGAAGAACACCGCCAGGATCACCGCCAGGGCGAAGAGGTCCTTGATCACGAAATAAGGCCAGAACGGCACGGTGTCGCGCTCGGCCTCTTCCTTCGAACCCCGGCGGACTTCAACACCCGTGGGGTTGTTGTTGCCGGTGGTGTGGAAGGCCCAGATGTGGACCGCGACCAGCGCGGCGATCACGAACGGCAGGAGGTAGTGCAGCGAGAAGAAGCGGTTCAGCGTGGCATTGTCCACCGCAGGCCCGCCCAGAAGCCAGGTCTGGATCGGTTCGCCCACGCCGGGGATCGCGCCGAAGAGGCCGGTGATCACGGTGGCCCCCCAGAACGACATCTGGCCCCAGGGCAGGACGTAGCCCATGAAGGCCGTGCCCATCATGCAGAGGTAGATGATCATCCCGACGATCCAGGTGATCTCGCGCGGGGCCTTGTAGCTGCCGTAGTAGAGGCCGCGGAAGATGTGCAGGTAGACCGCGAAGAAGAACAGCGAGGCGCCGTTGGCATGCAGGTAGCGCAGCATGTGGCCGCCATTCACGTCACGCATGATATGCTCGACCGAGGCGAAGGCCAGGTCGACATGCGGGGTGTAATGCATTGCGAGAACGATGCCGGTGACGATCTGCAAGGCAAGGCAGAAGGTCAGGACGATGCCCCAGATCCACATCCAGTTCAGGTTCTTGGGCGTTGGGATCATGATGGTGTCGTAAAGCAGTCCGACGATGGGCAGCCGCTTGTGCAGCCAGCGCTCAGCTCCGGTCTTGGGCTCGTAATGGTCGTGCGGGATTCCGGCCATGATCTGTTCCTTACCCAAGCTTGATGGAGGTTTCGCCTTCGAAGGCGGCAACTGGTACGGGCAGGTTGCGCGGGGCGGGCCCTTTGCGGATACGGCCCGCGGTGTCGTAGTGCGATCCGTGGCAGGGGCAGAACCAGCCGCCGAATTCACCCGCGCCGTCACCCAACGGGACGCAGCCGAGGTGGGTGCAGACGCCCATCATCACCAGCCATTCGCCCGCTTCGTCCAGCGTGCGGTTCACGTCCGAGGCGTCGGTGTCGGGCTTGTTCGAGTTCTCGCTGTTGACATCGACCAGTTCGTCCAGCTTGACGGCGCGGCCGGCTTCGATCTCTTCGGGGCTGCGGCGGCGGATGAAGACCGGCTTGCCGCGCCACTTGACCGTGAGCTGGGTGCCGACCTCGACCGCCGAGACATCGACCATGATCGAGGCCAGGGCGCGGGTGTCGGCCGAGGGGTTCATCTGGTTGACCAGCGGCCAGACAGCGGCACCAGTGGCCACCACCCCGGCGCCTGCCGTTGCGTAGTACAGGAAATCCCGCCGAGTGCCTTCGCCGGTGCCTGCGTGATCGTCTGCGTGGGACACGAGATCTTCTCCCCTTCCAGGTCGTTGGATGCCGACCCATATGACTTGAGGGGCCATGGAAAACCATGCCCCGCCGGGCGGTGTTTAGCCAAGGTGGCCTGCCTCGTCCAGCGGACAAAGCCGCCGGGCCGTGCATTTCTGTGCGGCAGTTCGTCCGGTGTGTCGCGGGGGTCGCGGGTTCGGCGGCGGCTTCAGGCGCCCGGCGCGGTTGCCAGCAGGGCCGGGCGAGCAGCGAAGGCGGTGTGCCAGGCGGCCAATCCGGGGTGCAGGGCGCGCCAGTCCCGTTCGGCATGGCGGAAGTCGAGATAGCCGAGCGCGCAGGCGACGGCGATCTGGCCCATGTCCACGGGACCGGAGAGATGGCTCATCCAACGCTCCTCCAGCGCGGCAAGCGCGCGGGCGATCTTCAGCCACTGCGCCTCGCACCAGTCGGGGGAGCGGGCGGCTTCCGGGCGGACATGCATCTCGTAGCGCATCAGGACGGCGGCCTCGGCGATGCCGTCGGCGGTGGCCTCGATCACCAGCGTGTCCCAGAGGCGCGGGGTGGCGGGGTAGAGGCGGGCGGTGAGAAGGTCGTCGAGGTAGCGGGTGATCACCCGGCTGTCGTAGAGGGTGGGGCCGTCGGGGCGTTCCAGCGCGGGGATCTTGCCCAGCGGGTTGCGGTCGACCGGCAGGGTGCCGGGGTCGAGCGGGGTGCCCGCGACCGGGATCAGGGTGACGCGGTCGGTGGCTTTCGCTTCGTGCAGGAGGACCATCACCTTGCGGACGAAGGGCGAGGCGGGGGCGTGGTAGAGCTTCATTCCCCGGTCGCCCGCAGGCGGAAGCGGGCCATCAGACCGGCGTCGACCTCATAGCTGCGGCCCCGGAACCGGATCACCCGGCGCAGGCGGGCGGTGGCGTTGGTCTGCTCGGCCCGGTCGGCGGGGCGGTGCAGGGAGAGGCCCTCGCCCAGCTCGTCCAGCGCATCCTCGGCCCGCTGGTCGGTGCGGCCGGGGTGGCTGGCGGACCGGGCCAGTCGGGTCAGGGCAAAGGTCGTCGTGGCGACGAGGCCGAGGCGGACGGCGAGGGGGATCAGGGGCGCGAGGGGCAGGGGCATGGCGACCTCCGGGATGCCGGGGGAGTGTAGGGCGGGAGAGGGTGGTGTGTAAACGGGGGGATGGAGTGTCCACGGTGGACAAACGCTGGATGCTGCACGATTTCAATGGCTTGGTCGCGAGCGGTAACGGAATTTTAACGGGTGGGAGCCGCCGGTTGGGCGATGGGGATGCGTTTCGCTTGGGAGCTTGGGCAGGATGCGACTGTGTGAGGACGAGAGCGAAAGGTTGCAGGCGGAGTCGCCCCCCTCGCCTCCTCACGCGGGGGAAGGGAGGCGCAAGGCGGTGGACGGCAGGGCATAGGGTTCGCGTGGCGGGGCATGGCAAGTTACGGACGTCGTCGCGGGTGGTTTGGCGAGGCCCCGGATCAGGTCCGGGGCGGGTTCTCTGCCGACGGGGAATTGCGATGGGGCGGGGCGCGTTGCCCTGCCTGGTTCAACGCCCCGTCTGCAACCAGTCGTTCACGGCCTGCGCCATTGCTTCGGGGCGCGTGCCGCTGGTGTGGTACGTCGTGAAGGGGACCATCTCTGCCGGATCGCGGAAGTCCAGTTCCATCCGGTAGGTCGAGCCGTCGCTGTCGGTGCTGACCGCGACGCGCGCCCGGTCCAGCCGGCCCAGAGCCTGTGTCGTCTGCGTCAGGCCCAGCACCGAGCGCCGGGTCCGGGTCACGGTCCCGGCGCTGCGGTCGAAGGTCAGTCGCACCCGCTGTACCATCAGCGCTCCGATCAGCAGGGGTACGCCGGTGCCGACGAAAAACATCATCAGCCCGCCGAAGGTCTCGCCCGAGGCCAGAAGCGCCATGCCGCCGAAAGCGAAGATCAACACCATGCCGATCATCAGCATGCCGACGAGCCAGGGCTGGTCCTCCAGCACCAGCATCCTGTCAGAGCGATGGATGATCTTCATGGCAGATCGCGGATCAGGGCGGCGATCGCTTGCGCCGAGGCCTCGCCCCGCGCCAAGGCCGTGGCGGTGCGGGCGCGAATCTCGGCGGGCTTGTTCTGGTTCAGCTTCCAGGTGCCCTCGACCGAGGTCACGCGGAAACGGAAGGGCAGGATCATCCGCAGCATCCTGGGCATCGCGCCTTCCGTCATCTTGGCGCTGGTCCAGGGGCGCTTGCCTTCGATACGGCCCTCGTGTTCGGCGGAGAGGGCATCGACATGGGGGTGGAGCGCGTCGTCGGGCAGGGGTTCGAGCACACCCCGGAGGTGGACGGCGACATAGTTCCAGGTCGGGACCTGATCGGGAACCTCAGCATGCGGGCCGTACCAGTCGGGCGAGATATAGGCATCCGGCCCGGAGATGGCGATCAGCGCCGGGGCGGGAAGCGGGGCGCGGGCAATCGGGTTGGAGCGGGCGAGGTGCAGCTCGGCAAAGCTGGCGTCCGCGTTCAGAAGGAAGGGGATGTGGGCGGCAAGCGGGCCGTCGGGGCCGTTGATCGTCAGGAGGCCGAAGCCCCGTTCGCGGGCGAAGGCGAGGTTCTTTTCGCGGGGGTCCTGACGGAAGGCGGGATTGGGGTGCATGGGTGATTCTTTCGCAGCGCGTCCGGAAGCGAGGACAAAATCCTTCGAAGGATTTTGCAAATCCTTTTGAAAGGAATTGGCGCCCGGCAGGTCAGCGGGGCACGGCGGGGCAACGGGCCACGGTGCCGGTCACGGTGGCGGCGGGCCCTTGGCAGACCCCGGAGGCATCCTGCCCCCGGACCCCCAGGGAGTATTTTGAAAGGAGCAAGCCATCGGGTCTGGAAGCGGCTGCAAAGGAAAAGGCCGCCGAGGTTTCCCAAGGCGGCCCTGAATTCCGTCTGCCGAAAAGCGGTTCAGCCCTGGCGGGCCTTGTAACGCTTCTGCGTCTTGTTGATCACATAGACGCGGCCCTTGCGGCGCACGACCTGGCAATCGCGATGACGCGTCTTCAGCGAGCGGAGCGAGTTCGCAACCTTCATCGATCTTCTCCTTCTTCGCGGCGCGTCTGCGCCAGTGAAAACAACGTGCCCCCCTTGCGGGAAGCGGTGAATGGTGGGCGGTACTGGGATCGAACCAGTGGCCACTACGATGTCAACGTAGTGCTCTACCGCTGAGCTAACCGCCCACTTGAGCCTTGCATCCGCCCCCCTGACCTGTCGTTCGCCTTGCGGTGAAACGAAAAGGACGCGGGGCGAACCGCGTCGGTCGGGGGTGCTATACTGGCAAGCGTTACGGGCCGCAAGGGGTTTTGGCTTTCCGGATTATGCGGCTATACCCAAGGGGACGGAAAGCGAGGTGCCCCTTGGCGCGGACCGAGACCGAGGCCTATGTCCTGACCCGCCCGGTGGTGCGGACAAGCCCGGTCATCTTCGCCTCGCCGCATTCCGGGCGCGAGTATCCGGCGGATTTTCTGCTCCAGGCGGTGCTGGACCCCCGTGCGATCCGGTCGTCGGAGGATGCGTTCGTCGATGAATTGTTCGGGATGGCGCCGGGGCTGGGGGCACCGCTTCTGGCAGCGCGGGTGCCACGGGCCTATATCGACCTGAACCGGGCGGCGGACGAGCTTGACTCGGCAGTGATCGAGGGCATCGTGCGGGTGCCGCACAATCCGCGAATCTCCTCGGGCCTGGGGGTGATTCCCAGGGTGGTGGCCGGGGGGCGGGCGATCTATCGCGGCAAGCTTGCGCTGGCCGAAGCCGAGGCGCGGCTGCGGCGGTTCTGGCATCCCTATCATCAGGCGCTGGCGGATCTGGTCGAGGAGGTGCGGGCAGAGTTCGGGCAGGCGGTGCTGATCGACTGCCATTCGATGCCGCATGAGGCGATCGAGGCGCATACCCGCCCCGGCCAGCCGAGGCCGGAGGTGGTGCTGGGCGATCGCTATGGGGCCACGGCGGGGCGCGAGGTGATGGAGCGGGTCGAGGCGGCCTTTGCCGGGGCGGGCCTGCGGGTGGGGCGGAATGCGCCTTTCGCGGGGGCCTATGTGGCGCAGGCTTACGGGCGCCCCTCGCGCGGGGTGCATGTGGTGCAGGTCGAGATCGACCGGGCGCTCTACATGGACGAGGTCCGGGTCGAGCCGCTGGCGGGA
>JAGPEG010000131.1 GCA_018057165.1 Tabrizicola sp.
ATGGTGATCCGCTCCCCGGTCTTCGCCAGCGCCGCCTGCATCATCTGGCCGATGAGGCTCATGGCAAAGTCCTTGAAGGCCAGGGTCGGCCCGTGGAACAGCTCCAGAAGGAAATGGTTCGACCCCAGCTGCACCATCGGCGCGCGGGCGGCGTGGTGGAAACCCTGATAGGCTTTGGCGATCAGGCCCTTGAACTCGTCGTCTGAAAAGAACCCGCCCAGATAGGGCCGCATCACCCGGAACGCGACCTCCTCATACGGCGCGCCCGCCAGCGCCGCGATCTCGGCATGGGTCAGCTCCGGCACCGTCTCGGGGACGTAAAGCCCACCGTCGCGCGCAAGGCCGGTCATCATCGCTTCGCCGAACCCAAGGACAGGGGCCGCGCCACGGGTCGAGATATACTTCATGATATCGCCTTCAAACCTTCCGCGTCCTGATACGCCAGAGAAGAAAGACTGTCATCCCCGCCCAGGTGGCGGCAAGCAGGAACCACTGGATCGCATAGCCCCAATGGTCGTTCGGGATCCCCGAGGTGTCCACCGGCATCGGCGCGATCCCGTCGCCCGTGGGCTGGCTGGCAATGATCAGCGTGGGCTCGGTCTTCAGCTTTGCCGCCATCGCGGGAACGTCGCGCGCGAACCAGAGGCCGGTCTTTTCATCCGGTGGCGGGGTGAAACGGTTGGTGTCCTGCGGCCAGTGCAGGTTGCCCTCGACCTTCGCCGCGTGCGGGGCGCGCGGGATGCCCCGCGCCTCCTCCTCGATGAAGCCGCGCTGCACCATGATCCGGCGGCCGTCGGGCAGGGCAAAGGCCTCGATCACCAGAACGCCGGGACTTGCGCCCTTCTGGCCGGCCAGAACCTCCAGATATTCGCCGGTGAACCGCCCTTCCGCAAAGACCGCCTGGAACTTGTGCGGCCCTTCCTCCGGCACGGCGGGCAGCGGGATCGGGGCATTGCCGATCCGCGCCGCGATCTCGTCAAGATAGACCCGCTTCTCCTCCATCCGGTTGAGCTGCCAGAACCCGAGGCTCATCAGAATGGCTACCCCGACGATACCCATCAGGACCGGAAAGACATAGCGGCGCATCGGCGGCCCCCGGAATGGAAAAGCGCAGGCCCGAAGGCCCGCGCTTGGGTTTGTCAGCGGGGAAGGATCAGCCCTGACCCCAGACGTAGATGGCGGCAAACAGGAACAGCCAGACCACGTCAACGAAGTGCCAGTACCAGGCCGCAGCCTCGAAGCCGACATGCTGTTCGGGGGTGAAATGCCCCTTCAGCGCGCGGATCAGGCAGACGGTCAGGAAGATCGTCCCGATGATGACGTGGAAGCCGTGGAAGCCCGTCGCCATGAAGAAGCTGGCGCCATAGATGTTGCCGGCGAAACCAAAGGCCGCATGGCTGTATTCATAGGCCTGCATCCCGGTGAAGACGATGCCAAGGCCGATGGCGATGATCAGCCCGTTCACCAGATCCTTGCGGTTGTTCTCATGCACAAGCGCATGGTGCGCCCAGGTCGCGGCACAGCCCGACAGCAGCAGGATCAGCGTGTTGATGAAGGGCAGGTGCCAGGGGTCGAAGGTTTCGATCCCTGCCGGGGGCCAGACGCCGTCGATGGCCGGGCTGTCCGGTCCCATCGGATACATCCGGTGCTTGAAGAAGGTCCAGAACCAGGCCGAGAAGAACATCACTTCCGACATGATGAACAGGATGAACCCGTAGCGCAGGCCCAGCCGCACCACCGGGGTATGATCGCCGGTCTGGCCTTCATGCACCACTTCCGACCACCAGGCGAACATGACGTAAAGCACGCCCGCAAACCCGATCAGCCCCATCCAGGGGGCCGAGCCATGCATCCACAGCACCGAGCCGAACAGCATCACAAAGCCGGCGACGGCCCCGAGCAGCGGCCAGATCGAGGGCGGCAGGATGTGGTAGTCGTGGTTCTTAGCGTGGGCCATGGCCGGCGTTTCCCTCGTTGTCCTATCTCGGTCCACCGCGGTTGCGGTGTGGATCAGTTTATGCTTGCCGCAGCGGGTGCGGCGGATTGGTCCAGGGCTGCCCGATCTTCCGGCAGCGGAGTCTGGTGGAAGGTATAGCTGAGCATGATCTCATGCACAAACTTCCCGTCCGGGTCGTCGACGATGGCCGGGTCGACGAAGAAGCTGACCGGCATCTGCACGGTTTCACCCGGTTGCAGCACCTGCTCGGTGAAACAGAAGCACTCGATCTTGGTGAAATAGCCGCCCGCCGTGTCGGGAAAGACGTTGAAGCTTGCCGTGCCCGCGATCACCCGGTCGGTCGGATTATGCGCCTCGTAGAAGGCCAGCCCGGTCTCGCCGATGCGCAGCTCCATCGACCGCACCACCGGCTTGAAGCTCCAGGGCATGTTCTTGTCGACCGTGGCGTCGAAGCGGATCTTCACCCTCTGGTCCAGGATCGTGTCCGGTGCCACCTCGGCGCGCGAGGGCGTCCCGGCATAGCCCGTGACCCGGCAGAACCAGTCGTAGAACGGCACTGCCGCAAAGGACAGCGACGCCATGGTCACGACCACGGTCACCAGTTGCACCAGCGTGCGGTTCTTGCCCGTAAGCCGCGGGAGGATCATGGCGCGGCGTCCTCCTTCGGAACGGAAACGGGCTGGACCACATGGTCATAGCCCTGCATCGGATCGCCGCGCTTCACCTTGACCACGGTCAGCGCAAAGACCAGTGCCACGAAGGCGGCCAGCGTCAGGCCAACGCCCAGGTTCCGGCTGAACCGGCGCTTGTGCAGATCATGTTCGGGGCGGAAACTCATCTCACCAGCCCCCCAGGCCTGCAGATTTCAACGCCGCTTCGGCCAGGAAGGCCGCGAAATGCAGGAAGAGGTAGATCAGCGAAAACCGGAAGAACGCCTTCTCGGCCGCATATTTGTCGGCCTCGGCCATGGTCTCGTCGCGCCGCCACAAGCGAACCGCGCCGATCACGAACCAGGCGTTCAGCCCCAAGGCCACCGCCAGCGTCAGAGGACCGCCGATCGAGGTCACCGCCGCCCCCAGCGCCACGGGCACCAGCAGCAGGGTATAGACCAGGATATGAACCCGCGTCGCCTTGCGGCCATGCGTCACCGTCAGCATCGGCACGCCCGCCGCGTGGTAATCTTCCTTCATGAACAGCGCCAGCGCCCAGAAATGCGGCGGCGTCCACATAAAGATCAGCGCGAACATCAGGAACGCCGCGACCGAGACGCTGCCCGTGGCGCAAACCCAGCCGATCATCGGCGGGAAGGCCCCGGCGGCACCGCCGATCACGATGTTCTGCGGGGTCGAGCGTTTCAGCCACATCGAATAGACGACGGCATAGAAGAAGATCGTGAAGGCCAGCAGCCCCGCCGCCATCAGGTTCGTGGCCAGACCCAGCATCACCACGCTGATCCCCGACAGCGCCAGCCCCACCGCCAGCGCCTCGCCCGCCTGGACGCGACCGGCAGGCACCGGACGCTTCGCCGTGCGCTTCATCACCGCGTCGATATCGGCGTCCCACCACATGTTCAGCGCGCCTGACGCCCCCGCGCCCAGCGCGATGAACAGGATCGCCGAGAAGGCCTCGACCGGGTGCAGGCTGACCGGCGCGACCAGAAGGCCCACCAATGCGGTGAACACCACCAGCGACATCACGCGCGGCTTCAGAAGCTGCACATAGTCGCCGAACCCCGGTTCGTAGGGGGTGGCACCCGCGCCCTGATATGCTGAAGTATCGCTCATTCCGGTTCCATTTCAGACAGAGGGGGCCTGACCCATGGCCAAGCCCCACCCGAAAGCCCCTGGCCTGGCCTCAGTCGTTCGAGGCGACCTGCGTCCCGGTCGGCACCGCCACCGAAGACAGTTGCACGTCGCCCGCCTTGGCCTTGGTCAGCCATTCCGCATAGGCCGCTTCCGACACCACTTTCACCGTGATCGGCATATAGGCATGCATCTGCCCGCACAGTTCCGAGCACTGGCCGAAGTAGATGCCTTCCTTTTCCGCCGTGAACCACAGCCCGGCGGTCCGGCCCGGCACCGCGTCCTGCATCACGCCGAAGGCCGGGATCTTCCAGGAATGGATCACGTCCGTCGCCGTCACCTGCACCACGACAACCTTGCCCACCGGCACCACGACCGCAGTGTCGGTCGCCAGCAGGAACTGCTGCTTGGTGTAGCCCGCCGCAACCAGCTGCGCCTCGACCTCGGGGGTCATCATGTTGGTGCCGCCCGTCGCGGGCGAGCCGATCATGTAGCTGTCGAAGGAAATCCCCTCGTCGACATATTCATAGGACCAGTACCACTGGTTGCCGGTCGCCTTGATCGTCACCTCGCCCACCGGAATTTCCTGCTGCTTGAACAGGATCGGCAGCGAGAAGGCCCCGATGGAGACCAGAACCACGATCGGGATCAGCGTCCATGCCACTTCCAGCGGGCTGTTGTGGGTGAAGCGCGACGGCGTCGGGTTCGTCTTCGAGTTATAGCGCACCATCACATAGATCAGCAGCCCGGTGACGAAGATCACGATGGCGGCGATGACATAGAGGATCATGTGATCCAGCCAGTGCAGGTCCTCGGCCAGTTCCGTTACCGCAGGCTGGAACCCGATTGCGCCGTCAACCGGCTGACCCACGATTTCCAGCGCCTGCTGTGCAAGGGCCTGTCCGGCCACCAGCATGGCCATCGCCGCCACGCCAACCCCGTTCATCACTGTCGAAAGACGCATATGTCTCATCCCGTTCAGGTCGCGGCTTGCCGCCGCTGTCCAGGGATGCCGACCAAAGGTCAGAATCCCGCTGTTTCCAATGGCCCTCAAACCATATTAGCTTTCCGGCGACAAGCAAAACCGTCGCGCGAATCCGGCCCGAAGCCCCCGGATCGGCAAGAGGCAAGAAGAACGTGGCCTTCATCAAGCTGACCCTCGTCACCTTCGGCCTCTTCTACGCCGTCGCCCTGTCCGGCATCTATGCCTTCCAGCGCGATCTCCAGTATTTCCCCACCCGCCGCGACCCGCCGCCCGAGGCAACCGGGCTAGACGGAGTCGAAAGGGTCGCCCTGCCCACCCCCGATGGGGAAACCCTCGTCCTCTGGGTCAGCCCCGCGAAGGGGGACCGCCCGACCCTCCTTTTCCTGCACGGCAACGCCGGAGAGATCGCCGACCGCGCCGACCGTTTCGCCTTCTACCAGGCGCAGGGCTATGGCGTGGCGTTCCTCAGCTATCGCGGCTACGGCGGCTCGACCGGCGTGCCTTCCGAACCCGGCCTTCTCACCGACGCCAAGGCGGCCTATGACCACCTGCGGCAGCAGGGCATCACCCCGGACCGCATCGTCCTTGTCGGCGAATCCCTTGGCACCGGCCCCGCCGTGATCACCGCCGCGGCAAACCCTGTCGCCGCCGTGGTGCTGGAAGCGCCCTACTCCGCCGCCGTCGACATCGCCCGCCGCGCCTATCCCTGGGTCCCTGTCGGTCTCTTGATGAAGGACCAGTACCGCTCGCGCGACCATATCGCGGCGATCAATGCCCCGCTCCTCATCCTGCATGGGCAGAAGGATGGCGTGATCCCGCAGGGCTTCGGCCGCCGTCTCTTCGCCGCCGCCCGCGACCCCAAGACCTTCCTCTCCCTCGGTCCCGTCGGGCATGAGGCGCTTTTCTCTCCCGCCACCTGGGCCGAGGAGGCCGCCTTCATCGACCGCCTGATGCCTTGACCCCGCCCGCGCGACGGCCCATCTCTGGACCCTGACCCTCAGAAAGCCCCGCCGATGACCGACGCCCCCTTCCGCCCCTTCGACACCCACCTGGACGAAGCCGCCGCCCTTGCCACCCTGCGCGCAGCGACCGCCGGGGCCGATGATGGCGAGCTTTTCCTTGAACGCCGCCGGGCGGAAAGCCTCGTCCTGGATGACGGCCGCATCCGCCAGGCGACCTATGACGCAAGCCAGGGCTTCGGTCTCCGTGCGGTCCGGGGCGAGGTCGCGGGCTATGCCCATTCCACCGAAATCTCGGAAACCTCGCTCCGCCGCGCGGCGGAGACCGCCCGTCTTGCCGTCGGCACAGGCGGCGGCACCCTCGCCCCGCCGCCACGCGGCACCAACACCCGGCTTTACCAGGCCCTTGACCCGATGGCCGACGCCGCTTTCCCGGTGAAGATCGAGCTTCTGCGCGAGATCGACGCCTATGCCCGCGCGCTCGACCCCCGCGTCGTCCAGGTCTCCGCCGCACTGTCCGCCTCGCTGCAAGAGATCGAGATCCTGCGCCCCGAAGGCACCCGTCTGGCCGACATCCGCCCGATGGCACGTTTGAACGTCTCCGTCATGATCGAGGAGAACGGTCGCCGCGAACAGGGCGGCACGGGCCAGGGTGGCCGTCATGGTCTTGCATCGCTGATGTCGCCCGAAACCTGGAAACCGATGATCGCCGAGGCGCTCCGCATCGCCCAGGTCAACCTCTCCGCCGTGGACGCTCCTGCAGGGGTGATGGACGTCGTCCTTGGCCCCGGCTGGCCCGGCATCCTGTTGCACGAGGCCATCGGGCACGGGCTGGAGGGCGACTTCAACCGCAAGGAAACCTCGGCCTTTGCGGGGCTTTTGGGGAAACAGATTGCATCCAAAGGCGTGACTGTCCTTGATGACGGCACAATTCCCGACCGGCGCGGCAGCATCTCCATCGACGACGAAGGCACCCCTTCGGCGAAGAACGTGCTGATCGAGGACGGCGTGCTGGTCGGCTACATGCAGGACCGCCAGAATGCCCGGCTGATGGGCGTGGCCCCCACCGGCAATGGTCGGCGCGAGAGCTTTGCCCATATCCCGATGCCGCGGATGACCAACACCTACATGCTGGCCGGCAAGGATGACCCCGCCGGGATCGTCGCCAGCCTCAAGGATGGCATCTATGCCGTGGGCTTCGGTGGCGGCCAGGTCGACATCACCTCGGGCAAGTTCGTCTTTTCCTGCACCGAGACCTACCGGGTGCGCAACGGGGTGGTCGGCGAGGCCGTGAAGGGCGCGACCCTGATCGGCGACGGCGCGACCGCGCTGAAAGGCATCCGCGCCATCGGCAACGATCTGCAACTTGACCCCGGCATCGGCAACTGCGGCAAGGCCGGGCAATGGGTTCCGGTGGGCGTGGGCCAGCCGACGCTGCTGATCCAGGGGCTGACCGTGGGTGGGGCTGCGGCCTGACCGGGCCGCCGATTTCTTCGAAGAAATCGGGCCGGAGCCTTCAAAGGCTCCGAACCGGACTTTTCCAAAAGTCCGGTGCTATCGCCCGAACTTGCCTTTCAAGGCATCGGCAAAGGCATTCCCGCCGCCCTGAGACACACCCTGCGGCCCCGACTGCATCGGCCCTCGCACCGGCTTGCCCGCCGCAGGCCCCCGCTCCCGCGCCTGATCCTTCGCGCTCGCCCCGCCATCGGACTTCATCGTCAGCCCGATCCGCTTCCTTGGCACGTCGACCTCGACCACGCGGACCTTGACCACATCCCCCGCCTTCACCACCGCATGCGGGTCCTTCACGAAGCTGTCCGACAGCTGGCTCACATGCACCAGCCCGTCCTGATGCACGCCGATGTCCACGAAGGCTCCGAAGGCCGCGACGTTCGTCACCGTGCCTTCCAGCACCATGCCGGGACGAAGGTCGGTGATCGCATCCACCCCTTCGGCAAAGGTTGCCGTCTTGAACGAAGGCCGCGGGTCGCGCCCCGGCTTTTCCAGCTCTGCCAGAATGTCCTTCACCGTCGGCAAGCCGAAGCGGTCATCCACGAAACTCGCCGGGTTCAGCGTCTTCAGCGCCGCCCCGTCGCCCATCAGTGCCCGAATGTCCCGCCCGCAGGCCGCGGTGATCTTGCGGGCCACATCATAGGCTTCCGGGTGGACGGATGAGGCATCCAGCGGCTCCTTCCCGCCCGAAATCCGCAGGAACCCCGCCGCCTGTTCAAACGCCTTCGGTCCCAGCCGCGCAACCTTCAGCAACTCTTTCCGGGTGCCAAACGGCCCGTTCTGGTCCCGATGCGCCACGATGGCCTCGGCCAGACCCGGCCCTACCCCTGACACCCGCGCCAGAAGCGGAGCCGAGGCGGTGTTCAGATCCACCCCCACCCCGTTCACCGCGTCTTCCACCACTGCGTCCAGCGACTTCGCCAGCCGGTGCTGGTCCACGTCATGCTGGTACTGACCGACCCCGATGGCCTTCGGCTCGATCTTCACCAACTCGGCGAGGGGGTCCTGCAAGCGCCGGGCAATGCTGACCGCGCCGCGCAAGGAAACGTCCAGATCGGGAAACTCCCGCGCCGCCAGTTCGCTGGCGGAATAGACCGACGCCCCGGCCTCGCTGACGATCACCTTCACCGGCTTCTCCCCCGGCAGAAGCGCCAGCAGGTCGCCCACCAGCTTCTCCGTCTCCCGGCTCGCCGTGCCGTTGCCGATGGCGATCAGCTTGACCCCGTGCTGCCCGATGGCCTTCGCAATCGCCACCTGCGCGCCCCTGAGATCATTCTTCGGCTGGAACGGATAGACCGTGTCCGTCGCCACGACCTTGCCCGTCCCGTCCACCACCGCGACCTTGACCCCGGTCCGGATGCCGGGGTCCAGCCCCATCGTGGCCTTGCCGCCCGCCGGGGCCGCCAGCAGCAGATCCTTCAGGTTCCGTGCGAAGACCCGGATCGCCTCGGCCTCGGCCGCCTCGCGCAGGTCCGCCATCAGATCCAGCGT
>JAGPEG010000132.1 GCA_018057165.1 Tabrizicola sp.
GACAGGATGCCGTCGCGTTCGGTCTGGCGTTCGATGCCGTCGACGAAATCGTCGTTGAGGAAGACGCCGACTTCGCCGGGGTCGGAGAAATCGGTCATGGTGGTGAAGAAGGTGGCGGTCTTGACGGTTTCGTCGCCGGCCTTTTGCAGATGGGCGAGGGTCAGGCCCAGGGTGGTGCCGGCGATGCAATAGCCGACGGCGTTGATCTGCTTCTCGCCGGTGATGCGGCGGGTCTCGGCCATGGCGCGGAGGAAGCCGTCGCGGATGTAGTCGTCCATCGTGGTGCCGGCGTAGCTGGCGTCGGGGTTGACCCAGGAGACGACAAAGAGGGTGAAGCCCTGGTCCACGATCCACTTGATCAGCGAATTCGCGGGCTTCAGGTCCATGACGTAGAACTTGTTGATCCAGGGCGGGAAGATCAGCAGCGGGGTCTTGTGGACGGTTTCGGTCGTGGGCGCGTACTGGATCAGCTCCAGCATCCGGTTGCGGTAGACGACTTCGCCCGGCGTGGTGGCGATGTTCTGACCGATGTGGAAGGCTTCCTTGTCGGCCAGCGTGACCAGCAGGTCGCCCTGGTTGGACTCGATGTCGCGGACCAGGTTCTCAAGCCCCTGGACGAGGGAGGCGCCATCGGTCTCGACCGCCTTTTCCAGCGCCTCGGGGTTGGTGCCGAGGAAGTTGGTGGGGCTGAACATGTCGACGATCTGCTTGGTGAAATACTCCACCCGGCGGCGGTCTTCCGGCGCCAGCGTCTCCATGTCGCCGACGGCGGTGCTGATCGCTTCGGCGTTCATCTGGTACTGTTGCTTGAGGTAGTTGAAGAAGGGATGCGTCTCCCACAGGGGATTGCCGAACCGGCGGTCCCTGGGGTTCGGGTCGGGCGGGGCCTTGAATTCGCCCTTGGCCAGGGTCTGCTGCGCCTCGACATAATGCTTCAGCGTCTTGCCCCAGTAGTTCACCTGATGCTCGACCACCTTCGCGGGGTTCGAGACCATCTCGGCGAAATAGGCGGCGGCGGCCTTCATGTAGACATCGGGCGCGGGACCATGCAGCGAGGGGTCGACCTGACGGCGATGCGTCAAGGCAGCGGTCAGGCGCTTTGACAACTCCTCAACCTTTGCAAGGTTAGCGTTCAGACGCTCGGCTCGTACATTGGTATCGGGGGCATTGTCTTCTGTTGTCATGCTAACCATTCCCCCTTATCGTCGCCGCCATGCAGCATTGCGGTGCGCCCCTTGCCCGCGTTGCGACTTCGGCCCGCCGGCGGCAAGGAGACTTGATGAAGTATATGTTCACCTATGACCTGATGGAAAGCGCCCGCAACACGAATGAGTGGTTGGGCGCCTCGGCCAGGGCTTTTGCCAGTTACCCCGCGTTTGCCATGTCGATGAACCCGTTCCTGCCACTGATGGCCGCCTGGGGCGATGTGACGGAACGAAGCTTCAGCCGCATGATCACCAAGCCGGATTGGGGCATCCGGTCGATCGTTGGCCCGGACGGGCAGGACCACCTTGTCGATGTGATGCCGGTTGTGCAGAAACCCTTCGGCGATCTGGTGCAGTTCTTCGTCCGCCGCCGGTCGCCGATGGCCCGGAAGGTGCTGCTGGTCGCGCCGATGTCGGGGCATTACGCGACGCTTCTGCGGTCCACCGTCGCCTCGCTGCTGCCCGATGCCGATGTCTATGTCACCGACTGGCACAATGCGCGGGATATTCCGGTCTCGGCGGGCAAGTTCGATGTCGAGGATTACACGCTTTATCTGGCCGAGTTCATGAAGGCCCTGGGGCCGGAAACGCATGTGATCGCCATCTGCCAGCCCGTACCGCTGACTCTGGCGGCAACGGCTTACCTTGCGGCAGAGGATCCCGAGGCGCAGCCACGCAGCCTTGTGCTGATCGGCGGGCCGGTGGACCCGGATGCGGCGGCGACGGAAGTCACCGACTTCGGCCGCCGGATCACCATGGGGCAGCTGGAACACATCGCGATCCAGCGGGTCGGCTTCAAGTACAAGGGCGCGGGGCGGCTGGTCTATCCGGGGCTTTTGCAGCTGCAAAGCTTCATGGCGATGAATGCGGAACGGCATGGCAAGGCGTTCTCCGACCAGATCCTGCGGGCGGCCCGCGGCGAGGCGTCGGACCATGACGCGCACAACCGCTTTTATGACGAATACCTGGCGGTGATGGACATGACGGCGGAGTTCTACCTCTCGACGGTGGAGCGCATCTTCAAGAACCGCGAGATCGCCCGGAACGAATTCGTGGTGGCAGGCCGCAAGGTCGATCTGGGGGCGATCACCAAGGTTGCGGTGATGACGGTCGAGGGCGCGAATGACGATATATCCGCGCCGGGCCAGTGCGTTGCGGCGCTGAACCTGCTGACGGGCCTGTCGGATGACAAGAAGGGGCAGCATCTGGAGCCGGGCGCGGGGCATTACGGGATCTTCGCCGGGAAAAGCTGGCGGCTGAACATTCGCCCGCTGGTGCTGAGCTTCATCGACCGCGCGGCGGGCAAGCCCAAGCGGAAGATCGCGCTGGCCTCGGCGTAGAAGGCTCGTGACATGCCTGAAAGGTCTGAAAATTTTCAGACCTTTCAGCGGGTTAAATCTGCTCCGGCAGCAAGATCTTGGCCTAGCGCAGCATCAGTGTCGGCAGACGGCCCGCGAGGAAGGTCTCCAGCACTTTCGTCACCGCCTCGGGCTGTTCGAGCTGCGGCAGGTGGCCCGCCTCCCTGATGATCTCCAGACAGCCTTGCGGCATCATTGCGGCCAGAAATTCGGCTCGGCGGCGCGGGATCAGCGTGTCGCTTTCGCCCGCGATGATCATCGTCGGCACATGAACCTTGCGCAGGGTCTTCTGCTGGTCGGGGCGGCGTTGCAGCACGCGGAGGTGGCGCCGGAACTGGACCGGCCCCAGGTTTTCCGCCATGTCCATCACCAGCGCCATCACCTCGTCCCGCCAGGGCGCTTCGTGCAGCGCGGACAGGGGCAGCATCTGCGCCATGCAGGCTTGCAGATGCCCGGTCTTGGCGGCGACAAGCAGCGCCTCTTGCCGGGCGGCCAGTTGCGGGGTCTCGGGCAGCGGGTCGGTCGCGATGAGCGCGACGCGGGTCACGGCTTCGGGGCGTTTGCGCAGGATTTCGATGGCAATATTGCCGCCAAGTCCGTGCGCGACCAGCGCGAAGCGCGGCGGCAGATGCGGGGCGATGGTGGCGGCGATCTTTTCCAGCGTGTCGCCAAGGCCGGGGCTCAGCAGGATGACCGGGCGGTCTGCGCCAAGTTTCGCAAGCTGCGGCATGAAGCTGCGAGCATCGGCCATGAAGCCGGGGATCAGGACAAGCGGTTCGTTGGCGGCGGGTTCGGTAAGGACGAGTACGCTCACGACACGGGCCTTCTGCGCAGGGTTTCTGCAAGCGGCGGTCTTGGTCTTTTCTAAAGCGTAGCCGACAAGCCCATGGATTCAAATACGGAGTCCAACCGACCAAGGATAGATCGGCGGAAAGGCCACATCAGCGGATGTTCGAAACCTTCAAGCCGGGGCTGTCTTCCACGGGCAGCGCCTCGCGCGCGCGGGTCACGTCCTCGATGGCTTCGGTGATCATCGCCAGGCAGGGCGGCGTGGAAAAGCGGTGATCGGCATCCTTGACCAGGGTCAACCGCAGGTCGGGGCTGGTGATCTGGTGGAAGAGTGAGATGGCGACGGTGGGCGGCACGTCGGTATCGGCGCTGCCTTGCAACAGCCGCACCGGCATGTGCAGGGGCAGGGGGCCGTTCATCACCAGGTTTTGCCGTCCATCCTCGATCAGGCGCAGGGTGATCGGGTAGGGGTCGTCGGAATAGTCCGAGGGGCGGAGGAAAACACCTTCCTCCAAGAGCGTGGTGCGTTCGGCCAGGGTGAACTCGGCCTCCCACATGCGTTCGGTGAAATCGGGGGCTGCGGCGATGCCGATGAACCCGGCGATTCGGGGGGCCATGTCACGGGCGAGGAGCAGGGAAATCCAGCCGCCCATCGAGGAACCGACGAGGATCTGCGGGCCTTCGGTCAAGACGTCGATGACGGCGGCGGCATCCTCGCGCCAGTCGGTGATCGCGCCATCGACGAAGGCCCCGTGCGAGGCCCCGTGACCGGAATAATCGAAGCGCAGGAAGGCGCGGCCCGTCGCTTCGGCCCAGGATTGCAGGGCTTGGGCCTTGGAGCCGGACATGTCGGACCGGAAGCCGCCCAGGAAGACCACGCCCGGACCCTTGCCGGGGGTCTGGTGATAAGCGATGTGGCGGCCTTGCGGGGTGGTGAGGAAGGTTGTCATGCCCGGAAGATAGCAACGGCAGGGGCGCTTCGGCAGGGTGGTTGCAACCCGCGGGCGAAGAACCGCGCATGGCTTGACTTCGGCCATGCCCGGAGGCAGAAACCGCCTGACATAACCCGCAACCGGGCGTTTCGTAGGCGCCAAACTGACGAGGAGACGGCCATGAGCCAGATTTCCCTGACATTTCCCGACGGCAACAAGCGTGTTTACGATGCGGGCGTGACCCCTGCCGAGGTGGCGGCAAGCATCGCGCCCTCACTGGCCAAGGCGGCGATCTCGGCGCAGGTCAACGGCGCGCATTGGGATCTGGCCTGGCCGATCCAGGCGGATGCCAAGCTGGCGATCAACACGCTGAAGGATGAGGCCCCGGCGCTGGAGCTGATCCGCCACGACCTTGCGCATATCATGGCCCGCGCGGTGCAGGAGATCTGGCCCGATGTGCGCGTCACCATCGGCCCGGTGCGGGATTACGGCTGGTTCTACGACTTTGACCGCGAGGAACCCTTCACGCCGGAAGATCTGGGCGCGATCGAAGCCCGGATGAAGCAGATCATCAACGCCCGCGACCCGGTGAAGACCGAGGTCTGGCCGCGCGAAAAGGCGGTGGAATACTACCGGGGCCGCAAGGAGCCGTTCAAGCTGGAGCTGATCGACCGCATCCCCGAGGGCGAAGACCTGCGGATGTACTGGCATGGCGACTGGCAGGACCTGTGCCGGGGGCCGCATCTGCAACACACGGGGCAGGTTCCGGCGGATGCGTTCAAGCTGACGCATGTCGCGGGGGCCTATTGGCTGGGCGATGCCTCGCGCCCGATGCTGCAGCGCATCTACGGCGTGGCCTTCCGCAACCGCGACGAGTTGAAGGCGCATCTGACGATGCTGGAGGAGGCCGCGAAACGCGACCACCGCAAGCTCGGCCGCGAGATGGAGCTGTTCCACCTGCAGGAAGAAGCGCCCGGCATGGTGTTCTGGCACCCGAACGGCTGGACGATCTATCGCCAGTTGGAAGACTACATGCGCGGCCGTCTGCGGCAGGCGGGCTACAAGGAGATCAAGACGCCGCAGGTGGTGGACCGGGTCTTGTGGGAGAAGTCGGGCCACTGGGAGGCCTACCGCGAGAACATGTTCATCGTCGAGGTCGACGAAGAGGGCGCCAAGGAAAAGCGCATCAACGCGCTGAAACCGATGAACTGCCCTTGCCATGTGCAGGTGTTCAACCAGGGTCTGAAGTCCTACCGCGATCTGCCGCTGCGGCTGGCGGAATTCGGGTCCTGCCATCGGTATGAGTCGTCGGGCTCGATGCACGGGCTGATGCGGGTGCGCGGCTTTACCCAGGACGACGCGCATATTTTCTGCACCGAAGACCAGATCCAGTCGGAATGCGCCAGTTTCATCGGGCTGTTGTCCTCGGTCTACAAGGACCTTGGCTTCGAGAAATTCGACATCAAGCTCTCGACGCGCCCCGAAGTGCGGATCGGCTCGGATGAGGCCTGGGACAAGGTGGAAGGCGCGCTGGAAGGCGCGATCAAGAGCCTGGGCCTGCCCTATGAGATCAATCCCGGCGACGGCGCGTTCTATGGCCCGAAGCTGGATTTCAAACTGACCGACGCCATCGGCCGCGAATGGCAGTGCGGCACGTTCCAGGTTGATCCGAACCTGCCGGACCGGCTGGGTGCGGAATATGTGGCCGAGGACGGGATGAAGCACCGCCCCTATATGCTGCACCGGGCGATCCTTGGCTCGTTCGAGCGCTTCATCGGTATCCTTCTGGAGAACTACGCCGGGAAGCTGCCGTTCTGGCTCGCGCCGCGGCAGGTGGTGGTGGCCTCCATCGTGTCGGACGCCGATCCCTTCGTGCATGAGGTGGTGGCAAGCTTGCGCAAGGCCGGGGTTCGGGCCGAGGCGGATGTGCGCAACGAGAAGATCAACTACAAGGTCCGCGAGCATTCCGTGGGCAAGGTTCCGGTGATCCTTGCCATTGGCATGCAGGAGGTTGAGGGTCGGACGGTCTCTGTCCGCCGTCTGGGCGAGACCCGGACCGAGACGATCAGCCTGGACCAGGCGGTTGCAAGTTTCGGGTTCGAGGCCCTGCCGCCCGCCAACTGACCCGGCTTTTGGCCGCAAAACATGCGCCCCGGTTGCCGACCGGGGCGGCTTTTCGCCTTGCGGCTTGATTTTCGGCGAATCCTTGGCATCATCGCCGCAGTGACGACAGATTTCCTGACCGGCTCTCTGAACGAAGCCCTGGAAGACCTGGTGGCACGGCTCGGGGCAATGACGCCTCGGGGGGTTCTGAGAGGAGAAGCGGAATGCCGACGGGCACCGTGAAGTGGTTCAATTCGACGAAGGGCTATGGATTCATCGCGCCGGATGACGGCGGCAAGGACGTGTTCGTCCACATCTCGGCGGTGGAGCGGGCCGGGTTGAAGGGCCTGAGCGACAACCAGAAGATCGGCTACGAGTTGCAGTCGGGTCGGGATGGCAAGCAGTCGGCGGGCGATCTGCGGCTGCTTTGATCTAAGCGGTCAGCGCGGCTTCGGTCGCGCTGTCCCACCCCAGATACCAGCGATCTCCGTCCTGAATGACCGGCCGTTTCATCACGGTCGGCTGCGCCATGATCTGCGCCTCGGGATCGGAGGCTTTCAGGAAATCATTGAAACCGCGGTAGGTGGTGGACTGCTGGTTCACCGCCCGGCTGCCGAATTCATGAACGATGGTGTCTATCTCTTGTTGCGTCAGCGGAATGGCCCGGATGTCGCGGAAGCTGACGTCCTTTCCGGCGGCTTCAAGGGTCTTGAGGGCACGCTTGCAGGTGTCGCAGGTGGGGATGCCGTAGAGGATCATCTGGTCTCCTTGGCCACGCAGGACAGCTCTGGCGGGGCGAGGGATTTCAAGGGCTTGAGCTTGGCTGTGCCAGATCCTTAGCATGGGGCCCCGAGGCGGCAAAGGGCTTTGACGGCGGAGTGTCGGGGAAGGGGGCCCTGGCGGGAGTGAGGCGGGGGCACGCATCGGCGGAAAAGGTGACACGGTGGGGCCAGGGGGCAGGTGCCCGCTTGCAACCGCGCCCGACTCTGCGCGTTATCGGCAGGTGAGCGGCCCCTGCCGCGCCGGATGAAAGGATACCCGATGCGACGCTTGACCCTGCCGATGATGCTGGCGGCGAACCTTGTCCTGAGCGCGCCCGTGCAGGCGGAAGGCCTTGAGGACATGATCGGCGGCATAGCCGAAGGGCTGCTCCAGCAGGAAATGGACAAGCAGGCCTATATCGCGGCGCAGAACGCCAACACTGCCGCGGCCTACCAGAACTATCTGAAGAAATACCCCAAGGGCCTGTATCGGGTGAATGGGCTCTGTTGCACAAATCGCGTAAGGGATTCATCTCGTGAATCCAACGTGGTAGCTGCAGGGCATGAGCAGACCCACGCCCCCCGCCTACAAGACCCGGAACTGGCCTGACTACAACGCAGCCCTCAAGCGCCGCGGTTCGCTGTCGATCTGGTTCGATCCGACCATGATCTGGGAGGCGGAGCCCACCGGAAAACGGGGCCGGCAGCCTGACTATAGCGATGCCGCGATCCAGACATGTCTGACGATGAAGGTGCTGTTCGGCATGGCGCTCCGGCAGACTACCGGGTTCGTCGAGAGCTTGCTGCGGCTGATCGACCTGGACTGGGCTGTGCCGAACTTCAGCACCCTCAGCCGCCGCCAGAAGCGCCTGAAGGTTAACATCCCCTACCGCGCCTCGCAGGGCCCGCTGCACCTCTTGATCGACAGCACCGGGATCAAGGTCGAGGGCGAAGGCGAGTGGAACGCGCGCAAGCACGGTGGTTCCAAACGGCGCGTCTGGCGCAAGATCCACATCGGAATTGACGAGCAAACGCTGGAAATCCGGGCTGCCGAGTTCACCACCAGCGATGTGGGCGACGCGCCCATGCTGCCTGAGCTAATCGACCAGATCCCAGCCGATCAGAAGATTGCCAGCGTCACCGCTGATGGTGCCTTCGACACCCGCAAGTGCCATGACGCCATCGCCGCACGCGGCGCAGCTGCAATCATCCCGCCTCGGAGGAATGGCAAGCCCTGGAAGCCTGACAGCCCCGGGGCGGTCGCCCGCAACGAAGCCCTACGCGCGTCGAAACGCTTCGGCCGATCGATCTGGCGACGATGGAGCGGATACCACCGCCGAAGCCGCGTCGAAACGAAGATGCACTGTGTGAAGCTCCTGGGCCAGCGCCTCATGGCGCGGGACTTCGACCGTCAGGTTGCCGAGTTCCAAGTCCGTGTGGCCGTCCTGAACGGCTTCACCGCGCTCGGCATACCCGTCACTGAAGCCGTGGGATAAGTCCGTCCGGGGAAAGGGTAACCTCGGTCATCAGACGATTTGTGCAACAGAGCC
>JAGPEG010000133.1 GCA_018057165.1 Tabrizicola sp.
GATCCGCAAGGAAATGGACATCACCATGGCGCTGTGCGGCGAACGCGATGTGAAGAACCTGGGGCGGCACAACCTGCTGGTGCCCAGGGATTTCGAGGGCGACTGGGTCTGATCGAAACCACCGCGAGGACGGTGTCGCTCGTCGCGTGACAGCCGCGAAGCGGGGCGAAGACGAAGGTCGGGCCACCCGGCCTCGCGTCGATATGTCGAAGACGCAGGACGCGCTTTCCGAGCCAGGTCAGGACAAGCAGGCCGGTCCACAAGCCACCGCTTGCCTTTTGATCAAATTATGGCGCATAACCGCTGCGACGCCGTTTCGGGGCCCGCCATGTCCGCTGATCTGATCGCCGGTATCCGCCGTGACCGCCTTGCCGCCTTCGCCGCGCGCGAGGCTGAAACCTATATCAAGGCCCGTCCAAAAGCCGCGAAGGCGCTGAAGGACGGGGCCGGAACCTTTCTCGGCGGCGTGCCGATGCACTGGATGGCCGACTGGCCGATGCCGCATCTGCCCCTTGTCGCCAAAGCCCATGGCGCGCGCATCGCGGACATCGACGGTCAGACGCTGGACGACTTCTGCCTCGGCGACACCGGCTCGATGTTCGGCCATTCCCCCGCCCCGGTCGCCAGGGCGATCCGCGCCCAGGCCCGTCGTGGCCTGACCTACATGCTGCCGACCGAAGCCGCGCTTACCGCCGGGCGTCTGCTAACCGACCGCTTCGGCCCGTTCCGCTGGCAGATCGCCACCACCGCGACCGATGCCAACCGCTTTGCCCTGCGCGTCGCCCGCGCCATCACCGGGCGGCCCAGGGTGCTGGTCTTCAACGGCTGCTACCATGGCACGCTGGACGACACGTTCGTCAGCCTGGAGAATGGCCGCACCGTCAACACCCCCGGCCTTCTCGGCCAGGTGAACGACCTGACGCAAACCGCCGTCGCTTGCGAATTCAACGATCTGGCGGGCGTCGAGGCCGCGCTGGCGCAGGGCGATGTCGCCGCGATCCTGACCGAGCCGGTGATGACCAACTCCTGCATGGTGCTGCCCGAGGCAGGCTTCCATGACGGGCTGCGGCAGTTGTCGCTGAAATACGGCGCGCTTCTGATCATGGACGAGACGCATACCATTTCCTCCGGCCTTGGTGGCTATACGCGGGTGCATTCGCTGCGGCCCGACATCTTCGTGGTCGGCAAATGCGTCGCGGGCGGCATGCCCACCGCCGTCTGGGGCCTGACCGAGGGCACCGCGCAGCGGTATCATCAGGCCGATGCGAAGCGTGAGCCCGGCCGCACCGGCATGGGCACCACGCTCTCGGCCAACCCGATGCAGTTCGCCTGCCTGGTGGCCACCCTGTCCGAGGTGATGACCCCGGAAAGCTATGCCCATATGGAAAAGCTGGCCGAGCGCCTCTCCCATGGCCTCGCGAAGATCATCGACCGGCATCAGGCCCCCTGGCACGTCGTCCGCGTCGGGGCGCGGGTCGAATTCATCTGCGCGCCGGGTCCGCTGAAAAACGGCACGCAGGCCGGTTTCGCGCACCAGCCGCAGGTCGAGGCCGCGATCCACACCGGCCTCATCAACCGTGGCACGCTCATCGCGCCCTTCCACAACATGATGCTCATCAGCCCGGCGACGAAGAAGACACAGGTCGACCGGCTGATTTCCAGCTTCGACACCATCCTTTCCGATCTTTTCCAGGCAGCCTGACCATGACCCTGACCAGCCCTTCCGGTTCCACCCCGTCCGAGGCCGAAGCCTTCCTCGCCGCGCACCCCGAGATCGAAGCTTTTGACATTATCCTGCATGATGCCAATGGCATTGGCCGGGGAAAGATCATCCGGCGGCATGAGCTTTTGTCCTTTTACAACAACGGGCGCCATCTGCCGATTTCGATCCTCGGCCTCGACATCTGTGGTGAGGATGTCCACGAGACCGGCCTGATCTGGGATCAGGGCGACGGCGACCTGCGCGCCTGGCCGATCCCCGGCACGCTCAAGCCCTTGCACAACACCCAGCCGCCACGCGGCGAGGTGTTCATGTCGATGTACACGCTTGACGGCGCACCGATGACCTCCGATCCCCGCCACGCCCTGCAACGCCAGGTGGACCTCCTGGCGCAGGATGGCCTGCATCCCGCCGGGGCCTTTGAACTCGAATTCTTCCTTCTCGACCCCGAACGCGGCCCCGACGGCAAGATGCAACCCGCCCGCGACGTGCTCGACCGCCGCCTCAGCCACAAGACCGAGGTCTATTCCGTCGACCACCTGCACGGGATGCTGCCGCTGTTCTCCGACATCTATGCCGGAGCCGAAAAGGCGGGCATCAAGGCCGAAACGCTGATCAGCGAATACGCCCCCGGCCAGTATGAACTGACCCTGCACTACCGGACCGATGTGATGCAGGCCGCCGATGACCTGATGCGGCTGAAGCGCATCGTCCGCGCCCAGGCCCGCGCGCATGGCGTCGTCGCCTGCTTCATGGCCAAGCCGAACGAGAACTACGCCGGGTCCGGCATGCATTTCCACGTCTCGATGCTGGACGACGCCGGCAAGAACGTCTTCATCGAGGCCGAAGAGGGCAAGTGGAACCCATTGATCCTGCACGCGCTTGGCGGGTTGAAGCAGACGATGGGCGAATCGATGCTGGTCTTCGCGCCGCACGCGAATTCCTGGCGCCGCTTCGCCAGCCAGTCCTATGCCCCCGTCTCGCCGACCTGGGGCGTCAACAACCGCTCCGTCGCGCTGCGCATCCCGGCGGGCGACATCAAGGCCCGGCGGATCGAACACCGCCCGGCGGGAGTGGATGCGAACCCCTATCTGGTCGCTGCCACGGTCCTTGCGGGCGTGCGCAAGGGCATGAAGGACCGGATCGACCCCGGCCCCGAGACCACCGGCAACGGCTATGAGGACCAAGGCACCACCGCGATCCCGACCGACTGGAAATCCGCCATCGACACCGCCAAGCGGTCGGCTTTCCTGCAGGACGCGCTGGGCGAGGACATGCACCGCACCTTCACCGCGATCATGGCCGCCGAATACGCCCGCGTGATGCGCACCGTCAGCGAGGTCGACTTCGACCTTTACCTGCACACGGTCTGACGCCGGGGACCAGATCCTTGCTCACGGGTTCTGGTCCCCCGCCCAGCGGCAGGCCCCGGCACAGACCGGCACGCCCCGCGTGATTGCCGCCGCGATGATCCCCGGCACGCGGCGGTCCAGCCCCACCGGCGGCAGGATGCGGCCCCGGAACCCCGCCCCGGCCAGCGCCCGCGGAATGTCCTCGCTCACATGCCCGCCCTCTGCCGCGAAGAACGGCAGGCAAACACCCGCGCGCCCGGTCAAGGTCGACACCTGCGGCTCCTGGTCGATGAACCCCGTTGCGACCTCCGCCCCGGTTTCCGCCGCGATCCGCCCCGCCACATGCCGCGCGATGTCCGACGGGGCCGAGGCCTTGAACGACCCATGCGCGGCAAGGATCACCTGACCCGCCCCCGCTTCCCGCACCAGCGCCACGCAAAGATCATGCACCGCAGGGTCGCAGCCAAAGGGCTCCAGCACGGTCCATCCTGCGACACCCGCCCCGGCCAGACGGCTCGGGACATGCACCCGGGTGAACCAGCCCCCGGCCATGAACAGCGGGAAGACCACCCCGCCCGGCCGCCCCTGAACCGACCGTTCCAGCGCCCCGTCCTCGGCCAGCGTCGCCGCCCCCACCGCCCAGTCGGGCAGCAGCGCCTGCACCCTGGCCGCCAAAGCCTCCAGCGCCGCGCCTGCGGTCCGGGGGTCCGAGGGCTGGCCATGGGCCAGGATCAGGGCATGTCGCGTCATGCGCGGATAGGTGACGCCCCGCAGCCGAAGGTCAAGCCCCCGGCATCCGGCTGGCGATATAGCGGGCAAAATCGTAGTTCGGCCGCTCCAGATGGCTCAGCGATCCCGGCGACGACATCCCCGCGCACAACCCCTTCCAGACCTTCTCCACGCAGCCCTTGTCCTCGACGTTCACGTCGTCCAGGAGCGCCTTCACCGATGCCAGATGCCGCTCCGCCTCGGGGTCGGCCATCCATTCCTTGCTCATCCCGCCGCCGAACAGCACCCGCACCGAGCCCGGCCCGTCCGGCGTCAGGCTGAGATACCAGAAATAGCCGGGCGTCAGCGTGATCAAGAGCGCGGGGTAGATCGCCAGCAGCCAGGTGATGCGCCGGTCATCGCCCTGCAAGACCGTGTTCGACGGATGCGCCAGCGCCAGCGGCACCGTGTCGTTCTTCACGATCCAGTGGTAGTTGAACGCCTCTTCGCCTTCCGGGCATTCCATCTTGTTCAGGTCCGACGACCCGCCGATGGTTCCCGCATGGCAGACCGGCAGATGGTAGCTTTCCATGAAATTCTCGGCCAGCACCTTCCAGTTGGTGTCCCAGCGGAAGTCCTCACGGAAGACCTCGCGGTAGTCCGCCATCGGCAGATGGCCGACCAGCCGGTCCACCCCCGCCAGCCGTTCGGCCACCGGGGTCGCCTCCGGGTTCAGCGTCACCATGATCCAGCCCTGCCAGTCCTCGACCCGGACCGAGGGCAGCTTCACATCCTCCTTGCAGAACGCATCATTGCGCGCCATCGCCGGGGCCCCGCGCAGGCTTCCGTCAAGGTTGTAGGTCCAGGCGTGATAGGGGCAGACGATCGACCGCACATTGCCCCGGCCCTCAAGCAGCGTGCTCATCCGGTGGCGGCAGACATTCGACATGCCGCGCAGGGTGCCTTCGCGGTCGCGCAGGATGATCACCGGCTCTCCGGCGATGTTCATCGTCAGATAGTCGCCCGGATTCGCCAGGGCATCCGCCCGCCCCGCACACAGCCAGTCCTGCGCGAAGATGTGGTCTTCCTCGGCCTTCGCAAAGGCGGGCGAGGTATAGACTGCTTTCGGCATCGCTCGGGCGCGCTCGAACGGCACCGCGACATTGGCGCGGAGTTCCGCGATGGCGAGCGAGGGATCGTGCTGGGTCATGGGCCTGGCCTCCTTTGGGGCGATCCTGCGCCGCCAAGGCCCAGGCTTCTAGCGGTTTTTCGACAGTCAGGCGGGGAAATGCGTCCTGATCTCGGCGGCGAAGGCCTTTGCCAATGCAGGGTTCGCCTCCGCATCATAATGGATGCCGTCAATGGGCGAGACCCGGACCACCTGCCCCGCATCCAGGAAGGCCACGCCGGCCCGCGCCGCCGCTGCCGCGATCTCGGCAGCCAGCGACGCCGATTTCGCCGCTCCGCCCGCGAACATCCCCGCGAGGCAGCCGGTTTCCAGGATCGGCGGCGGCGCGACCAGCAGCACGCCCGGAGCCATGCCCCCCGGCCCCGCCCCCGAGCCCTTGATCAGCCGCACCAGCCGCTCCAGCGACAGGGCGATGTCGCAGGCATTGACCGAAAACCGCGCCTTCAGGTCATTGGTGCCCAGCATGATCAGCACCAGATCCAGCGGCTTGTGGCTCTCCAGCAGCGCCGGAAGCACGGTCAGCCCGTTGCGATGCGCGCCCTCCACCGGGTCGTCATGCACCGTGGTCCGCCCCGGATGCCCCTCGGCGATCACCTCCCATTCCGGGATGAGCTTCGCCAGCCGCCCGGCCCAGCGGCCGTCACGGTCGAAACGACCGTCGAAGTCGAGGTCCGGCATCGGCATCGTGCCATGGGTGTTGCTGTCGCCGTAGAGAAGCAGGCTGCGCATCGGGGGTCCTCCGTTATGGGCAGGATGCACCGGGGAGACGGGGAAGGGAAAGGGGGTGGCAGGGGCCTCGCCATAACCGGGCAATACTGCCCATCATCGCTTGCCCAATCCGCCTTGGATCAGACGACCGTCATGCCCGGCAATCAGGCAGCCGTTTCGACCGGAAAACCCAATCTTCGTTCGACAAGCGACCAGTTGTCTTCTGCATCGTCCAGGTCATGCGGGTTATGGGAACACTGGGTGGAGTGCCAATGTTTGGGTCGCCGTCCGCCAAACCGCTTCAGCTACTTACCCCCATTCACCTGACCCCGAACATCCCAAGGGTGCAGCCTTGGTTGCGCCCCTGGTTCCAGCAACCAAGGCTGTGGGGGGTGTGAAACCCCCGCCCATCAGCAAAAATCACCCCGCCAAGCCGCCCGCTACGGAATATCCTCATGCAGACACAGGATATTCCCCTCGGTGTCATTGAACCAGGCCGCCTTTTCCGAGCCCAGCACGCAGACATGTTCCACCGTCTTGAAGCCCGGCAGGTCATAATCCGCAAAGACCACGCCCCGACCCTCCAGTTCGGCAATCGAGGAGCGGATGTCGGCCACCCGGAAACTCAGGGCGGTATGTTCCGCCTTGGTGCCCTCGGGTTTCGGGAACAGGGCGATCTCGGTGCCGCCGCAGTGGTAGACCACCTTGCCGTCAAGCTTCTCCTCGCCCGATGGCAGGGCCAGGGCACGCTCGTAGAACTCCCGCGCTCGGACAAGATCTCGAACCGGAAGCATGACTGTCACCTGCTGGGCATCAAGCTGCATGGCACCCTCCTTGCCGTGGATCAGACCGGGCGAATCTACGCCTCCGCGCGATTCTGCGCCAGCGTTCTGGCAAGGTCCGGGCCGTCCTGCGAACCGCCCGCCAAGGGCGCCCCGTCTCCCCATGGAAGAGGGCCGAGGCGAGGGAGAAATCCCCACAAACCAACCCGTTAACCCCAGGTAAATGCCCACGCCCATCCCTCTGATTCCAAAGCGGAATCAGAAAATGTCCACCGTGGACACTACCCCTCGCGCTGGCCTACGTTCTGGTCGATCAGGTACCTCTGCGACAAGGGAATCGCCGCCGCCCCCAGCGCCCTCGCATCGGCCCCGACCGTCCCCTCGCGGATCACCGGCGGGTCGATCCCGGCAAGGTCCAGCCGCAGAAGGGCCGCCTCCGTCCGCCGCACCAGCTCGGCCCGGACCGCGACCGGCATCCAGCCGTCGATCAGCACCGCCTGCACCTCCAGCAGCGCCGCCGCCGCCAGCGTGGCATGGGCCAGCGCCCCCGCCGCCTTGGTCAGCCAGGCCGACAGCAGCGGCTCCGACACGTCCCCGCGGTCCAGCTGCCACCAAAGATGGTCCGACCCCTCCCCCGCCGCCTCCATCGCCTCGGCCAGCACCGACATCGAGGCAAGATCGATCAGCCGCCGCGTCCCCCCGCCCGGCGCAGGCACCTGGATCGACCCCACCGCCGCTGCATTGCCGGTGCGGCCCAGGAACAGCTGTCCGTTCATCACCAGCCCGCCGCCGATGAAAGTCCCGAAGTAGAAATACAGGAAGTCCTTCGGTCGCTCCCCGGTCCCGAAGATCAGCTCCGCCCCGCAGGCCGAGGTCGCGTCGTTCTGGACATAGACCGGCAGACCCAGCACCGCGCCCAGCTCGGCCCCGATATCGCGGGCCCGCCAGGCGTCCATCTCCTCCTGCGGGATGCCCAGCACCGAGACCCAGTTCCAAAGCTGGAACGGCATCGCCACGCCCATCCCCATGATCCGGCCCCGCAATGCCGGGGGCAGCTCGCCTGCAAGCGCCGGAGCCGCCTCCTTCACGAAGCCCACCACCGTATCGGGCGTCGGATAGCGGTAGACCTTCCGACGCGCCGCTCGAAGCCGTCCCCGGAAGTCGGTCAGCACCAGATCCGCCGAGCGCCGCCCGACCTTCAGCCCGAAGAAGAACGCCCCCTCGGCGGCCAGCGACATCGGGATCGAGGGCTGGCCCACCTTCCCCCGCACCGGCGCGCCGCGTTCCAGAAGCCCCTCTTCCTCCAGCCCGCGCATGATCACGCTGACCGTCTGCGCCGACAGCCCCGTCATCCGCGCGATGTCGGACTTCGCCAGCGCCCCGTGGCGGCGGACCAGCGACAGGACCAGCCGCTCGTTGTGATCGCGCATTCCCGACTGGTTGGTGCCGCGCAGAATGGTGGCCTCGGTCTGGCTGCGGTCGGGGGGTGAGGCGTCCTGCATTGCGATCTCCCCCTCAGCCCACCGGGCCGATGATCCCTTTGCGCAGGATGACATTGGCGAAAAGCGCCATCTCGCTGGTGGCAACAATGGCATGCGCCCCCCGGATGCGCGGATAAAGCGCCTCGCCCGACAATGGCACGACCGTCATCCCCGGCGCCATCCGGGCGAAAAGCCTGTCGATCCCGGCGTGGATCTCGCCCGTCCGCGTCGGATCGTTGTGCAGGCTGGAGCGAAACAGCGCGGCCGGAACCGCACGGTCCAGCGGCATCACCGTCAGCACCGCCTGCACCACCGCCAGCACCCCGTGCCCGTCGGCCCGGACCAGGCGCCGGGCGTGGTCCAGCGCCGGGTAATTGCCGTCGACGATGGCAATCTCGTCGCCATGCCCCATGCCGCGCAAGGTCGCCAGGAAGTCGGGGCCCAGAAGGGGCGGTATACCGATGAGCATGCTGGCCTCCCTCCCCCCTCGGGTCTTGGTTTCATGCAGACTGGCGGCGGATGCAAAACCTGTCAATAATAAATCATAGTGATTTAAATATCCTTGACGCAAGCGAGGGAATCGGCTTTTCTTGCCAGTGTCGCAGTGTCCGGGGGACCTGTGCGCAGATTGAACCGGGGGCCGGAAGCGCCCCTTCCTTGGGAGGAAGACCTATGAAAGTCATCACCAAAGCCCTTCTGGGCGTGGGCGCGCTTGCGCTGTCG